>JBJMHP010000168.1:0-10805 GCA_045807325.1 Actinomycetes bacterium | reverse complement strand
GGCTCCAGGAGGATGTTGGTGAGCAGGCCGATCCGCTCGGTGGCGGCCGCGGCCGCGGTCAGCACGGTGAGCGAGTCGTAGCTCGGGTAGGCGATCCGGTCGATGGTGGCCAGTGACGAGAAGCCGCGCTCCTCGGCCCGCCGGGCCCAGGCGACCACCAGCCGCCCGGGGACGTCGAGGACGGGGTTGGGAAGCCCGATGCCGATCCGCAAGCTGTCTCTCCCTCCGGTGTCGTGGCGCTGGCAAGATAGCAGCCGGCGGACCGTACTCCGGCGGAGGTTGAGATGGCCACAGTCCTGCGGACCTCGCTGCCGACCAGCGAAGAGCGCTCGGCGGCGGGGAGAGCCCTGCGCGAGCAGGTCAGGCGGGGGGCGCTCGGGCGCTGGAGGCCGGCCGAGGACCGCCCCGACCCGCTGGACCTGATCGAGGAGGCCCACGAGGGCCGGCTCCAGCGGCTGGTGCCGGTGCGGGTGGGGCGGATGATGGCCTCGCCGTACGCCTTCCTGCGCGGCTCGGCCGCGCTCATGGCCGAGGACTTCGCCCACCTGCCCCGGACCGGGGTCGAGCCGGTCATCTGCGGCGACGCCCACCTGGGCAACTTCGGCTTCTACGCCTCGCCCGAGCGCGACCTGGTCTTCGACCTCAACGACTTCGACGAGGCCCACCCCGGGCCCTGGGAGTGGGACCTGCGTCGGCTCACCACCAGCGTCTGGGTGGCCGGCCGCCAGAACGGCCTGTCCGAGGACACCTGCGAGGACGCCGTCCTGCGCTGCGCCTACGCCTACCGGCGTCAGCTCCGCCAGCTGGCCGGCCAGGCGCTGCTGGCCCGGTCCTTCGACCGCCTGGACATCGACCGGATGCGGGCCGAGCTGGCCGACTGGTCGCTGCGGGGCGAGATCGAGCGGGCCGCCCAGCGGGCCCGGACCCGGACCAGCGACCGGGCCCTGCCCAAGCTGACCCGGGAGCGCGGCGGGGCCCGCCACATCGTCGACCAGCCGCCGCTGGTCACCCACGTGTCCAAGCGGGAGACCGACCAGCTCATCGAGGGCCTGGAGCGCTACCTGGACACCCTGCCGCCCCACTGGCGCCGCCTCCTCGGCTACTACGTGGTCGTCGACCTGGCCCACAAGGTCGTGGGGGTGGGCAGCGTCGGCCTGCGCGCCTTCGTGGCCCTGCTCCAGGGCAACGACCCGAGCGACGTGGTGTTCCTCCAGCTCAAGCAGGCCCGGCGCTCCTGTGTGGCCCGGTTCGTGCACGGCGACACGGCCTGGCACGCCCACCAGGGCCAGCGGGTGGTCGAGTACCAGCAGACCCTCCAGACGGTGAGCGACCCCCTGCTCGGCTGGACCACTGTGGCCGGCCGCGACTACTACGTGCGCCAGTTCCGCGACATGAAGGGCGCCATCACCGTGGACGGGATGGACGGGTCGGCCCTGATGGACTACGCCCGGGTCTGCGGCACCCTGCTGGCCAAGGGCCACGCCCGCTCCACCGGGGCCACCGTGCTGTCCGGCTACCTCGGCAAGGGCGACAGCGCCGACCGGGCCTTCGCCCGGTTCGCCAGGGCCTATGCCGACCAGACCGAGGCCGACCACGAGGCCCTGCGCAAGGCCGTCGCCTCCGGCCGGCTCCCGGCCGAGCCCGGGATCTGAGGTGGCCGGACCCCCCGGGCAGGCCGAGCGGGTCGAGCGCGTCTCGACCCTGGAGCTGTTCTTCGACCTGGTCTTCGTCTTCACCATCACCCAGCTGACGGCCCTGCTGAGCGACGACCCGACCCTGCGGGGGCTGCTGCGGGTGGTGCTCATGCTGGGCGTGATCTACTACATGTACGGCGGCTACGCCTGGCTGACCAACGCCGTCGCCGCGGACCGGGCCGCGCGGCGGCTGCTGCTGCTGGGCGGCATGGCGGGGTTCCTGGTCCTGGCCCTGACCGTCCCGCGGGCCTTCTCCGAGGGCGACGTCGCCTTCGGGATCGCCTACCTGGTGGTCGTGAGCATCCACGCAGGGCTCTTCACGCGCACCTCGGAGACCACCACCATCCGGGCGCTGCTCCGCCTGGCCCCGTTGAACCTCGTCTCGGCCCTGCTGGTCCTGGCCGCCGTCGTCGTCGAGGGCACGGCCACCTACCTGCTGTGGGCGGCCGCGTTCGCGCTGGAGTGGTTCACCCCGCTCCTGGTCCGCATCGGCGACTTCCGGATCGCGCCGGCCCATTTCGTGGAGCGCCACGGCCTGGTGGTGATCATCGCCCTGGGCGAGTCGATCGTGGCCATCGGCATCGGCGCCGCCCACCTCCCGGTCGACCTGGCCCTGGCCAGCGTGGCCGTGCTCGCCCTGCTGCTGGCGGCCTGCCTGTGGTGGGCCTACTTCGGCGGCGACGACACCCGCGCCGAGCACGCCCTTGCCGCCGTCTCCGACGACCGCCGCGGCTGGGTCGCCATCCAGGCCTTCGGCTACTGGCACCTGCTGATGCTGCTCGGCATCATCGCCATGGCCGCCGGCCTCAAGGACGTGGTCGGCCACGCCTTCGACCCACTCGACCTCGCCCACGCCCTTCTGCTCTCGGGCGGCGTGGCCATCTTCCTCGCCGGCGACGTCCTGTTCCGCCACACCCTTCACATCGGACCCGGCCGCCTCCGCGCCCTCGCCGCCACCCTCGCCCTGGCCACCATCCCCCTCGGCCTGGCCGTCTCCGCCATCACCCAGCTGGCCGCCCTGGTCATCGTCCTGTTCGGCTCGCTGGCGTCCGAGTACACCAGGGCCGGCTCACCGTCCTGACGGCATCGCCCCTCGTCGAGATCAGCCCCGCCGGTAGATGTCGGCCCGATGGCCGACCGCCAGGACGGTGACCCTCCGGCGCGGATGGTCGATCCGGCACACGACCCGGTAGTCGCCTCGGTACGCGCTGTGCCGACCCTCGAGCTCGAAGCGGAGCGGCCGCCCGGCCCGGGTCGGGTTGCTGGCCGGCGGACCGTGGATGAACTCGACGGCCGACACCGCCACCTTCTCCGGCAGACGCCGCAGGGCCCGCCTCGCCGTCCTCGAGGCTCAGCATGACGGCGGCCGGGCGGCCGTGCTTGGTGATGATCACGCGGCCGTGCGCATGGACACGAAGTATGGCTGGTTCTCCAGCCGCGCAACCTGGCATCCTCCCGGGCATGACCCAGGTGCGGAGCGTGACCACGGCCGAGCTGAGCGGGGCGGAGCTGGAGGCCCTGCGGCGACTGTTGTTCGGGGCCTTCGGGGGGCGGTTCGAGGAGCACGACTGGGAGCACACCCTGGGCGGCGTGCACGTGCTGGCCGTGGAGGACGACGACCAGGTGGTGGCGCATGGGGCGGTGGTGCCGCGGGTGCTGAGCACCGGGGGACGGGAGCTGCGGACCGGGTATGTGGAGGGGGTGGCGACCCGGGCCGACCGGCGGGGGCGGGGGCTGGCCTCGCTGGTGATGCGGGAGGTGGGGCGGGTCGTCGAGGGGGAGTACGAGCTGGGGGCGCTGGCGGACGGCTCCGGGATCCCCGGGTTCTACCAGCGGCTGGGGTGGGAGACCTGGCAGGGGCCGACCTTCGTGGCCGGGCCGCGGGGGCGGGAGCGGACGGCCGAGGACGACGGCAGCGTGGTGGTGCTGCGCACCCCGGCCACCGGGGCGCTCCAGGTGACCGGTTCCATCACCTGCGACTGGCGGCCGGGTGACGTCTGGTAGCGTCGCGCTGTCCCCGGGAAGGAACCGGGCAGCCGAGCCGAACCTGGAGGGCCGAGCGTGCGCGTCGCCTTGTTCGTGACCTGCCTGGTGGACGGGCTGTTCCCGGACGTCGGCAAGGCCACCGTGGCGCTGCTGGAGCGGCTGGGCTGCACCGTGGAGGTGCCGCGGTCCCAGACCTGCTGCGGCCAGATGCACATCAACACCGGCTACATCCGGGAGGCGCTGCCGCTGGTGCGCCGGCACGTGGCCGCCTTCGAAGGCTACGAGGCGGTGGTGGCGCCCAGCGGGTCGTGCGCCGGGTCGGTCCGCCACCAGCACGCCTGGGTGGCGTCCGAGGCCGGCGACCCGGGGCTGGCCGCGGCCGCCACCGAGACGGCGTCGCGGACCTACGAGCTGTCGGAGTTCCTGGTCGACGTGCTCGGCGTCACCGACGTCGGCGCCTACTTCCCCCACCGGGTGACCTACCACCCCACCTGCCACAGCCTGCGGGTGCTGCGGGTCGGGGACCGGCCGCTGCGGCTGCTGCGCGAGGTGGACGGCATCGACCTGGTCGAGCTGCCCCAGGCCGAGGCCTGCTGCGGCTTCGGGGGGACCTTCGCCGTCAAGAACCCCGACACCTCGGCGGCCATGCTGGCCGACAAGATGCACCACGTCCTGTCGACCGGGGCCGAGGTCTGCTCGGCCTCGGACAGCTCGTGCCTGCTGCACATCGGCGGCGGGCTGTCGCGGCTGCGGACCGGGGTGCGCACCGTCCACCTGGCCGAGATCCTCGCCTCCACCCGGGCCGAGCAGCCGGAGGTGCCCCCGCGATGACCCAGCCGGAGGGGTTCGGGGAACCCCGGGGGGGTGCCCCGGTCAATCAGGTCTTCCTCGGCATGCCGACGGCCCCGCCCGGGGTCGGCCACCTGCGCGGCGACCGGCCGTTCCCGGAGGCGGCCCGGACGGCCCTCGGCGACGCCCAGCTGCGGCGCAACCTGGGCAAGGCCACCGGGACCATCAGGGCCAAGCGGGCCTCGGTGGTGGCCGAGCTGCCCGACTGGGCCGAGCTGCGGGCCGCCGGGGCGGCCATCAAGGACCAGGTCCTGGCCGGCCTGGACGCCTATCTGGTCCAGCTGGAGGAGCAGGTGACCGCCCGCGGCGGGGTCGTCCACTGGGCCCGGGACGCCACCGAGGCCAACCGGATCGTCACCGACCTGGTCAGGGCGGCCGGGGCCGACGAGGTGGTCAAGGTCAAGTCCATGGCCACCCAGGAGATCGGGCTCAACGAGGCCCTGGCCGCGGCCGGGATCGCCGCCTGGGAGACCGACCTGGCCGAGCTGATCGTCCAGCTCGGCCACGACAGCCCCAGCCACATCCTGGTCCCGGCGATCCACCGCAACCGGGCCGAGATCCGCGAGATCTTCCTGCGTGAGATGGCCAAGGTCGGCCTGCCGGCCCCGCCCGACCTGACCGACGAGCCGCGGGCCCTGGCCGAGGCGGCCCGGCTGCACCTGCGCCGTAAGTTCCTCGAGGCCGAGGTGGCCGTGTCGGGGGCCAACTTCGCCGTGGCCGAGACCGGCACCCTGGCCGTGGTCGAGTCCGAGGGCAACGGCCGCATGTGCCTGACCCTGCCCCGGGTGCTGATCACCGTCATGGGCGTCGAGAAGCTGGTCCCGACCTGGCGCGACCTGGAGGTGTTCCTCCAGCTGCTGCCGCGCTCCTCCACCGGCGAGCGGATGAACCCCTACACCAGCATGTGGACCGGGGTGCACGCGGGCGACGGGCCGGGCGAGTTCCACCTGGTCCTGCTGGACAACGGCCGCACCGCCACCCTGGCCGACCCCCAGGGCCGCAGCGCCCTGCGCTGCATCCGCTGCTCGGCCTGCCTGAACGTCTGCCCGGTGTACGAGCGCACCGGAGGCCACGCCTACGGCAGCGTCTACCCGGGCCCGATCGGGGCCGTCCTCTCCCCCCAGCTCACCGGGGTCGCCGACAACGCCTCCCTGCCGTACGCCTCGACCCTGTGCGGTGCCTGCTACGACGTCTGCCCGGTGGCCATCGACATCCCCCAGATGCTGGTCCACCTGCGCTCGCGGGTGGTCGAGGCCAAGCGCGAGCACTCCCGCGTGCCGTCCCCGGAGCAGGCGGTGATGGCCGCGGCCGCCTGGACCATGGACAGCCCGACCCGCTGGGCCAACGCCCTGCGGGCCGGCCGCCTGGGCCGGCTGCTGGGCCGGCGCCGCCGCCGCATCTCCACCCTGCCGCCCCCCCTGTCCGGCTGGACCAGCACCAGGGACGTCCCCCTGCCCCCGACCCAGACCTTCCGGGACTGGTGGAGGAAACGATGAACGCCCGCGAGGAGATCCTCGGGCGGATCCGCACCGCCGTGGCCGACGGGGCCGCCCCGCCCCCGGTCGCCCGCGACTACCGGACCGCCGAGACCCTCTGCGACCTGGGTGCCGACGAGCTGCTGGAGCTGCTGGTCGACCGCCTGGTCGACTACCGGGCCCTGGTCCGGCGCAGCACCACCTCCATGGTCGCGGCCAGCGTGCTCGCCGCCCTGACCGAGCGCGGGGCCCGCCGGGTGGCCGTCCCCGACGGCATCCTCCCCGCCGGGCTTGACCGCCTGGAGCCCGGCATCGAGCTGGTCGGCGACGACCCGCCGCTGGACGCCGCCCAGCTGGACGGGCTGGACGGGGTGCTCACCGGCTGCGCGGTGGCCATCGCCGAGACCGGCACGATCGTGCTCGACGGCGGCCCCGGCCAGGGCCGCCGCATCCTCAGCCTGGTCCCCGACTACCATCTGGTGGTCGTGACCGCCGCCCAGGTGGTGGCCGGCGTCCCCGAGGCCCTGGCCCGCCTCGACCCGACCCGCCCCCAGACCTGGATCAGCGGCCCCAGCGCGACCAGCGACATCGAGCTCGACCGGGTCGAGGGCGTCCACGGCCCCCGCACCCTCGAGGTCATTCTCTGCTCGTAGCCGGCACGACCTCGAACAGCTCCATCTTCTTGCCGTGGAACCACCGGTAGATGAGCAGGCTCCAGAACAGCCCCTGGGTGGGCTTCAGCAGGCCCTTGGCGGTGCGACGCTCGTCAGGGGTCAGGCGGCGGGCCCGGCCGGGCACGGCCTCACCGGTGACCGTGCCGTTCAGCTTGCACGGGGCCAGGGTGACCCGGTCGGTCTGGGCCAGTCGCCTGGCCTTGCCGCTGTCGGTGGCGGTCACGAAGTACGCCCTTTCCCCGTTGACGACAATGCTCAGCGGCGTGCCGACCGCCTCCCCACCGGGCCGGTAGGTGGTCAGCAGGGCGGTCTTGGAGCCCTCGAGCGGGCCGAAGCCCGCGGTGTTGTCGCTGGCGGCCATGGGCACCCCCGGTCAGGCGGTGTCGACGTCGAAGGACAGTATCTTCCGCTTCCAGCAACCTCCCAGGAAAGCGCCAGCCGCCGCCAAGGAACACCGGTCAGAATGGCCGGCATGAGCAAGACCCAACCGGAGGCCCGGCTGCTGGTGGTCGAGGACGACCCCAACATCCTGGAGCTGCTGTCGGCCAGCCTGCGCCTGGCCGGGTTCGAGGTGGCCACGGCCACCGGTGGGCTGGAGGCCCTCACGGCCACCCAGCGCCACCGCCCCGACCTGGTCGTGCTGGACGTGATGCTGCCCGACCTGGACGGCTTCGACGTGGCCCGCCGGCTGCGGTCGGGCGACACCCGCACCCCGGTGCTGTTCCTGACCGCCAGGGACGCCACCGAGGACAAGGTCAGGGGCCTGACCCTGGGCGGCGACGACTACGTGACCAAGCCGTTCAGCCTGGAGGAGGTCATCGCCCGCATCCGGGCCGTGCTCCGCCGGGCCAGCTCCGCCGGGCCGCCCCCGCCCCCGACCCGGCTGCACGCGGCCGACCTGGAGCTGGACGAGGAGAGCCACGAGGTCTGGCGGGCCGGCCGGCGGGTGCAGCTGTCCCCGACCGAGTTCAAGCTGCTGCGCTACCTGATGACCAACGCCGGGCGGGTGCTGTCCAAGGCCCAGATCCTCGACTACGTCTGGAACTACGACTTCCGGGGCGACTCCAGCATCGTCGAGTCGTACGTGTCGTACCTGCGCCGCAAGGTCGACGCGGTCGAGCCCCGGCTGATCCACACCATCCGCAGCGTCGGCTACGTCCTGCGGCTGCCCGACCCATGACCCTGCGGCCGCTGGCCGCCGGCCGGCGGCTGCTGGCCCGGACCCCGCTGCAGGTCAAGCTGATCGCGGCCGTGCTCGTCCTGGTCACCGTGGCCCTGGCCCTGATCGGGCTGGCCAGCGTGGCCGCCCTCGACGGCTACCTGGTCGGCCGCCTCGACGACCAGCTCCAGCTGGTGGCCAGGGGCTCGGCCGGCGCGGGCCCGCCCGGGTTCGACGGCCGGGGCCCGGGCCACCGGGGGCCGCCGAGCCCGTACCTGGTCCAGTACCGCCTGGCCGACGGCCGGCTCGACGAGCAGGACGAGAACCCGCTCGAGCAGGGCCGCCCGCCCCCCCGGGTGCCCGACGACCCGGCCTGGTTCGAGGCCAACGCCGGCGAGACGACCACCGTGCCCGCCGCCGGGGGCGGCGGCCGCTGGCGGGTCGCGGTGGCGCCGCGACGCGACGGCTCCGAGGGCAGCGTGGTCGTGGCCGCCAGCCTCGACGGGATCGACGCCACCATCCGCCAGCTGCGGCTCATCGACCTCGGGGTGAGCCTGATCGTGCTGGCCGCACTGGCCGGCGTGGGGGCGGCCATCGTCCGGGCCAGCCTCCGCCCCCTGGTCGAGATCGAGCAGACGGCCAGGGCGATCGCGGCCGGCGACCTGACCCGCCGGGTGCCCGAGCGCGACCCGGGCACCGAGGTCGGCCGGCTCGGCCGGGCCCTCAACACCATGCTGGCCCAGATCGAGTCGGCCTTCGGGGCCAGGGCCGCCTCCGAGGCCAGCGCCCGCCGGTCCGAGGACCGGATGCGACGGTTCGTGGCCGACGCCAGCCATGAGCTGCGCACCCCCCTGACCACCATCAGGGGCTTCGCCGAGCTGTACCGGCAGGGGGCGGCCCGCGACCCGGCCGAGCTGGACCGCCTGATGTGGCGGATCGAGGACCAGGCGGCCCGGATGGGGCTGCTGGTCGAGGACCTGCTCCTGCTGGCCCGCCTGGACACCGAGCGCCCGCTCGACCGCCAGCCGGTGGACCTGCTCGCCCTGGCCGCCGAGGCCGTCAACGACGCCAGGGCGGTCGCCCCCGACCGCCGCATCGAGCTCGTCCTCGGCGGCGACAACGGCGACCACGACGGCGTTCTGGTGGTGCTCGGCGACGACCGGCGGCTCCGCCAGGTCCTGGCCAACCTGGTCAACAACGCCCTCACCCACACCCCGGCCGGCAGCCCGATCGAGGTCCGGGCCGGCACCTCGACTCTGGACGGCCGTCCCGGAGCCGCCGTCGAGGTCGTCGACCACGGCCCCGGCCTCGCCCCCGAGCAGGCCGAGCGGGTGTTCGAGCGCTTCTACCGGGCCGACCCGGCCCGCTCCCCCGCCGACGGCGGCAGCGGCCTCGGCCTGTCGATCGTGGCCGCCCTGGTCGCCGTCCACGGCGGCACCGTCGCCGTCGACAGCGTCCCCGGCCGGGGCGCCCGCTTCCGCGTGGTCCTCCCCCTGGCCCCCGACGCCGCCGGCTGACCTCACAGCAACTTCCCAGCCGCAGCCCACCTTGCCTCAAGGCGCCGGGCCGAGCATCGGGGCATGCAGGCGTTACCGCAGGAGCTGCCGACGACCAGGGCGCACGGCCCGCTGGTCGAGATCGTCGTGCCGGTCCACAACGAGCAGCAGGTCCTGGAGGCCAGCGTCGAGCGCCTCCACGAGTACCTGGTGAGCAGCTTCCCGTTCGCTTTCCGGATCACGGTCGCCGACAACGCCAGCAGCGACGGCACCTGGCTGCTGGCCAGGCGGCTGGCCGAGCGGCTCCCGGACGTGCGGGCCGTCCACGTCGCCCAGAAAGGGCGGGGCCGGGCCCTGCGGCAGGTCTGGGAGGCCAGCGACGCCGACGTGGTCGCCTACATGGACGTCGACCTGTCCACCGGCCTGGAGGCGCTGCTGCCGCTGGTCGCGCCCCTGCTGTCGGGCCACAGCGACCTGGCCATCGGCACCCGGCTGGCCAACGGCGCCGCGGTGGTCAGGGGGCCGAAGCGGGAGCTGGTCTCGCGCTGCTACAACCTGCTGCTGCGCACCGCCATGCGGGCCCGCTTCACCGACGCCCAGTGCGGCTTCAAGGCCGGCCGGACCGGGGTCGTGCAGGCCCTGCTGCCGGTCGTCGAGGACCAGGCCTGGTTCTTCGACACCGAGCTGCTGCTGGCCGCCCAGCGCGGCGGGCTGCGCATCCACGAGGTCCCCGTCGACTGGGTCGACGACCCCGATTCGCGCGTCGACATCGTGCGCACGGCCATCGAGGACCTGCGCGGCGTCGCGCGCCTGGCCGCGGCGGGCCCGGTGGTGCGCTTCATGGGCGTCGGCGTCCTCAGCACGATCGCCTACGCCGTGCTCTACCTGCTGGCGCACGGGACGCTCGGTGCCGCGGGGGCCAACGCCGTCGCCCTCGCGCTGACCGCGGTGGCCAACACCGCCGCCAACCGGCGCCTGACCTTCGGCGTGCGTGGACGAGAGCGCCTCCTGCACCATCATGCGCGCGGCGCCGTGGTCTACGTCCTCACGCTGGGGCTGACGACGCTGGCGCTGGCCAGCCTGCACCGCATCGATCCCTCGCCGCCGCGGACCGTCGAGCTGGCGGTGCTCGTCGTCGCGGGCGCGGCGGCGACCATCACGCGCTATCGGGCCCTGCGCACGTGGGTCTTCGCCCGCGCGCGGGCGGCCGGGACCGCCGCCGCCGAAGCGTCCTGCTGAGCTCGGCGGCGGCTGCGGGCGCGCGGCCAGGTATACGTTGTCCCGTGTGTCCGCACGCGACGTACGGCTCGCAGACGGCCGCGTCCTGCGGGTGCACGACGCGGCAGCGGCTGCTCACGACGCGTTCACCATCGTGTGGCACCACGGCTCGCCGCAGACCGGCGCCCCGCTCGCGCCGCTGGTGGCCGCGGCCTCGGAGCGCGGTATCCGGCTGCTCTCCTACGGTCGGCCGA
>JBJMHP010000167.1:0-29913 GCA_045807325.1 Actinomycetes bacterium | reverse complement strand
TGGCCGACCAGCTGCTCGCCTACCGTGACCGCTTCCCCACCCTGCGCCGCGGGCCCTACTTCGCCGCCCACACCCTGGGGCCGATGCCGGACACCGTGCCGGCCGCCCTGGCCGCCTTCGCGGCCGAGTGGGCCACCGACGGCGTGGTGGCCTGGGGCGGCTGGCTGGAGCAGCTCCGGGCCACCGCGGCCCTGCTGGAGGGGCTGCTGGGCGCCCCGGCGGGGTCGGTCGTCCTCGGGCCCAACGTGTCGGTGCTGGCCGGGCAGGTGCTGTCCTGCTTCGACTGGTCGGGCGAGCGCAGCCGGCTGGTCACCACCGACCTCGAGTTCCCCACCTGCGACTACCTGTACCGGGCCCAGGAGACGGCCGGGGCCAAGCTCGAGGCCGTCCCCTCCCGCGACCTGGCCGTCGACACCGAGCGGCTGCTGGAGGCGATCGACACCCAGACGGCCCTGGTCGCCGTCACCCACGTCGCCTTCCGGTCCTCGGCCCTGCTGGACGCGGCCGCCGTGACCGCCCGGGCCCATGAGGTGGGGGCGCTGGTCCTGCTGGACGTCTACCAGTCGGCCGGGACCGTCCCCATCGACGTGGCCGCCCTGGACGTGGACCTGGTGGTCGGCGGCTCGGTCAAGTGGCTGCTGGGCGGGCCCGGCACCGGCTTCCTGTATGCCCGCCCCGAGGTGGCCGCCGGCCTGGCCCCGCGGCTGGTCGGCTGGTTCGGCCATGAGGCCCCGTTCGCCTTCCAGCCGGGCCCGATCGCCTATGCCGCCGGGGCCGGCCGCTTCGTCACCGGCACCCCCAACGTGCCCGCCCATGTGATGGCCGCCGAGGGCTACCGGATCGTGGCCGAGGCCGGCGTGGACGCCATCCGGGCCAAGTCCCGGCGGCAGGTCGGCCGGCTGCTGGACGGCTTCCAGGCCCAGGGCGCGGTCGTCCGGGGCCCCGCCGACCCGGCCCGACGCGGCGGCAGCGTGGTCGTCGACTTCGACGGCGCCGAGCGGGTCACCGGCGAGCTCATCGCCCGCGGCTACACCTGCGACTACCGGCCCGGGGCCGGCCTGCGCCTGGGCCCGCACCTCTACACCACCGACGACGAGTGCGACGCGGTGGTGGCCGAGGTGGCGGCCCTGCGGGGACGGCCGGCCTAGAGGCCGGCGATCTTCTGCTGGCTCCGGGACGGCTCGGTGCGGGCCCGGTGCCGGTCCTTGGCCCGGGCGGCGTCGGCCGGGCGGCCCTTTCGGGTGCCGGTGTCGCGGGGCAGGAACTCCTTGACCCGAGGCTGGGCAGGAACCGGGGGGCGTGGCGGACCTTGGTGCCCTGCTCGAAGCCGTGGGCCAGCTTGATGAGGGTGGGCTCGGACCAGCGGGTGCCGATGAGGTTGATCCCCACCGGCAGCTCCCCGAACGAGTAGCCGGCGGGCACGGTGATGTTGGGATAGCCGGCGATGGCCGACGGGGTCGAGCTGGCGGTCAGGAAGTGGTCGCCGTTGACCAGGTCGGTGGTCCAGGGCGGGCTGTTGGTGAGGCTGACGATGGCGTCCAGGTCGAACTTGGCCAGGGTCTGGTCGATGCCCTGGGTGGCCAGCCGCTTGGAGGTGGCCAGGGCCTCGAGGTAGGCCGGGTCGGTCAGGGTGCCGGTGGCCTCGGCCTGGAGGAAGAGCTCCTGGCCGAACCAGCGCAGCTCGGGGTCGGGGTTGGCCTCGTTGAAGGCGATCAGGTCGGCCAGGGTCCGCATCGAGGTGTTGCGCAGCTCCGACAGGTAGGCGGCGATGTCGGCCTTGAACTCGTACAGCAGCACGGTGAGCTCGGGGTCGAAGGTGTCGGCCACGTTGGGGATGTCGGCCGGGTCGACCACCGTCGCCCCCAGCCGGCTCAGCTCGGCGATGGCCGCCTCGGCGATGGCGTCGGCCTCGGGGCTGATCCCGAACACGCCCTCGCGCCACACCCCGATCCGGGCCCCGCGCAGGCCGTCGGGGTCGAGGAAGCGGCGGTAGTCGCGGTGGCTGTGGCCGCGAGAGGCGGCCGTGGCGGGTCGCGGGGGTCGACCCCGGTCATGGGCCCGAGCACGGTGGCCGCGTCGGCCACGGTGCGGCCCATGGGGCCGGTCACGTCCTGGCTGTGGGCGATGGGGACCACGCCCGAGCGGCTGGTCAGCCCCAGGGTGGTCTTGATCCCGACCAGGCTGTTGTGCGACGAGGGGCAGACGATCGACCCGTCGGTCTCGGTGCCCAGCGCGGCCGCGGCCAGGTTGGCGGCCACGGAAGTGCCCGATCCGGAGCTGGAGCCGCACGGGTTGTGGTCGAGCACATAGGGGCTGAGGCACTGGCCGGCCCGGCCCGACCCGCCGCTGGAGGACTGGGTCGAGCGGAAGTTGGCCCACTCCGACAGGTTGGTCTTGCCCAGGATGACCGCCCCGGCCCGCCGCAGCTGGCGGATCACGAAGGCGTCCCGGGGGACCTCGGCCCCCAGCAGGGCCAGCGACCCGGCGGTCGTCTCCATCTTGTCGCGGGTGGCGAAGTTGTCCTTGACCAGGATGGGGATGCCGTGCAGGGGCCCGCGGAGGTGGCCGCGGCGCCGCTCGGCGTCGCGGGCGGCGGCGATCTCCAGGGCGTCGGGGTTGACCTCGATCACCGAGTTGAGCTGGATCCCCGACAGGTCGATGCGGCGGATGCGCCGCAGGTAGGCCTGGGTGAGCCGGCGGGAGCTGAGCCGCCCGGCCTTCATCGCCGCCTGGAGCTCGGCGATGGTCGCCTCCTCGAAGGGGAACGACGGCACGTCGTGGTCGGGGGCGGCCGCCGCCCCGGCGGCCCCGGCCACAGTCCCGGCTCCGGCCAGCGCCCCGGCCGTACCCGACGCCTTGAGGACCCTCCTAGGGTCGTGGGTGGACGACGAGGGCGCTGCCGCCGCCGCGGCGGACCGGCTCGGCGGCGGCCTGGAGCAGGCCGTGGCGGCCCAGGGCGATGCCGGCGGCGGCGCCGATCTCCGAGGGCAGCGGGGCGGTGGCCGGGGCCGGCTGGAACCGCTCGCCCAGGGCCTGGAGGGCGGCCGCCTCCGGGCTGGCCAGGAAGGCCGGCTCGGCGTCCCCGGGGTCGCTGTTGCGCTGGGACACCCGGGGGGCGGCGATCGCCTCGGGCAGGCTCCGGCCCAGGTCCAGGTGCTCGACCAGGATCTGGAGCACGGTGGTGATGATGGTGGCCCCGCCCGGCGAGCCGACGGCCAGCACCGGCCGGCCGTCGCGGAGCACGATCGTCGGGCTCATCGAGGACCGGGGCCGCTTGCCGGGGGCGGGCAGGTTGGGGTCGGGGACCCCCTCGAACAGCGGCTCGGGGTTGAAGTCGGTCAGCTCGTTGTTGAGCAGGAACCCGAAGCCGGGCACGACCATGCCGCTGCCGCCGGTCTGCTCGATGGTCAGGGTGTAGCTGACCACGTTGCCCCAGCGGTCGGCCACGCTCAGATGGGTGGTGGACGGCGGCCCGGCCGGGGCGGCCACGGCGACCCCGCCGGCCACACAGCCGGGCCCGAACGGCGGGAACGGGTCGCCGGGTGGCACCGGGCTGGGGTTGGCCCGCTCCCCGATCAGGCAGCGGCGCTCGTCGGCGAAGCCCTGGCTGAGCAGCCCATCCAGGGGCACGTCGACATCGGCGGGGTCGCCGACCCAGCGGTTGCGGTCGGCGAAGGCCAGCCGGGACGCCTCCAGGTAGTGGAACAGGGCCCGGGTGCGGGACTCGCCGGCCAGGTCGTAGCCCTCCAGGATGTTCAGGGCCTCGCCCACGGTCGAGCCGCCGCTGGACGGTGGCCCCATGCCGTAGACCTGCTGGCCCCGGTAGCCGACCCGGGTCGGGGGCCGGGCGACGGTGCGGTAGGCGGCCAGGTCGGCCTCGGTCATCAGCCCGGGGCGGACGTTCAGGGTGGTGGCCGGATCGACGGGCGGGTGCTGGACGGTGTCGGCGATGGCCTCGGCGATGCGGCCCCGGTAGAACGGGGCCGTGCCCCGGCGGGCCAGCAGCCGGTAGGTGCGGGCCAGGTCGGGGTTGCGCAGCACCGACCCCACCGGCGGCGGGGCCCCGCCGGGCAGGAACAGCTCGGCGGTGGCCGGGAAGGCGGCGAAGCGGGCGGCGTTGCTGGCCGTCTGGTCGGCGAAGGTCTGGTCGACCACGAAGCCGCGCTCGGCCACCCGGATGGCCGGCCAGAGCACCTTGGCCAGCGGCATGGTGCCGTAGCCGCGCAGGGCACGCTGCCAGGTGGCCAGCGTGCCCGGGACGCCGACCCCCAGGCCGCTGGTGACCCGCTCGGCGAACGGGATGGGCTCGCCGGTGGCCGGGTCGATAAAGCTGTCCTGGCGGAAGGCGGCCGGGGCGGTCTCGCGGCCGTCGATGGTGACCACCCGCCGCCGGCCGGCCAGGTAGGCGACCAGGAAGCCGCCCCCGCCCACGCCGGCCGAGTACGGCTCGGTCACGCCCAGGGTGGCCGCGGCCGCGACCGCGGCGTCGACGGCGTTGCCGCCGCGGCGCAGCACCTCCAGGCCGGCCGCGGAGGCGTCCAGGTCGACGGTGGCGATCGCCCCGCCGGTGCCGGTGGCCACCGGCTGCTTGGTCGCGGGCGGCCCCCCGCCCGGGCGGCCGGCGGTGGTGGCCGCGCCCGGCCCGGCCAGGCCGGCCACCAGGAGGAGGGCGAGCAGGAGGGCGGCCGGCAGGGCACGGGTGGGGCGCTTCATGGCGGACCTCCGGCAGGGCGCGACGCCAGGTCCCCGGAGTCTAGTCCACCATGCAACCTTTGGCTTGGTTTGTCCTAGGCCTTGCGGTAGGTGAGGATCACCACGCCGTCGCCGACGTTCCTGGACTCGACCAGCTCCAGCGGCCGGTGGCTGGCGTCGCCGGCGAACAGCCGCTTGCCCGACCCCAGCACCACCGGGAAGACCATCAGCCGCAGCTCGTCGGCCAGTCCCTGGTCGAGCAGGGCCTGGGCGAGCTGGAGGCTGCCGTGGACGCCGACGTCGCCGTCGTGGCGCTGGCGCAGCTTCTCCACCTCCTCGGCCAGGTCGCCCTGGAGGACGGTGGTGTTGTTCCAGGACGGGTCCTTGAGGGTCGAGGAGACCACGTACTTGGGGATGGAGTTGAACTTGTCGGCGAACTCGCCCTCCTGGCCGGGCCAGGCCTGGGAGAAGCCGTCGTAGGTGCGGCGGCCGAGCAGCAGGGCGTCGGTGGCCCTGATCTCGTCCAGCTTGAACTGGGCGCCCTTGCCGCGGACGGTCTCGAAGGCCCAGCCGCCGTGCGGATGGCTCTCGGACCCGCCCGGGTCCTCCGCGACCCCGTCAACGGTGATGAACTCGGTGACCACGATGTCACCCATCGGCGACTCCTTCGGGTAGGTTGCCGGTCGGCCTTGCGGCTCCGTATCCTATCGCAACCATCCGGTTGTGAAACAAGTAGGTTGAGTACCGATGGCGACCGACCAGCTGACCCGGACCTTCCGCGCCCTGGCCGACCCCACCCGCCGGGCCATCCTGGGGCGACTGACCGAGGGCGAGGCCAGCGTGCGTGAGCTGGCCGAGCCGTTCCGGATCAGCGCCCAGGCCGTCTCCAAGCACCTCAAGGTGCTGGAGCAGGCCGGGCTGATCACCCGGGGTCGCACCGCCCAGCTGCGGCCGTCGCGGCTGCACGCGGTGCCGCTCAAGGACGCCGTCGACTGGCTGGAGGGCTACCGGCGGTTCTGGGAGGGCGGCTTCGACCGGATGGAGGCGCGGCTGGCCGCCGGCGAGGACGGTCCCGCCGGTGGCTGAGCCGGGCATCGACATCACCCGGGTGCTCGAGGCGTCGCGCGAGCGGGTGTGGCGGGAGTGGACCGAGCCCGAGCGCTTCGCCGACTGGTTCGGCGGCGAGGCCGAGATCCCGACGGCCACGGTGCGGATGGACGTGCGCGAGGGCGGCCGCTGGCGGCTGACCATGCTCGCCGGCCCCGACCGCCGCGAGGTCCGCTGGAAGGGCGAGTACCTGGAGGTGGAGGAGCCCGAGCGGCTGGTGTTCACCGTCTCCGACCGGCCCGACGAGGTCTACGAGCTGGTCACCGTGGTCCTCACCGACCTCGGCGACGGCCGCACCGAGATGCGGTTCTCCCAGCGCGGGCACCTGTCGCCCGCCCAGTACCGGCGGGCCGGCAGCGGCTGGGGGTCGTTCTTCGACCGGATGGACGCCCGGCTGGCCGCCGGCTAGAGGCCGGCTAGAGCAGGTCGTCCAGGGACTTCTTGGGCTTCTTCTCGGCCCCGGCGACCAGGTCGTCGAAGCTCGGGCCCTGCTGGCCCCGGGCCATGGCCTCGGTCAGCGGGTCCTTGCCGCCGAGGTCCTTGCCGGCCGTCAGCAGGTCGTCCAGGGACGCCCGCGACTTGCCCTCCAGGCGCAGCCGGATCGCGGTCAGGGTGGCCGACTGGTCCGGCTCCAGGCCGTGGCGGTTGTTGAGCTGGGACAGGGCCAGCTCGGCCCTCCTCAGCAGCTCCCGGTCGGTCGGGCTGAGGTCCTCGGTCGGCTCGGGCATGGGAGGTCCTCCTACAGCTTGCGGGCGACCAGCTCGGCGACCGGGCTGCGCTCGCCCTTGACGAGGGTGACGTGGCCGAACAGCGGCTCGCCCTTGAGCCGCTCGATCAGGGCCGCCACCCCGGAGTCCGGGTCGACATAGGGGTGGTCGACCTGGGAGGTGTCGTGGCACAGGACCAGCTTGGAGCCCTCGCCGAGCCGGCTGGCCAGCGAGCGCAGCACCCCGTACTCGACGTTCTGGGCCTCGTCGAGGATGGCGAAGGTGCGGGCGAAGGTGCGGCCGCGGATGAAGGTGAGCGGCTCCAGCTGCACCGTGCCGTCGTCCAGCAGCCCCTGGACCAGGTCCTGGGTGTAGCTCTCGCGCCGGTCGGCGTCGTGGCTGCCCCGGAACAGCTGGGCCAGGGTGTCGTGGATGGCCTTCATCCACGGGGAGATCTTCTCGTCGACGTCGCCGGGCAGGAAGCCGAGGTCCTGGCGGCCCACCGGGACCACCGGGCGGAACACCAGCACCCGGTCGTAGGCGGCCTGCTCCAGGGTCGCCTCCAGCCCGGCGGCCACGGCCAGGTAGGTCTTGCCGGTGCCGGCGTTGCCGGCCAGCGACACCAGCGGCACCTTGGGGTCGTGCAGCAGGTGCAGGGCGAACTGCTGCTCCTTGGACCGGCCCCGTACCCCGAAGGTCTCCGGCGGCTCCCCGACCAGGGTGACCTCGATCTGGCCGCCGGCCTCGACGCTGCGACGCACCTGGCCGAGCGCGCTCTGGCTGCCCGACCGCAGGACCAGGAACTGGTTGGCCCACAGGGGCTGGTCGGCCGCGATCTCGCCGCCCCGGGCGGCGTAGATGGCGTCCAGCCCGCCGGGCACCTCGCAGGTGGCCACGCCCAGGTAGCCCTCCTCGATGGCCACCCGCTCGTGCCGGTACTCCTCGGCCAGCAGCTTGAGGGCCTCGGCCTTGATCCGCAGGCTGGCGTCCTTGGACACCAGCACCACCTCGCGCTCCCCGGCCAGCTCCTTGGCCAGGTTGGCGGTGGTGGCCAGGATGCGGTTGTCGTCGGAGGAGGCCGAGAGGGCCTCGGGCAGATCCAGGCGGGAGGCCAGGCTGACCTCGACCCAGATGCGGCCGCCCCCGGGCAGCGCCACCCCCTGGGACAGGTTGCCCTGCTGGCGGAGGCGCTCCAGGGTGCGGATGGCCCGCCGGGCCGAGGCCCCGGTCTCGTCGGGGCGGGTCTTGAGCTTGTCCAGCTCCTCGACCACGGTCAGGGGGATGGCGACGTCGTGCTCCTGGAAGCGACCCGGGGCCTCCGGGTCGGCGATCAGGACGTTGGTGTCGAGCACGTAGGTCCGGGCCACAGCTCAACGGTACCTGACCAACTCCCACTTGCAATGACTAGTTACCTAGAACTAGACTCCGCGGTGCGGGTACAGACCGCCCCCGATTATGGGGACGGGGCGACCCGGGACTGCTCTTCTCCGGCGGCCTGCTCTGGGGGATCAGGCCGTAGCGGGGTCCCGGGCGGCACCGTGGGGGCGGGCAGCGTCAGTCGCTCTCGACGACGCCAGGGAAGGGCCGCGGAGCCACCGCGGCCCTTTCTCTTGTGCCGGCCTGGACCGGGGCCTCGGCGCCGCTGTGGGCGGTCAGGTCGACCGGCTGCAGGCGCGTGGAGGGCCGGTGGACGCGGCCCACCTTGGCGCACGGGACGCCCTCGCGCAGGACCACGTCGGCGGTGTAGTCGGCCCCGCCCTTGAGCAGCGACGAGCCGACGGCGTAGGAGTCGACCGGGACCCCGGTGGCCTCGAAGGCGGCGATCCGCTCGGCGGTGAAGCCGCCCGAGACGATCACCCGCACGTGGCCGTACCCCTCCTCGTCCAGGGCCGCACGGACCTTCTCGACCAGGCGCCGGTTGACCCCGGTGGGCGCGAAGTCGCCCATCTCCGACCACAGGGCGCGGTCCACCATGGTCCCGGAGGTGTCCAGCCGCACCCCCCACAGCCGCTCCCCGAACGCCCGGGCGCAGGCCAGCGCGGTCGCCACCGAGTCGTTGTGGAAGTCGACCAGGGCGATCAGGGGGACCCCGGGGAACTGGCGGGCGAAGGCGGCCACCGCGGCCACCGTGTCCCCGGCGAAGGTGGCGATCAGGGCGTGCGGGATGGTGCCCAGGCCGCGCTCGCCCCACCAGGCGGCCTGGGCATCGGTGGCCACCCCCTCGGCGCCGCCGACGAAGGCGGCGTAGCCGTCGCCGCCCTGGGTCGCCCAGTGGTCGAAGCGGTCGGCGAAGAACAGCACCGGCTTGCCCCTGGCCGCGTCCACCACCCGGCGCACGTTGCCGGCGACCAGGGACCGGCGGGCCAGCACGCCCAGGTAGACGCTCTCCAGGTGGGCGAACAGCCGGTAGGGGCCGGTGATCTCGATGACCGGCTCCCAGGCGTCGACCCGGTCGCCGTCGCGCAGCGCCTTCACCTGGAGCTCGCCCGGGGCGGCCCGCCAGTGCCGGTCGAAGGCGGCCTCGGCGTCCACCTGGGCCCGCACCGCCTCCACCCAGGCCTCGCCGCCCCGGGAGCGGGCCCGGCGGGCGGCGTCGCGGGCGGCCAGGTAGACCTCGAAGGCCCGGTCGGCGGCGGCCGGGTCGCGGAAGTCGCCGGCCCCCAGGGCCAGCACCGACAGGGCCTCGTCGATGCCGCAGGCCACCATGGCGTCCGAGCGCTGGAAGACCTGCATGGTGACCGAGGTGTCGTCGCCCTCGGCGGCCAGGATCCGCCGGGACCGGTCGAAGTAGACCGCGGCCCGGTACCCGGCCCGCAGCTCCACCACCGGCAGGTCGAAGATCCAGGCGGCCAGCCGCCCGTCCCGGGTCCTCGTGTCGGTCACGTCCACACCGGCAGAGTAACAAGGAAGAAGCCTGGTCAGTTGAGGGTTTTCCTACGCCCCGATAGCCTGGGGCGGCAACCTCGACCCGGCGGCGCCCGGCGGCGCCCAGGAGGACCTTGTTGACCCCGTTCCGGCGCCTCGCGGTCGTCACGACCGCGGCGACCTTCGTGCTGATCGCGGTCGGGGGCCTGGTGCGGGCGACCGACTCCGGGCTGGGCTGCCCCGACTGGCCCCGCTGCTTCGGCCGGCTGGTCCCCCCGGCCGAGCTCCACCCCTGGATCGAGCACTCCCACCGGCTGGTCGCCTCGGTGGTCATGGTCCTGGTGGCGCTGGGTGTGGTGGCCGCCTGGCGGACCGGCCAGGAGCGGGTGGTGCGCCGGGCCGCCGTGGCCGCCCTGGTCCTGGTCCTGGCCCAGGCGATGATCGGGGCGTTCGTGGTCTGGTGGAAGCTGCGGGCCGACTCGGTCACCCTGCACCTGGCCACCGCCCTGGCCCTGGTCGCCCTGCTGATCTTCATCGACTTCCGGGCCCGCCACGGCCCCGGCCGCCGCCAGGGCCAGGACCGGCGCTTCGTGCGCCTGGTCGCGGCCACCGCCGGCCTGCTGTACCTCCAGATGCTGGTCGGCTCCACCGTCACCGGCCACCACGCCGGCCTCGCCTACCCCCTGGAGGTGCTCTGGCCCGACCTTGGCCCGAGCGTGGCCCGCATCCAGCTCGCCCACCGGACCATGGCCGCGGTCGTCGGCACCCTGGTGGTGATCACCTGGCTGGTGGCCCGGCGCAGCCAGCGGGCCCATCCCACGGTCACCCGGCTGGCCGGCTACGCCGCCGGGCTGGTGGCCGTCCAGATCGGCCTCGGGGTGGCCAATGTGGCCAACCGCCTGTCGGCCCTGACCGTCGTCCCCCACCTGGCCGTCGGCGCCCTGCTCTGGGGGACCATGGTGGCCCTGGCCCTGCACGCCGACCGGTTCGCCGGCACCGGCGTGCGCGACCCGGCCGAGCCCGAGCCGGCCCCGGCCCGCACGGCCCGGCAGTCGGCCAAGGTCTACTTCCTGCTGACCAAGCCCCGCATCATCGAGCTGCTGCTGGTCACCACCGTGCCGACCATGTTCATCGCCGCCCGCGGGGTGCCGTCGCCCTGGCTGATAGCGGCCACCCTGTTCGGCGGGGCCCTGTCCGCCGCGAGCGCGAACGTCCTCAACTGCTACCTGGACCGCGACATCGACGCCCTGATGCGCCGCACCGCCCGCCGGCCCCTGCCCGCCCACCGGGTCGACCCGGCCGACGCCCTGCGCTTCGGGCTGGTGCTGGGGGTGGCCGGGTTCGTGTGGCTGTGGATCTTCGTCAACCTGCTGTCGGCCGTGCTGGCCACCGCGGCCATCCTGTTCTACGTGTTCGTCTACACCATCGGCCTCAAGCGCCGCTCGGCCCAGAACATCGTCATCGGCGGGGCCGCCGGGGCCGTGCCCGTGCTGGTCGGCTGGTCGGCGGTGACCGGGCGGGTCGAGCTGCCGGCGCTGGTGCTGTTCGCCATCATCTTCTACTGGACCCCGCCGCACTTCTGGGCCCTGTCGCTGCGGTTCAAGGACGACTACGCGGCCGCCGGGGTGCCGATGCTGCCGGTGGTCAGGGGGGCCAGGGAGACCTCGACCCAGATCCTGTACTACACGGTGCTGCTGGTGGCCGTGAGCCTGCTGCTGTACCCGGCCGGCCGCATGGGGGCGGTCTACCTGGCCGCGGCCGTGGCCCTGGGCGGGGCGTTCATCTGGCGGGCCCTGGAGCTGCGCCGCGACCTCAGCGGCCGGCGGGCCATCCGGCTGTTCAGCTTCTCCAACACCTACCTGGCCCTGCTGTTCTGCGCCATGGCCCTGGATGCCGTAATCCGTGGTAGGCCATGAGGTACAGTCGTTCCAATCCCCGACCACCCAGGAAGCGAGGCGACCGGAGGACGATGCGACGCGCGCGGTTGATCGGCACCGTCGGAGTGGCGGTGCTGGTGCTGGCAGGATGCGGCTCGCTCACCCCGGTCACCGAGCAGGGCCACGACGTCCGCAACCTCTACAACATCCTGTTCGTGGTCGCCGCGGTCATCTTCGTGCTGGTCGAGGGGGCGATCGTGTTCGCCGTGGTCCGCTACCGGCGCCGCGGCGACATGCTCCCGCCCCAGTTCCACGGCAACAACCTGCTCGAGGTGGTCTGGACGGTGGTGCCGCTGCTGATCGTGGCCACCCTGTTCGTGCTCACCTGGGGGGTCCTGACCAAGGTCGACGCCAGGGCCGACAACCCGCGCGTGACGGTGAACATCGTCGGCTTCCAGTGGCAGTGGCAGTTCACCTACCAGGGCGAGCGGGTGCCGCTCCCGGCCGACCAGCCGCCCGAGGACCTGACCATCAAGGGCACCATCGCCAAGCCGCCGGTCATGTACCTGCCGGTGGGTGAGCCGATCCGGTTCACCACCGAGGCCCAGGACGTCATCCACTCCTTCTACGTGCGCGAGTTCCTGTTCAAGCGCGACGCCTTCCCCGGCCACCTCAACACCTTCGACCTGACCATCACCAAGCCGGGCGACTTCGGCGGCCAGTGCACCGAGTACTGCGGGCTGGCCCACCAGGCGATGCGCTTCACCGTCCGGGCCGTCAGCCGCCCCCAGTTCGACGCCTGGCTGGTCAGGGCCAAGAAGGAGGCGGCCAGCGGCTGCCCGGCCGACCCCAACCCGCGCTCGATCGCGGCCAAGGACATCTCCTTCAACAAGGACTGCCTGGCCGGGCCCGTGAACCGCCCGTTCCAGATCAGCTTCGACAACCAGGAGCCGGTCCCCCACAACGTCGTCTTCTTCCGGGGCAAGGACGCCGACGCCCCGCCGATCCTCCCGGCCAGCGAGACCCCACCGTTCCCCGGCCCGAAGACCACCACCTACCGGCTGCCCGCGCTCAAGTCCGGCAGCTACTTCTTCCACTGCGAGGTCCACCCCGGCGCCATGCAAGGCCAGCTCGTCGTACGGTCACGCTAAGGAGCTCGAACAGATGGCGATCACGGAAGCAAGGCCTGAGGCCGCCGCCGACCAGGCACACGGCGTCAGCCCGCGTCGCCACCCGATCGTGGAGTGGCTCACCACCACCGACCACAAGAAGATCGGGATCATGTACCTGGTCAACTCGTACTTCTGGTTCGGGGTGGCCGGGCTGCTGGCGGTGTTCATCCGGGCCGAGCTGGCCGAGCCGGGCACCCAGTTCTTCGGTGAGGAGCGCTACAACCAGCTGTTCACCATGCACGGCACCACGATGATCTTCCTGTTCATCATCCCGATTCTGGCCGGGTTCGGGAACTACATCGTGCCGCTGCAGATCGGCGCCCTGGACATGGCCTTCCCGCGGGTCAACGCGCTGTCGTTCTGGATGCTGCCCCTGGCCGGGATCACGCTGTACTCGAGCTACCTGCTGGGCGGCCCGGCCGACGCCGGCTGGACCGAGTACGCCCCGCTGTCGGAGGGGGTGGGCGCCCAGGGCAACTCGATCGGCATCGACCTGTGGATCGTGGCCCTGCTGCTGGTCGGGACGGCCTCGATCCTGGGCGCGGTCAACTTCATCACCACCATCTTCAACATGCGGGCGCCGGGCATGACGATGTTCCGGATGCCCCTGTTCACCTGGACCATCCTGGTCACCTCGCTGCTGGTCCTGCTGGCCACCCCGGTGTTCACCAGCGCCCTGGTGATGCTGCTGATCGACCGCAACCTGGGCGGGTCGTTCTTCAACCCGGCCAACGACGGCATCGCCGTGCTCTGGCAGAACGTGTTCTGGTTCTACTCGCACCCGGCCGTCTACGTGATGGTCCTGCCCGGCATGGGGATCATCTCCGACGTGCTGCCGGTGTTCTCGCGCAAGCCGCTGTTCGGCTACAAGGCGTTCGTGTTCGCCACCGCCGGCATCGGCGCCCTCGGCTTCAGCGTCTGGGCCCACCACATGTTCGTCACCGGCCAGGTGCTGCTGCCGTTCTTCTCCATCATGACCTTCCTGATCGCCGTGCCCACCGGGGTCAAGTTCTTCAACTGGATCGCCACCCTGGTCAAGGGCCAGATCACCTTCTCGACGGCGATGCTGTTCGCCATCGGGTTCCTGACCATGTTCCTGATCGGCGGCATCGACGGGGTGTTCCTGGCCTCGCCGCCGGTCGACTTCGCCCTCACCGAGACCTACTGGGTGGTCGCCCACATCCACTACGTGCTGTTCGGCGGCAGCGTGTTCGCCGTCTACGCCGGCTTCTACTACTGGTTCCCGAAGTTCTCCGGCCGCAAGCTCAACGAGGGCCTCGGCAAGCTCCACTTCTGGCTGCAGTTCATCGGGTTCAACCTGACCTTCTTCTCCATGCACATCCTGGGGCTGCTCGGCATGCCCCGGCGCATCCAGGACTACGCGCCCCTCAAGGACTGGGTCGGCCTCAACCAGCTCCAGACCGCCGGCGCCCTGCTCATCGCCCTGTCGACGGCCCCGTTCCTGGCGAATGTGGTCATGACCATCCGCCGCAAGGACCGCGACCCCGAGGACCCCTGGGAAGGCAACACCCTGGAGTGGTACACCACCTCCCCGCCGCCGGCGCACAACTTCGACAGCCTTCCCGAGATCCACTCCGAGCGGCCCCTGTTCGACCTGCGCCACGCCGACGAGCTCACCGTCCATTCCGACGCCACCACCACAGGAGCCCGCTGATGGCCGTCGTAGACACCGCCTCTCTCCAGGAGCGGCCCGCCTCCGAGCACCACAAGCCTGGTGGCATCAGCACCTCGCTGCTGGGCATGGTGCTGTTCATCGCCTCCGAGGTGATGTTCTTCGGCGGCCTGTACGGCGCCTACTTCACGATCCGCAGCGCCGCCCCCCACTGGCCGCCCGAGGGCACCCCCCACCTGACGACCTGGTACGCCGCCGTGCTCACCACCATCCTGGTCTCCTCCAGCGTGACCATGCAGCTCGGGGTGTGGGCAATCCGGAGGAACGACTCGCGCCGGCTGATGCTGTGGCTGGCCGTCAGCCTGCTGCTGGGCCTCTGCTTCCTGGCCGGGCAGGCGAACGAGTACCGCATGCTCATCGAGGAGGGCATGACGCTGTCCAGCGGCGTGTTCGGCTCGACCTTCTTCACCCTGACCGGCTTCCACGGCGCCCACGTGGCCGGCGGGGCCGCGTTCATCCTGATCGTCCTGCTGCGGGCCCGCTCGGGCCAGTTCACCGCCCGCCACCACGACACCGTCGAGATGGCCTCCTACTACTGGCACTTTGTCGACGTGGTCTGGCTGGGCCTGTTCAGCACCATCTACCTGCTCCGATAGTCCGGGAGGGGACGCAAGGGTGATCATCGCCAGCCGGCTGTTCATGGCCATGGGGCTCTTCGGCCTGACCGCCGGGACCATCTACTACCTGTTCAACGACCACCCGGAGCTGGCCGGGGTCGGGCTGCTCGGCGCCTTCTTCGGCGCCTGCCTGTACATCGGCATCATGCTGTGGATCGCCAGCCCGGCCAACCGGCGCCGGCAGCCGGTGCCCGACACCGGGCTGCCCGGCTCGGCCGACCAGCAGCGCGGCGCCGCCGACGACCACGGCAACATCCACCACATGGCCCCCACCTGGGCCCCGGTGGTGTACTCGCTGGCCGCGACCTGCCTGCTCGGCGGGTTCATCCTGCGCAAGCAGGTCGCCGCCCTTGGCCCCTGGGGCATCGGGCTCGGCCTGGCCCTGTTCCTCGGGGCCACCGTCATCTGGTACCGCAACGTGGCCGTCGACCAACGGGCCCGGCTGGCCCCCCACGGCGGGCCGACCGGGGCCGAGCACGGGATGGCCGTCCACCCCGAGACGCCGCCGGTCGACACCAGCCCGATCGGCCCGGCCAACTACTTCGAGCAGCTGCGGGAGGCCCTGGAGGTCGGCGACCCGGACTGGGCGGCCGCCGCGTATGCCCCCGACGCCGTCTACTACGAGCCGGCCAACCCGCCGCACGAGGGCCGCGAGGCGATCCGCGCCTACCTCAACGACCTCCTCAAGGGCCACCGCAACCTCAAGGTGGACGTCCAGCACATGGGCGTGGACAGTGACAGCGCCATCGTCGAGTGGACCTGGTCGTTCCGCTACGGCAACCGCCGCGTCAGCGACCAGCCCGGCGCCACCGTGCTCCAGATCGGGCCCGCCGGCATCGTCTACCACCGGGACTACCTGTAGGGGCGGGCGCTCGGTCATGCTCGTGGCTCCCAGCTTTCGCCCCCGGTCCGGCCGACTGCTGATCCTGGCCGTGCTGGTGGTGGTGGCGGTGATCCTGCCGGCGGGCGCGGCCCTCCTCGGCCGCCGCCAGCCGGTCGCCGAGCTGGAGGTCCGGACCCCGCCGTCCACGGTCTCGACCGCCGCCAAGGCCTACCCGCCCGGCACGCCGGCCCCGGCCCTGCGCCTCCAGGGCCTGGACGGCCGCCCGGTCGACCTGGCCGCCCTGCGCGGCCGCCCGGTGGTGGTCAACTTCTGGGCCACCTGGTGCGAGCCCTGCGTCCGCGAGTTCCCCCTCCTGCGCCAGGCCGCGGCCACCCACACCCGCGACCGCCTGGCCGTCGTCGGCGTCCTCACCAACGACCGCCCGGCCGCCGCCCGCGCCTTCGTCCGCCGCCACCACGCCACCTGGCCCGTCGGCATCGACCCCGACGCCACCACCGCCGGCCGCTGGGGCGCGGTCGGCCTCCCCCACACCTGGTTCGTCCGCCCCGACGGCACCCTCGCCTCCCACCAGCTCGGCGAGCTCACCCAGGCCGCCCTGGACCGCCAGCTGGCCGTCATCCTGCGCTGATCCCGGGTTCACCGCGGCCGGCCGGGCCGGCGCTGGTCCGCGGCATCTGCCCGGCCCGAGGGGTTCGCCCCGTGGGGGGGGCCGGGTCATAATGCGGTGGGCCGACCCGGGGCTCGGGGGCTCGCTTGGCGGCGGCTCCGGCCCCGGGTCGGCGTCTTGCGGACGGGCGCGACGGTGCGACCGACCGCGGTGAACCCGGGGCCGCTCAGCGGCGCCGCCTGCCCTCCTGGAAGATGCGGTCGAACGCCTTGCGCGAGCGCGCCTCGGCGAGGTCGTGGAGGAACAGGACAAGGCCGGCGATCGACAGCAGGATCGCGGCGGCGACAATCAAGGGCCCATACATGGCGGCGGCTCCCTCTCGCGGCAGCTCGTTTGTGGGCTCGCCGCGGAACATTGCACATGCCGCAAGCGGCGTCAACTACGCGGCTGCCGCAAGCGACACGGCGCTAGGCTGGGCGGCCCATGGGGAGCTCCCACGTCGCCGTCGTCGGGGCCGTGCTGGTGGCCGCGATCCTCCACGCCTCCTGGAACGCGCTGCTCAAGGACGGCCGGGACCGGCTGGCCATGGTGGTGCTGCTGGACCTGACGGCGATGGCGCTGTCGGCGCTCCTGCTGCCCCTGGCCACCTCGCCGGCGCCGGCCAGCTGGGGCCTGCTGGGGCTTTCGGTACTGCTCCACACCGGCTACAAGGTCCTGCTCATGCAGTCCTACCAGGTCGGCGACCTCAACCAGGTCTACCCGCTGGCCCGAGGGACGGCCCCGCTGCTGGTCGCGGTGGTGGCCGCCCTGTTCCTGGGCGAGCACCTCGGCCCCTGGCAGCTCGGCGGCCTGGTCGGGGTGTGTGGGGGGCTGGTGCTGTTGCTGGAGGGGGGACGGGCGACCCCGCAAGGGCGCCCGATGCTCGGCCTGGCCGTGGCCACCGGCGTGGCCATCGCCGCCTACACCGTCACCGACGGGCTGGGGGTGCGGCGGTCCGGGACCGACCTCGGCTATGTCGCCTGGCTGTTCCTGCTCGGCGGGCTGCCGATCCCGCTGTGGACGCTGGCCATCCAGCGCCGCCGGCTGGGCGCCCGGGTGCGGGACCGCCTGGGCGTGGGGGTGGTCGCCGGGGCGCTGTCGCTGGCCGCCTACGGGCTGGTCATCTGGGCCCAGCGCCGGGGCGCCCTGGCCGTGGTGGCCGCCCTGCGTGAGACCAGCGTGCTGGTGGCCGCCCTGATCGGCACCCTGGCGTTCAGCGAGCGGTTCGGCCGCCGCCGGGTGCTGGCCGCGGCCTGCATCACCGCCGGGATCGTGCTCCTCAACCTGCCCCGGTAGCCGCTACAGGCGGCCGGCGGCCAGCTCGGTGGCGCCGTCGGGGGCGACCAGGACAACGGCCAGGCCGCTGGGCTTCTCCTCCGCCTCCTCCACGGCCTTGTCGACGGTCTCGCCCTTGAGGCGCTCGCCCAGGCCCGGGTCCTCCAGGTCGGCCGGGAGCAGGATCAGGTCGGCGCCGTGGTCGCGGGCGTAGGCGACCACGGCGTCGGTGCCGTGATCGGAGGCCAGCCACCCCCAGGCGTCGACGCCGGCCTCGCGGGCTGCGGCCACCTTGCGGGCGAACGGCTCCCGGCCCAGCTTGACCAGCTCCTGGTCGGACAGGGGGTCGCCGAACTGGGCGCCCTCGGCCTGGGAGGCCCACTGGTTGGGCATGGGGTCGGTGAAGGCCGAGGCCGAGTCGCGGTCGTACAGGATGACCTTGGCCCCGTCGCGGCGGCCGAGGGCCATGGCGGCGTCGCGGACGTGGTCCAGCTCGTCGTCCTCGGAGACGTAGGCCACCAGCAGGCGGGCGCTGGGCACGGCGTCGTCGGCTGGCCGGTCGGTCACGGGAGCTCACCTCGGCTGGGTGTCGGGAGCAGTGGCTCCCGGCATGGTGACCGGCGGCCGGCGATCGCGCCACTCGGGGCCGGCCAGCTTCCGGAGCTTCTCAATCGGATCGGTATATGCTGGGAGGGCCGGTTGCCGGCCCCCTACCCTCGGGGTGGTGGGACGCTGCGCCCCGGGCGGCCTCGAGCTGGCGGCGACCGGGTGCAGGTGACCCGTCCGTTTCGAATCGAGGGAATCAACGATGACCAAGCCGGTCCAGGTGCTGGATCGCGTCACGATTCGCTTCGCCGGCGATTCCGGTGACGGCATGCAGCTCACCGGAGACCGTTTCACCAGCGAGACCGCGGCGTTCGGCAACGACCTGTCGACCCTGCCCGACTTCCCGGCCGAGATCCGCGCCCCCGCCGGGTCGATCCCCGGGGTGTCGGGCTTCCAGCTGCACTTCGCCGACCACGACATCCTCACCCCCGGGGACGCCCCCGACGTGCTGGTGGCGATGAACCCGGCGGCGCTCAAGGCCAACCTGGGCGACCTGCCCAAGGGGGCGACCCTGATCGTCAACACCGACGCCTTCACCCCCCGCAACCTGGACAAGGCCGGGTACGCCAGCAACCCGCTGGAGGACGGGTCCCTGGCCGACCACCAGGTCCACGAGGTGGCGCTGACCTCCATGACCCTGGAGGCGCTGCGCGAGTTCGACATCTCCAAGAAGGAGGCCGAGCGGGCCAAGAACATGTTCGCCCTCGGGCTCATGTCCTGGCTGTACCACCGGCCGACCGAGGCGACGGTGGCCTTCCTGGAGAAGAAGTTCGCCGCCCGCCCGCTGATCGCCAAGGCGAACGTGACCGCGTTCAAGGCCGGCTGGAACTTCGGCGAGACCACCGAGGCCTTCGCCGTCTCCTACGAGGTCAAGCCGGCCCGGCTGCGCCCCGGGACCTACCGCAACATCTCCGGGAACCTGGCCCTGGCCTACGGGCTGATCGCGGCCAGCCGGCTGTCGGGGCTGCCGCTGTTCCTGGGCGCCTACCCGATCACCCCGGCCTCCGACATCCTGCACGAGCTGTCCAGGCACAAGGCGTTCGGGGTCCGGACCTTCCAGGCCGAGGACGAGATCGCCGGGGTCGGGGCCGCCCTGGGCGCGGCCTTCGGCGGGTCGCTGGGGGTGACCACCTCCAGCGGCCCCGGGGTCGCCCTCAAGGCCGAGACCATCGGCCTGGCCGTCTCCCTGGAGCTGCCCCTGCTGGTGATCGACATCCAGCGCAGCGGCCCCTCGACCGGGATGCCGACCAAGACCGAGCAGGCCGACCTGCTCCAGGTGCTGTACGGCCGCAACGGCGAGGCCCCGGTGCCGGTGGTGGCTGCCTGCACGCCCTCGGACTGCTTCTCGGCCGCGGTCGAGGCGGCCCGGATCGCGCTCAAGTACCGGACCCCGGTGGTGCTGCTGTCGGACGGCTACCTGGCCAACGGGTCCGAGCCGTGGCTGCTGCCCGACGTGGCCTCCCTGCCCGACATCAGCGTGCCGTTCGCCACCGAGCCCAACCACGAGGGCGACTTCTGGCCGTACCTCAGAGACGAGGCCACCCTGGCCCGGCCGTGGGCGGTACCGGGCACGCCCGGCCTCGAGCACCGCATCGGCGGGCTGGAGAAGGCCGACGGCACCGGCAACATCAGCTACGACCCCGAGAACCACGACCGCATGATCAACCTCCGGGCGGCCAAGGTGGCCGGGATCGCCAAGGACATCCCGCCCCTGGAGGTCGACCACCAGGAGGGGTCGCGGCTGCTGGTGCTCGGCTGGGGCTCGACCTACGGGCCCATCGGGGCCGCGATGCGGCGGGTCCGGGCCTCCGGGGCCCGGGTGTCCGTGGCCCACCTGCGCCACCTCAACCCGTTCCCGGCCAACCTGGGCGAGGTGCTGGGCAACTACGACAAGGTCCTGATCCCGGAGATGAACCTGGGCCAGCTGCGCATGCTGGTCCGGGCCCGCTACCTGGTCGACGCCGTCGGCTACAACAAGGTCCGCGGGCTGCCGTTCAAGGCCGAGGAGCTGGCCGACGCCATCATCGGGCTGCTGGACGAAGGAGCGCACAAGTGACACTGGGCAACGGGCACGGCAACGGCGCCCCCGTGAAGCTCACCGCCAAGGACTTCAAGAGCGACCAGGAGGTCCGCTGGTGCCCGGGGTGCGGGGACTACGCGATCCTCTCGGCCGTGCAGGGCTTCATGCCCCAGCTGGGGATCCCCCGGGAACGGATCGTGTTCATCTCGGGCATCGGCTGCTCCTCGCGGTTCCCCTACTACATGAACACCTACGGGATGCACTCGATCCACGGCCGGGCCCCGGCGATCGCCACCGGGCTGTCGGTGACCCGCCCCGACCTGTCGGTCTGGGTCATCACCGGCGACGGCGACGCCCTGTCGATCGGCGGCAACCACCTGATCCACGCCCTGCGCCGCAACGTCAACCTCAAGATCCTGCTGTTCAACAACCAGATCTACGGGCTGACCAAGGGCCAGTACTCCCCCACCAGCGAGCTGGGCAAGATCACCAAGTCGACCCCGATGGGGTCGCTGGACCACCCGTTCAACCCGGTCAGCGTGGCCCTGGGGGCTGAGGCGACCTTCGTGGCCCGCTCGATCGACTCCGACCGGGCGCATCTGACCGAGGTCCTGGGCAAGGCGGCCGCCCACAAGGGCACCGCCTTCGTCGAGGTCTACCAGAACTGCAACATCTTCAACGACGGCGCCTTCGACCTGCTGAAGGAGCCCCAGACCAGGGCCGACAACCAGATCCGGCTGGAGCACGGCAAGCCGATCCGCTTCGGCGCCGACGGCGAGCGTGGGGTGCGGCTGACCGACGACTGCCGGGTCGAGCTGGTCGAGGTGGCCGACGTGGGCGAGGACGCGCTGCTGGTCCACGACGAGCACCGCGAGGAGCCGAGCCTGGCCTTCATGCTGTGCCGGCTGTCGCACGGTGCCGACGGGCCGACCCCGATCGGGGTGTTCCGCGACGTCGAGCGACCGGTCTACGACGAGCTCATGTCGGGGCAGCTGGAGGCGGCCACGGCCCGCCAGGGCCGTGGCGACCTGGCCAGGCTGCTGCACGGCGGGGACACGTGGCAGCTCGGCTGAGCCTGGCCGCCCGCGTGGACACAGAGGGGCTGGCCGCCGCGGCCCGGGCCGCCGGCCGCCTCGGCGTCGACACCGAGTTCATGTCCGAGGGCCGCTACCGGGCCCTGCTGTGCCTGGTCGGCGTGGTCGTGCCGGACGAGCAGGGCCGGCCACGCGTCGAGTTGATTGACCCGCTGGACGAGGGGCTCGACCCGACCCCGCTGGCCGAGGTCCTGGCCGACCCGGCGGTCGAGGTGGTGCTGCACGCCGGCCGCCAGGACGTGGCCCTGCTGCGGCGGGTGTGGCGGACCGAGGTCCGGGGGCTGTTCGACACCCAGGTCGCGGCCGGGTTCGCCGGCTTCGGGGCCCAGACCGGCTATGGCAGCCTGCTGCACGACGTGCTGGGGCTGCGGCTGGCCAAGTCGGCCAGCTTCACCCGCTGGGACGACCGGCCGCTCAGCCCCGAGCAGCTCGCCTACGCCCGCGACGACGTCGCCCACCTGCTGCGGCTGGCCGACGCCCTCCAGGAGCGGCTGGCCGCCACCGGCCGCCTCCAGTGGGCCCGCGAGGAGTGCCGGCGGCTGGAGGAGTCCAGCGACGAGCGCGACCCGTGGCTGGCCTGGCAGCGGCTGCCCCGGGTCGGCCAGCTCAACCCCCGGGCCCGGGCGGTCGCCCGCGAGCTGGCGGCCTGGCGGGAGCAGACCGCGGCCGCCGAGGACCGCCCGGTCGCCTCGGTGCTCGGCGACGCCCCCCTGATCGAGGTGGCCAAGCGCCGCCCGGCCACCACCCAGGCGCTGGAGCGCATCCGCGGGCTGCAGCCCTCGACCCTACGCCGGCGCGGCCAGGCCATCGTGGCCGCCGTGGCCCGGGGGCTGGCCGCCGAGCCGCTGCCCGTCGAGGTGGTCGAGCGGCCCGACGCCAACCCGGCCGACGTGCCCGCCATCGCCCTGTCCGAGGCCCTGGTCCGGGCCAGGGCGCTGGACGCCGGCCTGGCCTACGAGCTGGTCGCGGCCCGCAACGACCTGGCTCAGGTGGTGGCCGCGGCCCGCCGCGGACAGCCCGAGCCGCCGGTCCGGACCCTCCAGGGCTGGCGCCGCGACCTGGTCGGCGGCGAGCTGCTGGAGCTGCTGGCCGGCCGCCGCTCCCTGGCCGTCGACGGCGACGGCCGCCTGCAGATCAGCCGCCGCTGACCCGGACCGTGCCCCGCATGCCGTAGGCGTAGTGGCCGGGCAGGTGGCAGGCGAACTCCAGCACCTGCCCGGCGGCGCCGGCCGGGAAGGTGTAGCTGGTGGCCGCCTCCTGGCCGGCCGGCACCGACCGCTCCCCGGGGACCTCGCCGTGGTGGTGGCGGTCGCGGCCCCGCTCGTGGCGGCGCTGGGTGGCGGCGTCGCCGAGGATGAACTCGTGGTCGATGGGGTCGGTGTTGCGCAGCACGAACCGGACCCGCTGCCCCGCCTCGACCCGGACGGTCGCCGGCTGGAACCGGGAGTGGTGCATGGTCACCACCACCGTCCGGTCGGGCCCGCCGCCGGCCCCCGACCCGGTCGCCCGGCCGGCCACCAGCACCGCCGCCCCGCAGGCGGCCACGACGACGGCGAGCTGCCAGGGACGGGCACGCATGCGGCCTCCCGGGGTTCGAGGAATGGTCGCCAGGTTGGACGCGGCCGGCCCGGCCCCGGTTCCCGGTCAGGCCGGGCGGCGGCTGGGCCGGCCCTGACCTGGGGCCGGGGTGGCCGGCACCGAGGCCTGGTCGAAGGCGTAGTAGAGGGCCATGGCGGCGTGCAGGGCCAGGGCGGCCGGCGGCCAGACGAACGACAGGCCCAGGGCGAGGAGGTAGACGGCCTCGCCCAGGGTGAACCGCAGCCGGGCGGCGCGGACGACCTCGGGCGGCGGGAGCCGCTGCAGCAGCCGGTCGTCGCGGGTGATCCAGACGAACAGCGCGCCGAACGACAGGCCGAGGAGCACGAACACGCCGCTGTAGAAGGCGACCGCGGTCTCGGCGTGCTCGCCGCCCTGGCCCAGGTACCTGGCGACCACGGCGGTGGGGAACGGGATCAGGGCCGTCCACAGCAGCACCACCAGGTTGAGCACCAGCAGCGGACCGTCCACCAGGGCCACCTGGGTGAAGACGCGGTGATGGTTGAGCCAGATCACCCCGATGGTCAGGAAGCTCACCAGGTAGGCGACATAGCTCGGCCACTGCGCCCACAGGGCGGCGGCCAGCGACCCGCCCTCGCCTACCTCGGGGTGTGCAGCTCGATGACCAGCAGGGTGATGGCGATGGCGAACACGCCGTCGCTGAACGCCTCCAGCCGGTTCTTGGTCACGTCGGCCACGATACGAGGCGCCTCCGTCGGCCGCCACGCCCGGATGCTAGGCTGGCCCGGCATACCATGCAGGTGCCGAGGCCCCGCGGACCCGCGGGGCCTCGGCCATCCATCCTCGTTCCCCGGGAGGTCGGCCGACGAGCTGGAGCACGCTGGGCCGGCTGCGGCGACGCCAGGAGTGGCAGTTCCTGGCCGCCCTGTGGCGGGCCGACCCGCGACTGGCCGCGGCCTGGTGGGTGGTGCTGGCCTGCCGGGGGGTGCTGCCGACGATGTTCGCGGTCGCCTCGGGGGTGCTGGTCGGGGCCGTCCAGGGCGGCCGCGACCTGGCCGGGCCGCTGGCCGCGGTCGGGCTGGCGTTCGTGGCCCGCCAGGTGCTGCTCCCCGTCCACCAGGCCGTGGGGGCCAACCTGGGCGACCGCACCGCGGCCTGGCTGTACGACCGGCTCACCGAGGCCGGGGTGCGGCCGCCGGGCATGGGCCACCTGGAGGACCCGGCCCTGGCCGGCGACCTCACCGCGGCCCGCGACTTCGACCTGGGCATGACCGGGCCGCCGCTGTCGATCGCCATGGACTTCATCGCCGGCGGCCTGGTCGAGCTGGTCGGCGGCCTGGCCGCGGCCGTCGCCCTGTTCGCCTTCGCCTGGTGGGCGCCGCCGCTGCTCGGCGGGGCCTGGCTGGCCACCCACTGGCTGCTGCGCGAGAGCTCGGTGTGGCGGGACCGGGCCACCGAGGAGGTGCGGTCGGCCCAGCGGGACGCCGACTACACCTACCGGCTGGCCGTGGATCCGCCGGCGGCCAAGGAGCTGCGCCTGTTCGGCCTGGCCGGCTGGACGGTGGCCCGGTTCACGGCCCAGCGGCGCCGCCTGCACGAGCTCCAGTACCGGGCCACCCGGCTGCGCCAGCGGCCCCTGCTGTGGAGCGTGGCCCTGGTGGTGGCGGCCAACCTGGTGGTCGGGTGGGCGCTGGCCGCCGGCGCCGCCGCCGGCCGGCTCGACCTGGACCAGGTGGTGGTGTTCGCCCAGCTGGCCGTGGCCACCGGCATGATCGCCTTCGGCGGGCTCAACTGGGCGCTGGACGGGGCGGCCGCGCCGGTGGCGGCGTCGCTGCGGGTGGTGCCGGCCATGGCCGCCGCCGGGGCGCTTCACTCCGGGTCCCGCCCGGCCCAGGCCATGCCGGCGGCCGGGATCCGCTTCCGCGGCCTCCGCTTCGCCTACCCGGGCGGCCGGCCGGTGCTGGACGGCTTGGACCTGCACATCCCGGCCGGCTCCTCGCTGGCCATCGTGGGCCGCAACGGCGCCGGCAAGACCACCCTGGCCAAGCTGCTGTGCCGCCTGTACGACCCCCAGGCCGGGGCCGTCGAGGTCGACGGGGTCGACCTGCGCGAGCTGGACCTGGACGGCTGGCGGGCCAGGGTCACGGCGGTGTTCCAGGACTTCATCCGCTTCGAGCTGCCGCTGCGCGACAACGTGGCCCCGGCCGGGGCCGACGACGACAGCGTGCGGGCGGCGCTGGCCGCCGCCGGGGCCGACGGGCTGGCCGGCCTCGACACCGTCCTGGCCCGCGGCTATGCCGGCGGGACGGAGCTGTCGGGCGGCCAGTGGCAGCGGGTCGCCCTGGCCCGGGCCCTGTGCGCGGTGCGCCTGGGCGCCGGGGTGGTCCTCCTGGACGAGCCCACCGCCCAGCTGGACGTGCGCGGCGAGGCCGAGATCTTCGACCGGATCCTGGCCGCCACCCGCTCCTGCACGACCATCCTCATCTCCCACCGGTTCTCCACCGTCCGCCACGCCGACCGCATCTGCGTGCTCGAGGGTGGCCGGGTGGTCGAGCTGGGCAGCCACGCCGAGCTGATGGCCCTGGGCGGCCGCTACCGGGCCATGTTCGACCTCCAGGCCAGCCGCTTCGGCACCGCGGAGGACGAGGAGGGGGTGGCCCTTGACCGCCTCGGCTGAGCGGCCCACGGCCGAACGGCCCGGGGCCCGGCCCGTCCCCGAGGAGCTGCCGCCGGCCCTGTCGTCGATGTGGCGGCTGTGCCGGCTCGGCTACCGAAACGAGCCCGGGTTGCTGGTCGCCGCCCTCCTGCTGTCGCTGGCCGCCGCCCTCCCGGACGCGCTCCTGGCCCTGTGGCTGGCCCTGCTCGGCGACGGGGTGCTTGAGGGCGACCGCCGCCTGCTCTTGGTGGCCGCGACCGGGCTCGGGCTGTCGGCGGCCGCCACCTGGGTGCTGCGCACCGTCGACGCCCGGGTGCAGCGACGCTTCCGCGACAAGGTCACCATCGCCCTGGAGGCGCACGTGGCCCGCCTCCAGGCGTCGGTGCAGACCGTCGCCCACCAGGAGCGGCCCGAGTGGCTGGACCGCCTGACCGTGCTCCGCCAGCAGGTGTTCGTGCTCGACCACATGTACATGTCGCTGTTCTCCACCGCCGGGTGGGTGCTGCGACTGGCCGTGACCGTCGGGCTACTCGTCTCCATCAGCCCCTGGCTGGCCGCCCTGGCCGCCTTCGCCCTGCCGACCGTCCTGACCTCGGCCTGGCGGCCGGCGGTGGAGCGCCGCGCCCAGGAGCGGGGCGCCGCCGCCAGCCGGCTGGCCCGCCACCTGTTCACCGTGGCCACCACCGCCCCGCCGGGCAAGGAGGTGCGGGTCGCCGGCATCGGCGACCGCCTGGCCGCCGACCGCCGGGCCGCCTGGGAGCACTGGTACGGGCCCCTGGCCCGGGCCCGCTGGTCGTCGGCGGCCTGGCACTCGCTGGCCTGGGCGGTGTTCGGGGCCGGGTACGCGGGCGCGGTCGTGCTGGTGGCCTCGGTGCTGGACGCCGGCCCGGCGGCGGTGCTGCTGGTGCTGGCCGCCGGGTCCCGGCTGTCGTCCTACATCGGGGCCACGGCCGGCGAGATCGGGTTCCTACGCGGCATCTGGATGGACGGGTCGCGGCGGCTGGCCTGGCTGGAGGACTACGCGGCCGCGGTGGCGGCCGCCGGCGACCAGCCGGTGCCGGCCACCCTGACCGAGGGTATCCGCCTGGAGCACGTCTGCTTCGCCTACCCGGGCACCGACCGGCTGGTGCTCGACGACCTCTGCCTGGAGCTGCCCGCCGGGGCGGTCGTGGCCGTGGTCGGCGAGAACGGTGCCGGCAAGACGACCCTGGTCAAGCTGCTCTGCAAGCTGTACGAGCCGACCGGTGGCCGGATCCTGGTCGACGGACGGCCGCTTGGGCGCATGGACGCCGACGCCTGGCGGTCGCGGCTGGCCGGCGCCTTCCAGGACTTCTTCCGCTTCGAGCTGCGGGCCCGCCACAGCGTCGGCGTCGGCGATCTGCCCCGCCTGGACGACGAGCCGGCGGTGGTCGCCGCCGTCGGCCGGGCCGGGGCCGGCGACGTGGTCGACGACCTGGCCGCCGGGCTCGACACCCAGCTCGGCCCGATCTGGCCGCAGGGGGTCGAGGTCTCCTTCGGCCAGTGGCAGAAGCTGGCCCTGGCCCGCGGGTTCATGCGCACCGGGCCCCTGCTGCTGGTCCTGGACGAGCCCACCGCGGCCCTGGACGCCGCGACCGAGCACGCCCTGTTCGAGCGCTACGCCGCCGCCGCCCGGGCCGGCGGCGGCATCACCATGCTGGTGTCGCACCGGTTCTCCACCGTGCGCATGGCCGACCTGATCGTGGTCCTGGACGGCGCCCGCCTGGTCGAGGCGGGCAGCCACGCCGAGCTGCTGGCCCGCGGCGGCCAGTACGCCGAGCTGTACGGCATCCAGGCCGCCGCCTACCGCGACCCGGCGCCCGGCTGACGCCGCCTGGCCAGGACCAGCCCGGCCAGGGCGGCGGCGACCCCGAGGGCCACGGCCGGCCACCGCCACCATCCGAGCGGGCCGGCAGCCGCCGCCGGGGCGCTGTCGCCGGCGACGGCCAGGCCGGCGGCCACCGGGGAGGGGCTGGCCCGGCCGCTGGCGTCCACGGCCAGGTCGTGGGTCAGCTCGGCGGCCGTCGAGTCGACCCGCAGGTAGCTGAGCCACATGCCCGAGGCCGGCAGCCAGCCCATGCCCTGGTCGGATCGTAGATCCGCCAGCAGCTGGGCCGAGGCCGGGGCGCTGCGCTCCAGGGCCACCCCGTGCCGGCCGCCGTCCACCGGCCCGGGCAGCAGGGCCGGGCGGCGGCCGGTGAGCAGGTACACGTCGGCCCGGATGGGGTCGGTGGGCTGGTGGCCGAGGCCGAGGATGCGCAGCGGCACCCACGGGTTGGCGGTGGGGATGGTCAGATGCACCGGGGTGCCGGACCCGAGCCGCTGGCCGCGGGTCTCGGCCCGGCGGGCGTCGAAGCTGGCGGCCAGGAAGATCGGGCTGCGGGCGGCGTAGAAGTCCAGCACCTCGGGGGCGTCGGGCGACAGCCCGAAGCCGTGGGCCCGGGCCCAGTCGCCCACCGCCCGGCCGCCGCCACGCAGCACGGTCAGGTCGAGGGCGTCGACCCTGGTCGTCAGCAGCTCCTCGGCCGGGGCGGCGACCTCGGCGACCGCGCCGGCGCGCAGGAACACCGGCTGGGGCTGGGTCTCGCGGACCAGCCGCTGCAGGGTCCACTCGCCGCCCTTGGCCACCTCGGTGGGGACGCCGGGCAGGGGCACGATCGAGCCGAACCTGGCTCCCCCACCGGCATAGGTGAACGAGGTCAGGTAGTGCTCGACCCCGTCGGCGTAGCCGGCCAGGGTGGTGGTACGGGCCAGCCGCACCGTGCCCCCCGGCCCGACCAGGCCCCCGCAGGCCAGGGCCGGCTGGGCCCCCAGCAGGACGGCCGCCACCACGGCGGCCAGCGGCAGGCTCCGGCGTCGCATCCTCGTCATCGCGCACCCCATCCCGGTCCGGTTCCCGATGTCGCCTTGGACGGCCAGGGCGGCCCTCCGGTTCCCGGGACCGGGACGCAGGTGGGCGATTCGCCGCCGAAACCCGTCATGCTATAAAAGCGCCCGACATTCACGAATCCTGACCTACGGCCTGGGCAGCGCGGACGGGCGGACATCCGCGAGGCCGGCCAGTTCGACGCCATGGCGGCACCTGGTTCGTGTGCAAGCCGACCGACGGCCGCGGCTCCCGCTCCGAGATCCAGCAGCTCGGCGACCGCTGGGCCCAGGTCGGCGCCTGAGGGTGCTGCTCAGGCCGTGAACGACTCCACGGCCGCGGCCAGGCGGTGCGGCTCCAGGGCGCGGCGCTGGCCGCGGGCCCGCTCGATCAGCCGGTCGTAGTCGGTGGCGGCCAGCCGCGGGTCGGCGGCCGCGGCCTCCTTGAGGGCCAGCCACATGGCCAGCTTGCCCTCGATCCCCAGCGACAGGGCCTCGGTCTCCAGCAGCCGGGTGACCCCGGCCCCATCGGTGAGGGCCGGGTTGAGCCGCAGCCGGCTCAGCTTCTCCAGCACCCAGCCGGCCGCCTCCTTGACCTGGTGCCGCTCCACCTCCAGGTGGCGCATCAGCTCCTCCAGGGCGTCGCGGTCCTGGGAGATGTCGCGGTGCAGGGCCGTCATGACCTCGCCGAACTCGGCCCCCTGGTGGTTGTCGCGGAGCTTGCCGGCCAGCTCGATCCCGGCCGCCGAGCCGGCCAGATGGTCGTTGAGGTAGACCTCGAGCGCGTCGTTGGACGCCATCAGCTGTTGACCTCCCTGGTCGCCTCCAGGATCGCCGCCACCGAGCGGTCGACGTCGTCGGTCGTTGTGGACCAGCTGGACACCGAGATGCGCATGGCGGCCATGCCGTGCCAGGTGGTGCCGCCCAGCCAGAGGGTGCCGCCGGCCTGGACGCGGCGGATGACCTCGCGGGTGCGGGCGTCGCTGTCGCCGCCCGGGTCGGGGAAGCGGACCAGGACCTGGTTGAGGACGACCTCGTTGAGGACCTCGACCCCGTCGGCCGCGGCCAGGACGTCGGCGAAGCGGCGCGCATGGCCGCAGCAGCGCTCGACCAGCTCGGCCACACCGGAGCGGCCGAGCGAGCGCAGCGCCGCCCACACCGGGAACCCCCTGGCCCGCCGCGACGCCTCGGGCACGAAGGCGTCGGGGTCGCGCTCGTCGGCCTGCCCAGGGGTCAGGTAGCTGGCCACCTTGGCAAAGGCGGCCAGGTGGGCCCCGGGGTGGGCGACAAAGGCGATGCCGCTGTCGTAGGGGACGTTCAGCCACTTGTGGGCGTCGGTGGCCACCGAGTCGGCCCCCTCCACCCCGGCGACCAGGTGCCGCAGGGCCGGGCTGGCCGCCGCCCACAGCCCGAAGGCGCCGTCCACGTGCACCCAGGCCCCGTGGGCGTGGGCGGCGGGGATGATCTCGGCCAGCGGGTCGAAGGCGCCGGTGTTGACGTTGCCGGCCTGGGCGCAGACGATCGTCGGCCCCTCGCACCCGGCCAGCACCCCGGGCAGGGCGGCGGGGTCCATGCGGCCCTGGCCGTCGGCGGGCACGATCC
>JBJMHP010000166.1:0-7666 GCA_045807325.1 Actinomycetes bacterium | reverse complement strand
GCAGCCGGCCGACCGCCCGGCGTACCCGCCGGGCCGCCTCGGCCGCCTCGGCCGCGGCCGCCGGCTCGGGGTCGGGCGTGGCCCGCCCTCCCGTCAGGGCGGCCAGCGACCAGTCCTCGCGGGCCTGGTCGCGCCGCCAGCGCCGGCAGACGTTGAGGCCGATCCCGGCCAGCCAGGCCCCGAACCGCTCCGGTCGCTCCAGCCGGTCCAGCCCGAGCATCGCCTGGAGCACCGCCTCCTGGGCGGCGTCCTCGGCCAGCCCCCGTTCGCCCAGCTGCCGCCGGCACAACGCGACCAGCATCGGCCGGTGCCTCCTCACCAGCTCCGCGAACGCCCGTTCGTCACCCGCCCGGGCCAGCCCCACCAGCGCCGCGTCGTCCATCACCGGTAGTCGCCGCCGCCCCGCCCCGGGTTACCCCGGGGTCAGAGGCCGACCGAGCGGGCGATGAGGATGCGCATGACCTCGCTGGTGCCCTCGCCGATCTCCAGCACCTTGGCGTCGCGGTAGAAGCGGTCCACCGGGAACTCCTCCATGAAGCCGTAGCCGCCGTGGACCTGGACGGCGTCGCGGGCCGAGGTGACGGCGGCCTCGGAGGCGTACAGCTTGGCGATGGCCGCCTCCCGGCCGAACGGCTGGCCGGCGTCGAGCCTGGCCGCGGCCCGCTGCCAGGCCAGGCGGGCGGTGTGGGCCCGGACCTCCATGTCGGCGATCTTGAACGCGACCGCCTGGAAGCCGGCGATCGGCTGGCCGAACGCCTGCCGCTCGCGGGCGTAGCGGGTGCACTCGTCCACGCAGCCCTGGCACAGGCCGGTGGCCAGGGCGGCCACGGCGATCCGGCCCTCCTCCAGGGTGCGCAGGAAGTTCCCGAGGCCGCTGCCGCGCTCGCCAAGGGTGTTGGCCACCGGGACCCTGGCCCCCTCGAAGACCAGCTCGCGGGTGTCGGAGGCGTGCCAGCCGACCGTGCGGTAGGGGGGGCCGACCTTGTAGCCGGGGGTGCCGGTCGGGACCACGATGTTGGTGATCTCGTGGCGGCCGTCGGGCCGCTCGCCGGTCACGGCGGCGAGCACGACCATGCCGGAGCGGTCCAGGCCGGCGTTGGTGATGAAGACCTTGGTGCCGTCGACCACCCACTCCTCGCCGTCCAGGGTGGCCCGGGTCCGCAGCGCCCCGGCGTCCGAGCCGCCGCCGGGCTCGGTGAGCCCGAAGGAGGCCAGCTGCTCGCCGGCGGCCAGCGGCCGCAGCCACCGCTGGTGCTGCTCGGGGGTGCCGTAGCGCCAGATCGGCATGGCGCCGAGCCCGACGGCGGCCTCCAGGGTGATGGCGACCGAGGAGTCGACCCGGGCCAGCTCCTCGATGGCCAGGCACAGGGTGGTGTAGTCGGCCCCCATGCCGCCGACCTCCTCGGGGAACGGCAGCCCGAACAGGCCCATGCCGGCCATCTGGTCGAGCACCACCGGGTCGAGCCGCTCGGCCCGGTCCATGGCCTCGGCCCTCGGCGCCACCACCTCCTCGGCGAAGGCGCGGACGATCTTGCGGAACTCCTCCTGCTCGGGCGACAGCTCCAGGTCCATGGGTGCTCCCTCGTAGGCCGGAACGGCAGGTTCGAGCGCCTTGTGGGCGCCCCGACATGCTACGGGCTCTGACCGTCCATGCACCGTGAACGATCGACCGATCCCTGAGATGGGTAATGGTACGGCGATGGCCGAGAGGAGCAGGGAGATGACCGTGACCGCTCCCTGGAGCTGGCGACTCGGCTGGACCCAGCGGGCCACCGTCACCCTCGGCCTGGCCCGGCTCACCCTGCTCGCCGTCCACCGGCAGCGTTTCCTGCCCTAGCCGCCGTCCCCCGGGCTGGGGTCATACTCGAGGCCGAGGAGGGCCAGGTCGTCGTCGTGGCGGCCCTCGGCGTGCCGGTCGACCAGGTCCACCAGGCGGTCCAGGGCCGTGGTCAGGGACTCGGCGGCGACCGCCTCCTCCAACACCGAGCGGTCGATGAAGGCGCCCTCGGCGTTGCGGGCCTCGACCAACCCGTCGGTGTAGCAGACCATCCGGTCGCCGGGGCGCAGCTGGCCCTGGCTCTCGTTCGCCTGGGTGCCGAGCCCCAGCGGCGCCGCCACCTGGACCAGCCGCGGCCCGGCGCCAAGCGGCGCCGGATGGCCGGCCGAGGCGAGCAGGATCCGGCCGTCGGGATGCAGCCGCCCGGCCAGGGCGGTCACGAAGTCCTCGTCCCCGCCCTCGCGGGCGACCAGCCGGTCGAGGCGGTTCAGGATGCGGGCCGGCCCGGCGCCCTCGCCGGCCAGGCTGCGGAACGCGCCCTTGAGCACGGCGGCCAGCGAGCTCGCCTCCAGGCCCTTGCCGCGGGCGTCGGCCAGGATGAAGGCCAGCCCCTGCTCGTCCAGCTCGACCACGTCGTAGAAGTCGCCGCCGATCTGGGCCAGGCCGCTGGCCGACTGGTAGCGGACCCCGATCTGGAACCCGGCCGCCCTGGGCTGCGGGGTGGTGAGCAGCAGGGCCTGGACCTGCTCCAGGACCTCGGTCTGGGCCCGGACCCGCTCGGAGCCGGAGATGGCCCGGGCGCCGAGGCCGGCGAAGCTCTCGGAGGCCTCAAGGGCCTGCGCCGACAGCCTGGGGTCGCGCTTCCAGGCGAGGACGATGGTGCCGAGCTGCTCGCCGGCCCGGTCCAGCAGCGGCAGCCAGAGCAGGCTGTTGAGACCCCGCGCCTCCAGCATGGGCGCCTCCGGCTCGGAGGCGGCGCGCACGCTGGCCCGCCGGGCCACCGTCATGAAGGCGGCCGGGAAGCTGGCCCGCTGCAACCGCAGCGGCATGGCCGGCACCTCGGGGTCGCGGGCCCGGGCGACGGAGACCATCTGGTCGCCCTGGCGACGGTAGACAGCGGCCGTGTTGGCCGCGAACAGCGTCCGGGCCGAGCGGGCGAGCAGGTTGTAGGCCTCCTCCGGCTCCAGACCGGAGGCCAGCGACCCGGCCATCCTGATGGTGTCCGCGGCCCGCTCCAGGGCCGACTGCTCGCGCTGGGAGAAGCCCCAGTTGACCAGGGCGAACAGGGTGGCCAGGGCGATCAGGACCAGGCGGATGAACAGCTGGCCGCCGACCAGCTTGTCGGTGTAGAGCCCGAGGGCGGTGGCGGTGGCCATGGTGACCAGGCCGACGGCGATGACCTGGCTGCGCCTGGTCGACAGCCGGCTGGCCAGCAGCGGGGCCAGGACCAGGAACCCGCCGACGACGACCCGGGTGGGCAGCAGCAGCTCGACCACCGAGACGACGGCGATGACCAGGTACGGGAGCAGCCAGCCGCGGGTGGCCGCGACCACCCGGGTGCCGACCCTGACCGGTCCGGCCGCCTCCTGCACGTGCGCTCCTCCCACCCAACCTGCCCGACGGAGCCTGAACGATCCAGCAGCCGACGACAAGACGGCTCCTGATCTAGGATGACCGCTCTGACCGATCTCGACGAAAGGTGACCTGGGCATGCGAACGCTGGTCACGGGCGGGTCCGGCTTCATCGGCTCGGCGGTCGTGGACCGGCTGGCCGGGGTGGGGCACCGAGTAACAGTGGTCGACGACCTGTCGACGGGGCGGCGGGAGAACCTGGCCGACGCGCTCGCCTCCGGCCGGGTCGAGCTGGCCGAGGCCGACCTGGCCGGCCCGGAGCTCGCCGGGGTGGTCGCCGAGGCCCGGCCCGAGGTCGTCTACCACCTGGCCGCCCAGATCGACGTCCGCCGCAGCGTCGCCGACCCGCTGCACGACGCCCGGGTCAACGTGCTCGGCACCATCGCCCTGGCCACGGCGGCCCTCGAGGCCGGCTGCCGGCGGCTGGTGTTCGCCAGCTCGGGCGGGACCGTCTACGGCGAGCCCGACCCGGCGGACCTGCCAATCGACGAGCGCTACCCGCCGCGGGTGACCAACCCGTATGGGGTGTCGAAGCGGTCGGCCGAGGACTACCTGGCCTCACTTGCCGAGCTGCACGGGCTGGAGCCGGTCAGCCTGCGCCTGGGCAACGTCTACGGGCCCCGGCAGGACCCGCACGGCGAGGCCGGGGTGGTGGCCATCTTCTGCAACCGGCTGCTGGCCGGCGAGCCGGTGACCATCTTCGGCGACGGCCGCCAGACCCGCGACTACGTGTTCGTGGAGGACGTGGTCGACGCCTTCGTGGCCGGTGGGGAGCATCCGGGCGCCCCCGGGGCCCGGGTCAACATCGGCACCGGGGTCGAGACCTCGGTGCTGGAGCTGTACGACGCCCTCCGGGAGGTGGCCGGCTTCGGCGGCGGGCCGGAGTTCGCCCCGGCCCGGCCGGGCGAGCTGGGCCGGATCGCGCTGGACTGCTCCGAGGCCGCGCGGGTGCTCGACTGGACGCCCAAGGCCGACCTGGCCGAGGGGCTGGCCCGCACCTGGGCCTGGGCGTTCCAGGAGGTCAACGCGGGCAGCGTCGGCGGATGAGCCTGATCCTGGTGGAGGTGGCGGATCGGGTCGCCACCGTCACCCTGAACCGGCCCGAGGCGCTGAACGCGGTCTCGACCGAGCTGGCCATCGAGCTGGCCGAGGCCTTCGAGCCGCTGGCCACCGACCCGGGGGTCCGGGCGGTGGTCCTGGCCGGGGCCGGGGAGCGGGCGTTCTGTGTCGGGGCCGACCTCAAGCAGCGGGCCGGCTTCGACGACCACGGCTGGTTCGTGCAGCGGGAGGCGTTCCGCCGCGGGTTCGCCGCCGTGCGCCGCTGCCCGCTGCCCACGGTGGCCGCGGTGGCCGGGTTCGCCCTGGGCGGTGGGACCGAGCTGGCCCTGGCCTGCGACCTGGTGGTGGCGGCCGAGGACGCCACCTTCGGGCTGCCCGAGGTCCGTCTCGGGCTGGTCCCGGCCGGCGGCGGCACCCAGCTGCTGGCCCGGCGGGTGGGCCGGTCGGTGGCCAAGGACCTGGTGCTGACCGGCCGGCGGGTCGGGGCCACCGAGGCCCGGCGGCTCGGCCTGGTCGACCGGGTCGTCCCGGCGGCCGAGGTCCGGGCCGCGGCCACCGCCCTGGCGGCCGAGATCGCCGCCAACGCCCCCACCGCCGTCCGCATGGCCAAGTGGGCCCTCGAGGTCGGGGCCGACCTGTCCCAGGAGGCGGCCATGGAGGTCGAGGACCAGGCCTGGCGCCGGGCGGTCCTCTCCGACGACCGCCGCGAGGGCATCACCGCCTGGGTCGAGAAGCGCGACCCGGTCTGGCCGGAGGGCTAGGGGCTGTGGAAACCCGCCGACGCCTCCCGGGCTCCTCGGCTACCCTCCCGACCGGGGCTCCGCCACTGGCGGGGGTTAGCGGCTGGCGCCCTCGGTGGCCAGGTCGAGCTCGAACCAGACCGTCCAGCCGTCGGGGCCGCCGTCGACGCCCCAGCGGTCGGAGAGGGCGTCGAACAGGTCAAGGCCCCGGCCGGTCATCGACTCCAGGTGGTGGACGCGGCGACGGGGGCCGGTGGGGCCGCCGGCGTCGTGGACCTCGATCCGGAGCAGGTGGTCGGAGATCAGGTACTGGACCGAGAAGGTGCCGCCGTCACCGGAGGCCGAGTGCAGGACGGCGTTGGTCGCGGCCTCGCTGACCAGGAGCCGGCTGACGTCGCGGGCGGGACCGGGGTCGTCGATGGCGGAGACAACGAAGCGACGGGCCGCCGCGACCTGATCGGCGTGCCCGTTGAACTCTCGACGTCCCTGCGCCTCCAACATCCCCGCTTCCGACAGCCGGACGGCAACCTCCTATCCCGACCCTCCGGCGTCAACCTCGACCACGACCTGACCGGCGGCCACCGCCTCGCCAACCGCGCATGTTACCCCGACCACGGTGCCAGAAAACGGAGCAAGCAGCGAAGTCTCCATCTTCATGGCCTCCACCACGGCCAGGAGCTCGCCCTTCTCGACGTGCTGGCCAGGCGCGACCGTGACCTTGGCCAGGGTCCCGGCCAGCGGCGAGGCGACCAGCCCTCCCCCATCGGTCCCGCCCTCCTGAATACGGGGGCGGTGCCGGTACAGCCGCACCGGCCAGGTCCGGTCGCCGACGCGGACCTGGAAGTCGGCGTCGGGCTCGGGCGCCGAGGCCGGGGCCAGGTCGCCGAGGTCGAGCGCCTCCTCCAGCCAGGTCGTCCAGTGCCGGGCCGCCCGGAAGTCGTCGTGGCCGAGGACCCGGGCCAGGGCCGGGGCGGTGGTGGCGACCCCCTCCACGGCCAGCTCGTCCAGGGCGGCCCGCATGCGGGCGATCGCCCGGTCGCGGTCGGGGGCCCAGGCGACCAGCTTGCCGAGCAGGTCGTCGTAGTACGGCGGGACGGTGTCGCCGCCCTCGTAGCCGGCGTCGACCCGCAGCCCGGGGCCGCCCGGCCACCGCAGGGCGGTGATCGTGCCCGGGGTGGGCAGGAAGCCGCGGGCCGGGTCCTCGGCGTTGATCCGGCACTCGATGGCGTGGCCGCGCACGGTCACGTCGTCCTGGGAGATTCCAAGCGGCTCGCCGGCCGCCACCCGCAGCTGGGCGGCCACGATGTCGACCCCGGTGACCTGCTCGGTGATCGGGTGCTCGACCTGGATGCGGGTGTTCATCTCCAGGAACCAGGCGCCGCCGGACTCCGGGTCCCAGAGGAACTCGACTGTCCCGGCGCCGAGGTAGCCGCAGGCCTTGGCCACCGCCACCGCCCAGGTGCGCAGCCGCTGGCCGACCTCCTCGGGCAGCCCGGGCGAGGGTGCCTCCTCGACCAGCTTCTGGTGGCGGCGTTGCACCGAGCAGTCGCGCTCGCCCAGCTGCACGATGCCGCCATGGGCGTCGGCCAGCACCTGGACCTCGACGTGGCGGGGCCGCGGGAAGAACCGCTCCAGGTAGCAGGCGCCGTCGCCGAAGGCGGCCGTGGCCTCCCTGGTCGCGGCGTCGAGGGCGGCCGCGGCCTCGCCGGGGCGGTTGACCACGCGGATGCCGCGGCCGCCGCCGCCGGCGGCCGCCTTGACCGCCACCGGCCAGCCGTTGGCCTCGCCGAAGGCCACCACCTCCTCGGCGTCGGTGACCGGGTCGGTGGTGCCCGGCACCGGCTCGACCCCGGCGGCCAGGACGGCCCGGCGGGCGGCCAGCTTGTCGCCCATCTGGGCGATCGCCTCGGGCGGCGGGCCCACCCAGCTCAGCCCGGCCCCGGTCACCGCCCGGGCGAAGCCGGCGTGCTCGCTGAGCAGCCCGTACCCGGGGTGGACGGCCTCGGCGCCGGCCTCGGCGGCCGCGGCCAGCAGCCGGCCCTGGTCCAGGTAGGACTCGGCCACCGCCGACCCGCCGATGGCCACCGCCCGGTCGGCCTCGCGCACGTGCAGGGCCCCCGCGTCCGGGTCGGAGTAGACGGCGATCCCGGTCAGCCCCAGCTCCCGGCAGGCGCGCAGCACCCGAACGGCGATCTCCCCCCGGTTGGCCACCAGCACGGACCGGAAGGGGAGGCTATCCACCGGGGCACCCCTTGGGGTTCCCCGGACCCCTCCGGTCATACCGGCGGGACCCCGTGCCGGCGGCGGGTGAACTCCCGGTCCTTGCCGGCGGCGGCGGCCAGGCGGCGCGACAGCTGGGCACGGAGGTCGTCGGGGTCGACGACGGCGTCCACGACCAGGTCGGCGGCCAGGCGGACCAGGTCCACGTCGGAGCGGTACTCGCGCTGGAGGCGCTCGA
>JBJMHP010000165.1:0-16080 GCA_045807325.1 Actinomycetes bacterium | reverse complement strand
CCTGCTGCCTCTGCTGGAGAAGGTGCTCTCGACCGGCAGCCGTCCGCTCCTGATCGTCGCCGAGGACGTCGAGGGTGAGGCACTGTCCACGCTCGTCGTGAACTCGATCCGCAAGACGATCAAGGCCGTCGCGGTGAAGTCGCCGTTCTTCGGCGACCGGCGCAAGGCGTTCATGACCGACCTGGCGGTCGTCACCGGCGGCCAGGTCGTCAGCGAGGACGTCGGCCTGAAGCTCGACCAGGTCGGCCTCGAGGTGCTCGGCACCGCCCGCCGGGTCACCGTCACCAAGGACGACACCACGATCGTCGAGGGTGCCGGGTCGACCGACGACATCAAGGGCCGCATCGCCCAGATCAAGCAGGAGATCGAGCGGACCGACTCCGACTGGGACCGCGAGAAGCTCCAGGAGCGGCTGGCCAAGCTGGCCGGGGGGGTGGGCGTGATCAAGGTCGGGGCGGCCACCGAGGTCGAGCTCAAGGAGAAGAAGCACCGCATCGAGGACGCCCTGTCGGCGACCCGGGCCGCGGTCGAGGAGGGCATCGTCGCCGGCGGCGGCGTGGCCCTGATCCGCGCCCAGGGCGCGCTCGACAAGCTCGACCTCGAGAGTGACGAGGCGACCGGTGCGGCGATCGTGCGCAAGGCGCTCGAGCTGCCGCTGCACTGGATCGCCAACAACGCCGGCCTCGAGGGGGCGGTGGCCGTCTCCAAGGTGCGCGAGCTGTCCGACAACCAGGGGCTGGACGCCTCCACCGGCGAGTACGTCGACCTGTTCAAGGCCGGCGTGGTCGACCCGGCCAAGGTGACCCGCTCGGCGGTGCAGAACGCCGTCTCCATCGCCTCGCTGCTGCTCACGACCGAGACCCTGGTCGTGGACAAGCCGGAGGAGGAGGAGGCCGCCGCCGCCGGGCACGGCCACCCCCACGGCATGGGGATGTAGGCGGCCTCACCGGCTCCACGCGTGGGCCCCGGCCGATGCTTTCGGCCGGGGCCCGTGTGTGATCCCGCAGCAGGGTAGGGTCACCCACACCCTCCGGCGTTAGCGGCCCCCCTTATGGGAGCGTGTCCCGCAGCGGGCGGGGGTGACCGGGTCGGTGGCTAGCCGATGCCGTCCTTGGTGAGCTGGCCCAGGAGCTCGTGGCAGCGGACAGCGCGCTGGGCGTCCTCCTGCTGGCACTGGCGGATGAAGTCCTGGACGTCGCTGTGGCCCTCGGCGTCCTGGAGGTACTTGCCGTAGGTGTAGCCGGCCTGCAGGGCGTGATACTGGATGCTGACGAGGTCGTAGACGATGTCGTCGGCCGGGGTGTGGTCGCTGCCCATGCCGCCTCCTCCTGGTCGCGTTCCCGACGAGGCGTTCCCTACCACCGCAGCCGGACGCGGAACCTCGTCCGGCCGATCCGGCTCCTCAGGCGCCCATGTCCCAGAAGGGGCCGGTGAGCCCCAGCTCGGCGAAGACGGCGGTCGCCTCCCGCGGGGTGCGGCGGCGGTGGTCGTCGTGCAGCCGGTCGGCGTACCAGACCGTGCCCAGCCGCCACATGGTCGCCAGGTCGACCACGGCGCCCACCGGCTCGCCGGCATCGGCCGCCCAGGCCTCGACGTGGTCGGGGTGGCAGGCCAGGCGGATGGTCGAGCAGGTCCGGACCACGTCGTCCCACCAGCGGGCGGCCGGGACCAGGAAGTGGGCGACGTACGGCTCGGGCGGCGGCGCCTGCGGGTCGGCCAGCAGGGCGAGCGCCCGCCCGCAGCCCGCGCAGGTGGTGGCCACCAGCACCGGCTGGTCGAGGGCGGCCATGATCCCGAAGGAATCCCAGGCACACCCGCCCCACCACTTCTGCTCGTCCGAGGCGACCACGAAGTGCATCGGCCGGGCCGAGAACGGGTGGGCCATGCGGACCGCGACCCGGTCCGCGTCCAGGACCAGCGCGTGCCGGTCGTGGAGCCGCCCCCAGCCGGCCAGCACCTCCTCGACGCCCACCTGCAGGCGCCGGGCCGCCTCGGCGGCGGTGGGCGGCCGTCCCTCCTCGACGAACTCCCGGTACACGACCTGCCGCAGCTCCCGCAGGCGCTGGGTGTCGTCGGCCTCCAACGGTCGCTCCTTCGCTGTGACGTACCGGGACGAAGAGTACGCTGGCTGGGACACACGGGAGCCCGGGCCCACCGGGCTGAGAGGGCGGCTACCGGGCCGCCGACCGTTGGAACCTGCACCGGATAATGCCGGCGGAGGGAGGAGACCCACCCGATGCTCCACCAGCCTGCTGACGCCGTGGTGGTCGGGGGCGGGGTCATCGGCCTCGGCATCGCCTGGCGGGCCACCCAGGCCGGGATGACCGTCACCGTGGTCGACGAGGCCCCCGGCCGGGGGGCGTCCTGGGCCGCCGCCGGGATGCTGGCCCCGGTCACCGAGCTCCATTACGGCGAGGACGAGCTGCTCGCCCTCAACCTGGCCTCGGCCGCCCGCTGGCCCGGGTTCGCCGCCGAGGTCGAGGAGGCGAGCGGCCAGCCGGTCGGCTACCGCCCCGGCGGGACCCTGGCCGTGGCCCGCGACGCCGACGACATCGCGGCCCTGGAGGACCTGTACCGGTTCCAGCTCCGCTGCGGGCTGGACGTCCAGCGCCTGCGCAGCCGCGAGTGCCGCCAGCTCGAGCCCGGCCTGCACCCGAGCATCCGCGGCGGGGTGCTGGCCGCCGGCGACCACCAGGTCGACAACCGGGCCCTGGTCCTGGCCCTGCTGGGCGCCTGCGAGCGGGCCGGGGTGCGGATGCTTGCCGGCCGGGTGGCCGAGCTGGCCACCCAGGGCGACCGGGTGACCGGGGTGGTCCTGGCCGGCGGGGAGGCCCGCTCGGCCGGGACGGTGGTGCTGGCCGCCGGCTGCTGGAGCGGGAGGCTGGGCGGGCTGGCCGCCGAGGCGCTGCCGCCGGTGCGGCCGGTCAAGGGCCAGCTGCTGTACCTGCGTGGCCCGGCCGACCAGCGGCTGTGCTCCGGCAACGTGCGCGGGCTGGAGGTGTACGTGGTGCCCCGGGGCGACGGCCGGGTGGTCGTGGGGGCGACCGTGGAGGAGCAGGGCTTCGACACCCGGGTGACCGCCGGGTCCGTCCACGACCTGCTGCGGGCGGCCATGGAGCTGCTCCCGGACACCGCCGAGCTGGAGCTGCTCGAGACGGTGGTGGGCCTGCGGCCCGGGTCGCCCGACAACGCCCCGATGCTCGGCCCGGCCGGCCCCGAGGGGCTGGTGGTGGCCACCGGGCATTACCGCAACGGCATCCTGCTCACCCCGGTCACCGCCGACGCGGTGGCCGAGCTGCTGGCCACCGGCCAGGTCCCCGAGCTCATCGCCCCGTTCGGGCCGGGGCGGTTCGCCGGCCGGGTGGCCGCCGAGGGGGGAGGGCGGGTGCCGTGACCGTGATCGTCAACGGCCAGCCGGCCGAGGTCACCGACGGCCAGACCGTGGCCGGCCTGCTGGACCGGCTCGGCCACCCTGCCGGCGGCCCCGGCATCGCCGTGGCCCTCAACGGCGAGGTGGTCCCCCGCAGCGCCTGGTCCACCACCGGCCTGGACCCAGGCGACCGGCTGGAGGTGCTCGGCGCCTCCCAAGGAGGATGAACAAAGGATGGATGATGCCCTTGTCGACCGGGGGGCTACCGCCGTTGGCTACATGAGCCCCCCGGACCCCCTGGTGATCGCCGGCCAGGCGTTTGGCTCCCGGCTGATCATGGGGACCGGCGGGGCGGCCAGTCTGGAGGCCCTGGAGCAGGCCCTGGCCGCCTCCGGGACCGAGCTGACCACCGTGGCCCTGCGCCGCACCAGCCCCGACGCCCGCGGGTCGATCCTGGACGTCCTGCGGCGGATCGGGTGCCGGCTGCTGCCCAACACCGCCGGCTGCTTCACCGCCCGCGACGCCGTCCGCACGGCCCACCTCGCCCGGGAGGCGTTCGGCACCGACTGGATCAAGCTCGAGGTCATCGGCGACGACCGGACCCTGCTCCCGGACGCGGTCGAGCTCCGCGACGCCGCCGAGACCCTGGTCGACGACGGCTTCACCGTACTCGCCTATACCAACGACGACCCGGTGCTGGCCCGTCATCTGGCCGAGCTCGGCTGCGCCGCGGTCATGCCGCTGGGGTCGCCCATCGGGTCCGGCATGGGCATCTGCAACCCCTACAACCTGCGCATCATCATCGAGCAGGGGACCGTCCCGGTGATCCTGGACGCGGGGGTCGGGACCGCCTCGGACGCCGCCGTGGCCATGGAGCTCGGCTGCGACGGGGTGCTGCTGGCCAGCGCCGTCACCCGCGCCCAGGAGCCGGCCCTGATGGCCGAGGCCATGCGCAAGGCGGTCGAGGCCGGTCGCCTGGCATATCGGGCCGGCCGCATCCCTCGCCGCCTGTACGCCGAGGCCTCCACCCCCACCCGGGGCGTCCCCGACCTCTCGGACCGCCCCGCCGCCGGAACCCGCGAACCCGAGGGCCAGCCCCGCCAGCCCGCCTCGGCTCGAGATGGCTGAGCGGACGGAGCGGGACGGGGCGTGGCGCCGGGAGCGGCTGGCCGCCTCCCGGCTGTACCTGTGCACGGCGACCCGACCCGACCTGGCCGGGTTCGCGGACGCGGTCCTGGGCGCGGGGGTGGACCTGATCCAGCTGCGCGACAAGCAGGCCGAGGCCGGTCCGCTGCTGGAGGCGGCGGCCGTGCTGCGTGCCGCCGCCGACCGGCACGGCGCCCTGTTCGCGATCAACGACCGGGCCGACGTCGCCCTGGCCGCCGGGGCCGACGTGCTCCACCTCGGCCAGGACGACCTGCCCCTGGGCTGGGCCCGCCGCCTCCTCGGCGACGACGTCCTCCTGGGCCGCTCGACCCACGACCTCGGCCAGGCGGCCCGGGCCGCCGCCGAGCCGTGGGACTACCTGGTCGCCGGGCCCGTCTGGGCGACGGCCACCAAGCCCGGCCGCCCCGCCACCGGCACCGCCCTGCTGGAGGCCATCGCCAACCTCGACCCGCCCCGGCCCTGGTTCGCCATCGGCGGCATCGACCTCGACAACCTGGACCAGGTCACCGCCGCCGGCGCCACCCGGATCGTGGTCGTCCGCGCCATCACCACCGCCCCCCACCCGGCCGCCGCCACCCGCGCCCTCCGCGACCGCCTGACCAACAGTTGAGGCGGGCTGATTGAGGCCGGGAGGCTCGAGGCGAGGGCACTGGGGACCCGCCCATCCCCGCCCACGGCCGGGCGTGCCGGAGCCCCGGCGCGCCGCCGGTAGATGAGGGAACCGGTCGGTGCCTGGCGCGCCGGGGCTCTCGGCTGATCGCGGTGGTTGGTGGGGGACCGGTCGAGCAGGCGGTGGAAAGCGTCGTCGCCTGCCGGTAGGGCGACGCGGTTCCTGGGCGCGAACCGACGCTCGACCGGTCCCCGCGTCTAGCTGGCCATCCTGCCCTCCAGGTAGGCGGCCCAGTAGCGGGCCCGGTCCCGCTCGGCGGTGGGAACCCGGCGGTGGGCGCTGGCGTCGCGGAGCAGCCAGGCGATCGTCTGGAGGTCGGCGCACTCCATGTCCGGGTCGATCGCGGCCGACCAGTAGATGGCGGCGTCGCGAAGCTCCTCGGGCGTGGACCTGCCCTGCCCGAGCTCACGCAGCAGCTCCCCAACGGTGGCCGCGTCGTCCGGGCCGATCGTCGTCCTCATCAGCATCCGCCGGCTCCTCCCCTCGGTGCGTTCTGGGCTCCGCTTCGTACCGAACATATGTTCGATCACCCGGGCCCGGGAGTCAAGCCCGTTGGCGGGATCTGTGGACGGCGAGGGCGACCGCGGCCAGGAGCGCGACCACGGCGCCGGCGCCGGTGAGCATCCGCCGGCGGCCCGCCCACGACCACTGGCCCCGGGAGGCCTCCGGCGGCCGCGCCGGGGTGGCCGGGACCCTGGCCAGGCCGGCCGAGGCCAGCGCCTCGGCGGCGGTCGAGCGGCGCGGCTCGGTGACCGCCGGCCGAGGCGCCAGCAGCGTGGCCACGCCGGCGGGCCGGACGTAGGCCGGCAGCCACAGGCCGGTCCGGGCCGAGCGGCCGCGGCCGAAGCCCCAGTCCAGCATCCGGCCGGCGTCGCCGGCGTTGTCGGGGCTGTGCAGGACCACCGCGATCAGGGTCCGCCCGCCGCGGGTGGCCGCGGCGGCCAGGCAGTGGCCGGCGTCGTCGGTGAACCCGGTCTTGACCCCGACCGCGCCCCGGTAGCCGAGCAGGAACCGCGAGTGGGCGGTGAGCGTCACCCGGCGGCCGCCCGGGGTGGTGAAGGCGGCGTGGCGCGTCCGCACCACCCGGGCCAGCCAGCGGTCCCTGAGCACGGCCCTGGCCAGGATGGCCAGGTCGTAGGCGGTCGAGCGGTGGCCGCGGGCGTCGAGGCCATGGGGGTTGCGCCAGGCGGAGCCGCGCAGGGCCAGCAGCCTGGACTCGGCGTCCATGGCCCTGGCGAACCGGGCCACCGACCCTCCGGCCGCCTCGGCCAGCATCACCGCCACGTCGTTGGCGGACACGATCATCAGGGCCTTCAGGGCCTGGTTGACGGTGAGCCGCTGGCCGCGCCTCATGGCCAGCCGGCGGGCCGGCTGCCGGGCCGACGCCCGCGAGGCCACCGTCATCGCGTCCATGTCGAGGCTGGCCCGGACGGCCAGGGCGGTCAGCATCTTGGTCAGGCTGGCCGGCGGGACCGGCATCCGGCTCCGGCGACTCCACAGCACCGCCCCGGTGGCCGGGTCGACCAGGATCGCGTACCTGGCCCGGACCTTCTGCCCCGGCCCCGGGACCCGCGGCGCCACGCCGGCCTGGGCGTCCGGTCCCGGGAGCAGCCCGGCGGCCAGGACGGCGGCGACCAGGAACAGCCGGAGGAGCCGAGGCGGCAGGGTACGGCGCATGCGCATGGCGGCCGCAGTGTCCCATCCGGTGGACGAGCCAGACAAGGTCGTCGGTCCGGTTACGGAAGGGCCAACATGCCTCTAGAATCATCTCCCGGTCCATTTCCCGAGCCCAGGAGCTTGCCACCCATGCGCGTCACCGTGATCGGCGCGGGCCACGTCGGCCTCGTCACCGCCGCCTGCCTCGCCCACGTCGGCCACGACGTGATGGTCGACGATGACGACGCCGCCAAGCTGGCCCTCATCCGCGAGGGCCGCTCCTGGTTCTACGAGCCCGGCCTCCAGGAGCTGCTGGGCGAGGTGGTCCAGTCGGGGCGGCTCCGGATCGCCGGCGACAAGGCCGAGGCGGTCGGCCACGGCACCGTGATCTTCATCTGCGTCGGCACCCCGAGCCGCGGCGACGGCAGCCCCAACCTGGCCTTTGTCGAGGCGGTGGCCCGCGAGGTGGCCCGCATCCTGCCCCCGGGCGAGTTCCGCCTCATCTGCGAGAAGTCCACCGTGCCGGTCCAGACCGGGGAGCGGGTGGCCCAGGTGATCACCCGCGAGGCTCGGCCGGAGGCCGACTGGGAGGTCGCCTCCAACCCCGAGTTCCTGCGTGAGGGCTCGGCCGTGATCGACACCCTCGACCCGGACCGGGTGGTGGTCGGCACCACCTCCGAGCGGGCCGAGGAGGCCCTGCGCGAGCTCTACACCCCGATCCTGGACCGCTCGGGCGCGCCCTTCGTGGCCACCGACCGGGCCACCGCCGAGCTGATCAAGCACGCCTCCAACGCCTTCCTGGCCACCAAGATCAGCTTCATCAACTCGGTGGCCAGGGTGTGCGAGCGGTCAGGGGCCGACGTCGACCTGGTGGCCAGGGGCATGGGCCTCGACCCGCGCATCGGGGTCCACTTCCTCAAGGCCGGCGCCGGCTACGGCGGCAGCTGCTTCCCCAAGGACGTGGCCGCCTTCGCCCACCGCTCCCGCGAGCTGGGCGTCGACTTCGGCATCCTCAACGAGGTGGCCAAGATCAACCACGAGGCCAGGCGGGCCGTGGTCGACAAGGTCCGCGACGCCCTCTGGCACCTGGACGGCAAGCGGATCGGGATGCTCGGCCTGTCGTTCAAGCCCAACACCGACGACCTGCGGGAGGCGCCCTCGATCGACGTGGCCCGCGACCTGCTGGCCGACGGCGCCCAGGTGGTCGCCTACGACCCGGTGGCCGCCGAGCCGGCGGCCCGGCTGGTCCCGGGCCTGGAGCTGTCCGACAACGCGCTCAAGGTCGCCGACGGGGCCCACGCCCTGGTCCTGATGACCGAATGGGCGGAGTTCGGCGAGCTCGACCCGGTCGACCTCCACGCCCGCATGACCTACCCGATCCTGGTCGACGCCCGCAACGCCCTGGACGCCGAGGCGTTCGTGGCCGCCGGGTTCACCGTCGCCGGGGTCGGGCGCCCGGTGCGGGCCCCCGGCGGCGGGAGCCGCTGACATGCCACGAGCCGTGATCACCGGCGGCGCCGGCTTCCTCGGATCCCACCTGTGCCGGCGGCTGCTGGACGAGGGCTGGGACGTCGTCTGCATGGACAACTTCCTCACCGGCCGGGCCGACAACGTGGCCGGCCTCGTCGGCGAGCGGCTCCGCCTGGTCAACGTGAACGTGACCGACTTCATCCATGTCCCGGGCCCGCTGGACGCCGTGCTCCACTTCGCCTCGCCGGCCAGCCCCATCGACTACCTGAAGTACCCGATCCAGACCCTCAAGGTGGGCGCCCTCGGCACCCACCACGCCCTCGGCCTGGCCAAGGACAAGCAGGCCCGCTTCCTGCTCGCCTCCACCAGCGAGGTCTACGGCGACCCCCAGGTCCACCCTCAGCCCGAGACCTACTGGGGCCACGTCAACCCCATCGGCCCCCGCGGCGTCTACGACGAGGCCAAGCGCTTCGCCGAGGCCATGGCCATGGCCTACCACCGCAGCCATGGCGTTCAGGTGCGCATCGTGCGCATTTTCAACACATATGGCCCTTCCATGCGAGTTGATGACGGTCGTTCCTTCTGTACCTTTGCCGTGCAGGCGCTGCGGGGGGAGCCGCTGACCGTGCATGGGGACGGGAGCCAGACGCGGTCGTTGTGCTATGTGGACGACCTGATCGAGGGGATCTGGCGGCTGCTCCTGAGTGACCTGGTAGGGCCGGTCAACGTGGGGAACCCGGAGGAGGTGACGATCCTCGAGCTGGCCCGGACGGTGGCCCGGGCGGCGGGGGTCGAGCCGAGGATCGAGCTGCGGCCCCGGCCGGTGGACGACCCGGAGGTGCGGCGGCCGGACATCACCAGGGCGGTGACCGAGCTGGGGTGGAAGCCGCAGGTCAGTCTGGAGGAGGGGGTCCAGCGGACCCTGCCCTGGTTCCGGCGGGCCCTGGAGGCCCACCAGGCATGACGACCAGCACGGCCGGTGACCGCGACACCCGGGTCACGACCCGCCGGGCTGCCTTCTTCGACGTCGACAAGACCCTGCTGCCCGGGTCCAGCCTGTACCTGTTCGCCCGCGGGCTGTACCGGCGCGGGTTCTACGACCTGCGCGACATCGCCGCGTTCGCGTTCGGGCAGCTGGTGTTCCGGCTCACCGGGGCCGAGGGCCGGCGGGGGATGGAGGCGGCCCGCGAGCAGGCCCTGGCCTTCATCGAGGGCAAGCGCCGCGACGACCTGGTCCAGATCGGCCACGACATCCTGGTCGAGGTGATCGGGCCCCGCATCTACCCGGGGATGCGCCGGGTGATCGACGACCACCACGCCCGCGGGGACCGGACCTACCTGGTCACCGCCGCCCCGCGGGAGCTGGCCGAGGGGATCGCCACCTACCTGGGCATGGACGGGGCCCTCGGGACCGAGGCCGAGCTGGTCGACGGCACCTACACCGGCCGGCTGCTCGGGCCGGTGCTGCACGGGCCGGCCAAGCTGGACGCGGTCGTCCGGCTGGCCAACGAGCAGGGGTTCGACCTCCGCGCCAGCAGCGCCTACTCGGACTCGGTGAACGACCGGCCACTGCTGGAGGGGGTGGGCCGTCCGGTGGCGGTCAACCCCGACCGCTACCTGCGCGACCTGGCCGCCGAGCGTGGCTGGCCGGTGCAGGACTTCCGCCGCCGGCGCCGGCTGTGGCTGGTCTGGCTGCCCGCCGGGATGGCCGCCGGCGCCACCACCGCCATGGCCGCCGTCACCGGCCGCCGCCTGGCCAGGCGCAAGCGCCGCTAGCGCTCGCCGGGGTCGGCGGCCGGCAGGCCGCCCTCGCTGAGCACGGCCGCGACCTCGTCCTCGGACAGGCCGCGGGTGGCCAGGGCGCGGCGCAGGCGCCGGGCCGCCTCGGCCGGGGAGGTCCAGCCGTCGCGCAGCGGGCCGTGGTCGTGCTCGCCCTCGAGCAGGCCGTCGACGAACCCCTTGGCGTAGTCCCAGGTCACGTAGTGGTCGACCGCCGGCTCGAAGGCCGGCTCGTGCACCCGGGGCTCGCCGTGCTGGAGGATGTGCTCCAGGTTCTCGCGCAGCAGGCTCCAGCCGAAGAAGTGGTCCTCCTCGCAGTCGGGGCAGGAGATGACCACCCCGAGGAAGCCGCGCTGCTCTAAAGCCGATCGGAACTCGGCCAGGTCGGCCAGGTCATCCAGGAGCGCGGCACGCTCCTCGTCGTCGATGGGCTCGGGGGGCGAGTCGTCTTGCGGCTCGAACGGGTCGAAGGGGTCGGGCACGGGCACTCCGTAGATCAGGTTGATGCGAACGTCTCCTGGCATGGTACCGCTGATGCCGGTCGTGCTGTCCTTGACCTCCACAGAACCCCACTGCTAGCGTCGAGCATGCACCTTCCCCGGGCCCGCCGCGCCAGCGGACGGGTCCGTTCGCGTATCGGCACCCGGACGTGGTATCCCCCGCAGGGAGGAACGCAACGTGGCTGAGGTCGAGATCGGCATCGGCAAGAGCGGGCGCCGGGCCTACGGGTTCGACGACATCGCGATCGTGCCCAGCCGCCGGACGCGCGACCCCGACGACATCGACATCTCCTGGGACCTGGACGCCTACCACTTCGAGCTGCCGCTGCTGGCCTCGGCCATGGACGGGGTCGTGTCGCCCCGGATCGCGGTCGAGCTGGGCCGCCTCGGCGGGCTGGGCGTGCTCAACCTGGAGGGCCTCTGGACCCGGTACGAGGACCCCGACCCGGTCTACGCCGAGATCGCCGGCCTCCCCGACGCCGAGGCGACCAAGCGGATGCAGGAGCTGTACGCCGAGCCGATCAAGCCGGAGCTGATCGGCCAGCGGGTCTCCGAGATCAAGGAGGGCGGGGTGGTCGCGGCCGCCTCCCTCACCCCCCAGCGGGTCGCCCGCTACCACACCTTCGCCCTCCAGGCCGGCCTCGACATCCTCGTCATCCAGGGAACGGTGGTCTCGGCCGAGCACGTCTCGTCGACCAGCGAGCCGCTGAACCTCAAGACCTTCATCGCCCACTACGACCTGCCGGTGATCGTCGGCGGCTGCGCCTCCTACGCCACCGCCCTGCACCTGATGCGCACCGGGGCCGCCGGGATCCTGGTCGGGGTCGGGCCCGGGGCGGCCTGCACCACCCGCGGGGTGCTCGGCATCGGCGTGCCCATGGCCACCGCCCTGGCCGACGCGGCCGGGGCCCGCATCCGCCATCTTGAGGAGACGGGCCGCTACGTGCAGGTGATCGCCGACGGCGGCATGCGCACCGGCGGCGACGTGGCCAAGGCGGTCGCCTGCGGGGCCGACGCCGTGATGATCGGCTCGCCCCTGGCCAGGGCGGTCGAGGCCCCCGGGCGGGGCCACCACTGGGGGATGGCCACCTTCCACCCGGACCTGCCCAGGGGCACCAGGGTCAAGACCTCCCCGCTGGGCACCCTCAAGGAGATCCTGCTCGGCCCGGCCCCGGTCAACGACGGCAGCATGAACCTGTTCGGGGGCCTGCGGACCTCCATGGCCACCACCGGCTACCAGACGGTCAAGGAGTTCCAGAAGGCCGAGGTGATGGTCGCCCCGTCACTGCAGACCGAGGGCAAGCTCCTGCAGCGCTCCCAGGGCGTGGGGATGGGTTAGTCCTCGTCGCCCCTGCGACGACGAGTCACCACCTGCCGGTCCCAGCCGCGGTGGACCGAGCAGTAGCTGTCGGGGTTGTAGCGCGACAGCCGGGTCTCGCAACCCTCGGCGGCACAGGTCCGCGCCGCGCCGAACGAGCGCACCGCCGGGTCGGCGCCGGGGGCCCGCCGCCGGACGGGCGCGGTGACCGGGCTGGCCGCCTCGCCCTCGGGCTCGGCGGTGATGCTGTCCTCCGGCTCTGCCACCGTCGTCTCCTCCACCAGGAACCACCAGAAAACCAAAACGCACCACACACCAGGCGTTCGGTGTGCGGTGCGAGGTCTGGGCACCAGGGGCGGCCTCGCCCCTTTCACGTTCAAGGTACTCCTGCCCAAGCCGAGCGAGCAAACCGCCGCCGGACTTCGTTATCCTGCGTCCATGACGACCCCGGCCCCCGGGCACGACACGGTCCTGGTGCTCGACTTCGGCGCCCAGTACGCCCAGCTCATCGCCCGCCGCATCCGCGAGTGCCACGTCTTCTCCGAGGTCGTGCCCTGCGACGTCGACCCGGCCACGGTCCGCGCCCACGACGCCAAGGCCCTGGTCCTGTCGGGCGGCCCCAGGTCGGTGTACGAGCCGGGCGCCCCCGTCCTCGACCCGCGGCTGCTGGAGCTGGGCATCCCGGTGCTGGGGCTCTGCTACGGCCAGCAGGCCATGGCCCAGGCCCTCGGCGGCCGGGTCGAGGCCACCGGGGTCCGCGAGTACGGGCGCACCCACCTGCGGGCCCGGCCCGAGGGCAGCCTGCTGTTCGGCGACCTCCCGGCCGAGCAGGTCGTCTGGATGAGCCACGGCGACACGGTCACGGCCGCCCCGCCGGGGGCCAGGGTCGTCGCCAGCACCGACGCCTCCCCGGTGGCCGGGTTCGAGGACCCCGAGCGGGGCCTGTACGGCGTCCAGTTCCACCCCGAGGTCGCCCACACCGAGCGGGGCATGGACCTGTTCAAGAACTTCCTGTACGAGGCGGCCGGCTGCCGGCCCAACTGGACCAGCGTCTCGATCATCGAGGAGCAGGAGGCCGCGGTCCGGGCCCGGGTGGGCGACGACCAGGTGCTGTGCGCCCTGTCGGGCGGGGTCGACTCCTCGGTGGCAGCCCTGCTCGTCCACCGGGCGGTCGGCGACCGCCTCACCTGCGTGTTCGTCGACACCGGGCTGCTGCGCCACGGCGAGGCCACCCAGGTCGAGGAGACCTTCCGGCGCGACTTCAAGGTCAACCTGGTCCAGGTCAAGGCGGCCGACCGGTTCCTGGAGCGCCTGGCCGGGGTGACCGACCCCGAGGCCAAGCGCAAGGCCATCGGCAACGAGTTCATCCGCGTGTTCGAGGAGGTCGCCAAGGAGCACGGCGACGCCCGCCACCTGGTCCAGGGCACCCTGTACCCGGACGTGGTCGAGTCCGGCGGCAAGCGCAACGCCACCATCAAGACCCACCACAACGTGGGCGGCCTGCCCGAGGTGATGAAGCTCGAGCTGGTCGAGCCGCTGCGTCTGCTGTTCAAGGACGAGGTCCGCCGGGTCGGGACCGAGCTCGGCCTGCCCGAGGACGTCGTCCAGCGCCAGCCCTTCCCCGGCCCCGGCCTGGCCGTGCGGATCGTCGGCGAGGTCACCGCCGAGCGGCTGGAGACCCTGCGGGCGGCCGACCGGATCGTGCTCGAGGAGATCCGCCGGGCCGGGCTGGACCGCGAGCTGTGGCAGTGGTTCGCGGTGCTGCCGGCGGTCCGGACCGTCGGGGTCATGGGCGACGGCCGCACCTACGCCTACCCGATCATCCTCCGGGCCGTGACCAGCCAGGACGCCATGACGGCCGACTTCGCCCGCCTTCCCTGGGAGGTGCTGGAGCGCGTCTCGACCCGGGTCGTGGGCGAGGTCCCTGGCGTCAACCGGGTCGCCTACGACGTCACCTCCAAGCCCCCGGGCACCATCGAGTGGGAGTGACCCGGCCCGGCCGGGATGAGGAGCCCGTTCAAGAGGTACGGACCCCACAGCACCTGGGAAGCGGTGCCTCCTAGGCGTGCCGGGCCCGAAGGTCGGCGACCAGGCGGGCGGTGACCGGGGCGTCGGTGCCGGCGTGTTCGGCGGCCCGCAGGACCGAGCCGCCGATGGCGTCCAGCTCGATCGGGCGGCCGGCGGCGGCGTCCTTCTGCATCGAGGACCGCATGGCGTCCGGGACCCGCTCGACCAGCCCGATGGTGGCCGTCTCGTCCAGCTCGACCCCGTCTGCCCTGGCCGCGGCGGCGATCTCGCCGACCACCGCCACCAGCTCGTCCCAGTGCCCGGCCCTGGCCTCCCCGATGGGGGCGGCGCTCCAGGTGGTGACCAGGGCGATCGGGGCCAGCACGGCCAGCTTGGACCAGAGGGTGGCGGCCTCGTCGTCGCGCACGGTCACGTCCAGACCGGTCTCGGCCAGCCGCGCCGCCAGCTCCTCGACCCGGCTCCGGGGCGCCTTGCCGACGGCCAGCTCGACCACGGCGAACGGGGAGGCGTGCTCGATCAGGCCGGGGCCGAGCCGGGTCGACTCGATCCTGATGGTGCCGGCCACGACCTGGTCGGACGGGTAGCGCTCGCGCAGCCAGGCGACGTGGTCGATGCCGTTGAGGAACGGCACCACCAGGCCGTCGCCGAGGGCCTCGGCCGGGACGGCCTCGATCGCCTCGGCGAGCTGGGTCGCCTTGACGGTGACGAAGCACACGTCCACCGGGTGGTCGAGCCGGGTCGCGGCCTCGACCGTCACCCGGGCGTCGCCCAGGGACGGGCTGCGCAGCTCCAGGCCGTTGGCGGCCAGGTGGGCGGCGGTGGCCGGCGGAGCAAGGCAGGTGACCTGGTCGCCCCGGCGGGCAAGCAGGGCCGCGATCAGCCCGCCGACCCCGCCCGGCCCCAGGACCGCCACCCGGGCCGGCGGCAGGGCCTGACGCTCCTCGGTCACGGCTGGCGGGCGGCCAGCCAGGGGTAGCGCCCGGTGTCCTGGCCGGCGTAGTCGGGGTCGAGGTAGATGAAGCAGCGCTGGATCTTCCCGTCGCGGATCTCGAACACGTCGCACCAGCGGCCGGCCCCGTGCTCGGGGTCGCCGGCCCGCCAGGGCCCGTCCCGGTGCTCGCCGTGGCTGGTCCCCTCCACGGCGAGCACGTCGCCGCCGGTGAAGACCCAGTTGAACAGCTCGTAGTGGTGCTCGATGGCCTTGAGGGTGCCGCCGACGTCGCCGAACATCTGGCCGATCTGCTCCCGGCCCTTGGCCACGCCCCATTTGGGGAAGTAGACCTGGGCGTCGTCGGCGAACAGGTCCAGGATGCTGCCCCCGTCGGTGGTCACCCCGGCCCGGTCGAACGCCTTCAGGTACTCGATGACCAGCGCCTTGCGGTCCTCGTCGGTCATCGGCTTGCCGGTCTCGCCCATGGCTGGCTCCTTTCTCACGAGCTGACGGTCAGCTGACGGGCTGCGGCTCGGCGACCCGCTCGGCGTGGGCGGCCCTGGCCGCCCGGTGGGCCAGGGCGAGGATGGGGCCGAGGGTGGCCCCGCCGGCCCAGTAGGCCTGGGCCGAGGCCGAGGCGACGCAGTTGCCGACCCCGTACAGGCCGGGGATGGGGCGGTCCTGGTCGTCGAGGACCTGGCCGTCGGGGGTGGCCTTGGGCCCACCCTTGGTGTCCAGGGTCCCGCCGGTGACCAGGGCGGCGTAGTAGGGGCCGGTGTCGGCCAGCGGCCACATGGTCGGGTTGGCCCGGCCCGGCTCCTCCTTGACCACACCGTTGAACAGCTGCTCGACGGCCCGCTGGCCCCGGCCGAAGTCGGTGTCGTGGCCGGTGGTGGCCAGGTCGTTGAAGCGGGCTACGGCGGCCTGGAGGATGGGGAGGAAGTCGTCGGCCAGGCGCAGCCCGCCGGTGACGTCGGCGTAGCGGCCCAGGCGCTCGTCGATGGCCGCGGCCAGCGCGGCCAGGTCGTCGCCGCGGATCATGTGGGCGTCGTCGGTCCCGGGGGGGACGATCAGTCGGCCGTACTCGTCGCTGGCCGAGTGGTCCTGGCTGCGCTGGTCCCAGATGGCCACCAGCACCAGGTAGGGGTACTCGGCCCTGGCCGGGTCCCAGCGGAAGAAGGTCTGGGCCAG
>JBJMHP010000164.1:0-9181 GCA_045807325.1 Actinomycetes bacterium | reverse complement strand
GGCACCTTCAACGTCTCCACCCTGGCCGCGCTGGTCGCGGTCGGCGCCGGCCAGCGGGTGGCCAAGCACGGCAACCGGGCCGCCTCGGGCCGCTGTGGCAGCGCCGACCTGCTGGAGGCGCTCGGGGTGGCGATCGCCCTGCCCCCCGAGGGGGTCGCGGCCACCCTGGGGGAGGTCAACATCGGGTTCTGCTTCGCCCCGGTGTTCCACCCGGCGTTCCGCCACGCCGCCGTGCCCCGGCGGGAGCTGGGCGTGCCCACCGTGTTCAACTTCCTCGGGCCCCTGACCAACCCGGCCCGGGCCGGCCACCAGGCCCTCGGCGTCGCCGACCCGCGGATGGCCCCGGTCATGGCCGAGGTCCTGCGGCGCACCGGCGTCCATCACGCCCTGGTCTTCTACGGGCACGACGGCCTGGACGAGCTGACCACCACGACCACCTCGACGCTGCTGGACGTCAGCGCCGGCGGGGTCCGGGAGCTGGTGCTCGACCCGGCCGAGCTCGGCCTGGCCGCTGCCGAGCGCGAGGACCTGCTCGGCGGCGACGTCGACCGCAACGTCGCCATCGCCAAGGAGGTCCTGGCCGGCCAGGGCGGCCCGGCCCGCGACATGGTCCTGCTGAACACGGCCGCCGCCCTGGTCGCGGCCGACGCAGCCCTCAGCCTGCCCGACGGCCTGGAGGCGGCCGCCCGCTCGATCGACGAGGGCCGGGCGCGCAACGCCCTCGACGGCTGGGTGGAGAGCTCCCGCCGGGCCGCCGCCGAGGCCACCTGACCGCGGCGGTCCGGGACCGGCCCGGGTCAGTCGGGCTGGCCGGCCTCGAACCCGACCGAGAACATCTCGTCCAGGTCGTGTCGGGAGTAGGTGCGGAAGGCGATCAGGGTGCGGGTCGCGGCCACGCCGTGGACCTTGCGGACGTGCTCGGTCACGGTGGCGGCCAGGTCGTCGTGGCCGCCGACCCGGACGATGGCGACCAGGTCCCAGTCCCCGGCGACCGAGTAGACCTCGCTGACCCCTTCCAGGTCGGCCAGGGCCTGGGCGGTCTCCGGGGTCTGGTCCACCTCGCAGGTGACGAGCACGATGGCGGTGACCAACTCGGGACCCTCCCCACCTCGGCGACCAGAGCCGGACCGTAACAGCCCCACGGCGGCCGGCGCAATCGCCGGCTAGGGCCGGGCCCGCAGCCACAGTGACGCGGTGGCGGGCTGCATGGGCTGGCCCGGGTGGGAGTGAGCAGCAGCGCGAACCCGAGCAGGGTGGACAGCACGACCCAGCTCGAGTCCACATACATGGCCGCATAGATGGCCGCCCAGCGGGCGCCGGGCAGTGGTCGTGGGGCAGTCTCGCTGGCGGGCGTGACGGGACCGTTACGGCTCCCGGTCAGGCCTCGACCCGCTCAACGGTGACGGCCGTGCCCGGCCTGGGCCTTTCGGCGCGGTGGAGGCTGGGTCTAGCCCTTGTCCTCCTTGTCGGACGGCTTGCCCGGGCGGCCCTTGGCGGCGGCGTTGCCGACCGGCTGGAGTTGCTGGGTGACGTCCTGGCCGTTGGCCGGGGGCTCGCCGTCGGTTGCCGCGTCCGGGGGCGTCTCGGTCTCGGCGACGGTCGGGGTCGTCTCGGTGGTGTCGGTCGAGCTCGCGCCGGGCAGGGTCGGCTGGGTCGTCTCACCCAGGGTCGGCTGGGTCGTCTCACCAGAGTCGGCCGTGTCGGCCGTGTCGGCGGCCGGGACCCGCTGGGTGGCCTCGGCGTCCTGGTTCGGTGCGTCGTCGGTCGCCGGGGTGTCCGGCCGGGTGGCCGACAGCATCCCCTCGGCGGCGTCGTCCGCGCGGTCCGCAGACTCGTCGCCGTCGGCGTCGCCGTCGCTGACGCGGGGGGCTGGGAACCGGGGGCTCTCCTCGGGGGAGGCGGCCGGGGGCTCGACCCCGAGCCGGGCCGCCGCGGCGGCGGTCGCCTCGTCCTGGTCCTCCTGCTCCTCCTCGACCCGGCCGATGCCGACCCGGACCTCGTCCAGGACCGACTCGAGGTGGCCGTAGACCCGGCCGAGCTGCTCCAGCGACCGGTGCCGCAGGGTCTCCAGCCGGATCGTCTCGGCCTCGACCCCGAGGCGCTCGCGCTCGGCCTCCTGCCAGATCAGGTCGGTGGCGTCGCGGGCCTCCTCCAGCACCGCCCTGGCGTCCTGCTCGGCCTGGGCCCGCATCTCCTCGGCGGCCTGGAGGGCGTCCTCCTCGACCCGCGCCCCCTCGGCCCGGGACTCCTCGAGGGTCCGGCGGGCCTCTCCCTCGATCTCGCCGGCCCGGTGCTCGGCCGCCTTGATGATCTCGGCCGCCTCCGCCTCGGCGGTGTCGACCGTCTCCTGAGCCCGATCGGCCGCGTCGGCCAGCATGTTCTCCGACGACCGGCCGGCCTCCTCCAGGATGCTGGCCACGTGGGTGCCCAGATGGGTGAAGGACGGGGCGCCCTTGTCCTCGATCTGGACGCGGTAGGCGCGCCTCTCGGCCTCGTCGGCCCGCCGCCGCTCCTGCTCGATCTGGCTGGCCACCTCGGCGGCCCACATCTCCACCTGCCGGCGGTCGAAGCCACGAAGGACGACCATGAAGTCGGGCATGTCGACCTTCGGCTCGGCCGGCAGCTCTGGCTCGAACGCGCTCACAGGGGAGACCTCCATTTCCGCGGATGGGGACCGGTGGCGAAATCCTATCTCGCGGGACGACCCGCCCGGACGCGCGATAGCCTACCCTCATGCCACAGTCAACCGAAACCAGCAACATCCTGCCCACCGTCGAGGCCGACCAGTTCTTCGCCGTCGACATCCGCTCGGCCGTGGTCACCGCCGCGGAGGAGTTCCCGGAGGCCAGGCGGCCCGCCTACAAGCTCCGGCTCGATCTGGGCCCGCTCGGGGAGCGCGTGGCCAGCGCCCAGATCACCAGCTACCGGCCCCAGGAGCTGGTCGGGACGACCGTGGTCTGCGTGGCCAACTTCCCGCCCCGGCGGATCGCCAGTTTCAAGTCCGAGGTCCTGGTCTTGGGCGTCTACGACGCCGACGGCACCGTCATCCTCCTGCGCCCCGACCGCCCCGTCGCTCCCGGCCACCGGGTCGGCTGAGGCAGCGGGCCTTCGCCGTAGCGGGCCACGGTGGCCTCGGGCCCGGTTGAGGCCGGGCCTACCGGGCACGGGGCCCGGGTCCCTTAGCGGCCCACGGTGGCCATGGACCCGGCGGGCCAGCGGGCCGGGCGACGCGAGGGCCTGGCCTCGGGGCGGCCGCGGGCCTCGCCCGGTGGCCAGGCGTGGCGGTGGCGGCCCGGGTCGTAGCGGAGCTGGAGCAGGGCGCCCCCCACCGCCGGGCTGGCCAGCCGGCCCCGGACCCCGAGCAGCTCGGCCTTGCCGGCGGCACCCTCCAGCCAGCGGGTGACCAGCCCGACCTCGTCGGCCAGGTGGCGAGGTGGCGGGCCGTCGAACACCTCCGGCGCCGAGGCCCCGGCCAGCAGCGGCTCCAGCCCCGGATGGTCGCCGGTCGTGCCGCCCGCTCCCGCCGGCCGGTCCTCGTCGCGGAGCAGCCCGACGGCGGCCAGCTGGCCGCGGCGGACCACGGTCACCTCCCGCCCCTGCGGATGGGTGCGGGCAAGGATGATCTCGTCGGCGGTGGCAAGGGCTGCCGCCCGGCGGGCCTCGGCCAGGGCGCGGGTGAGGGCCTCCAGCCGGTCCCTGGCCCCGGCCGCCTGCTCGTAGCGCTGGTCGGCCGCATACCCGGCCATGCGCCGGCGCAGCGGACCCAGGATCGGCTCGGGGTCGCCGTCCAGGGCCCCCTCCAGGGTGGCCACCAGGGCGCCGTAGCGCTCCTGGGCCACCGCGCCGGTGCAGGGCCCCAGACAACGGCCCAGCTCCAGCAGGACGCAGGCCGACCCGCCGCCCCGCGCCCCGATGCGCATCGTGCAGCGGCGCAGCGGCAGGGCGTCCTCGATCGCCGCCTTGACCAGCTCGGCCTGCCCGGCCGAGCCGAACGGGCCCAGGTAGCGGGCCCCGTCGGCCTGGACACGGCGGACCACCGACAGGCGCGGGAACCGCTCGCGGGTGAGCTTGAGGTAGCAGTAGCGCTCGGGGTTGCGCCCGCGGCGGTTGTAGCGGGGGCGGTGGTGCTGGATCAGCCGCACCTCGCGGACGCTGGCCTCCAGCTCGGTGGCGCACGGGTGGTGGTCGATGGCGGCCAGCTCGCGCAGCAGGTCGGCGATCTTGACCCGCCCGTCGCCCGAGAAGTAGCTGCGGACCCGGGTCCGGAGGTCCTTGGCCTTGCCGACGTACAGGACCCGCCCGGCGGCGTCGCGGAACAGATACACGCCGGGGCAGCGGGGGAGCCGGTCGGCCAGGTGGACCTTCTTGAAGTTGGCCCCGGCCCTGGCCGAGGGGAACTCGATCAGGTCCTCGAGGGCGAGCACCCCGTAGGACCCGGCCCGCTCGAGCAGGCTGTGGAACACGTCCACGGTAGCCCTGGCGTCGGTCAGGGCCCGGTGGCAGGGGGCGACCGTGGCCCCCAGGTAGGCGGCCAGGGTGGCCAGGCGGACGTTGGGCACCTCGTCGCGGGGGAGCAGCTTGCGGGCCAGCCTGGCCGTGCAGACGACCCGGTTGGCCAGTCGCTGGTAGCCGTGGCGCTCCAGGTTGGCCTGGACGAAGCGCCGGTCGAAGGAGGCGTTGTGGGCGACCAGCACGGCCCGGCCGATGAACTCGAGCAGGCAGGGGAGCACGACCTCGATCGGCTCCTCGTCGGCCACCATCGGGTCGGTGATGCCAGTCAGGGCGCTGATCAGCGGCGGGATGGAGACCCCGGGGTTGACCAGGGTCTGGAAGGTGCCGATGACCTCGCCGCCGCGGATCTTGACCGCGCCCACCTCGGTGATGCGGTCGTTGGCGGGCGACCCGCCGGTCGTCTCCAGGTCCAGCACGACGAACTCGACGTCGACCAGCGGTGTCCCCAGGTCGTCGAGGCGACCCTGGATGGCGACGGATGCGGCGGGCATCCCGGCGGTTCCCTTCGTCCGCTCTGGGCTCTCGCCGCCAGACGCTAGCCGAACACCAGTTCGAGGTCAAGCACCGGTGGGGATCAGCCGCGCCTGGCCAGGACGGCCATGCCGAGGCCGAGGGCCAGGAACCCGAGGGCGGCCAGCCCGGCCAGCCGCTCGGGCCTGGCCACGGCCAGCACGGTGGCCACCGTCAGGCAGGCGAGGAACAGCGGGGCGGCGGTGGCCCGGACCAGGACGTCGGGCAGGGCCGGGGCCCGGAGGCGGCCGCGGCGCATGGCCCGGCGGCCGGCCAGGGCGATGTCGAGCCGGCCGGCCGCCGAGGCCTCGACCACCAGCCGGCGCCAGAACACCGTCGGGCCCGACGCCCGTTCCAGCCCGGTGAGCAGCGACCGCACCCCGGCCATGTCGCCCAGGCGCAGCAGGGCGGTGGCGCGGATGGCCAGGGCCTCGCCGCCCCCGGCCCGGCCGGCCCGGCCGGCCAGCTCCTCGGCCAGCGACGGGTCGCCGGCGGAGAGGGCGACGGCGGCGCAGCGGGCCAGGTGCTCGCCGCCGGCGGCGGGGTGGCTGGCCGCGCGGTGGGCGTGGGCGAGGGCCAGCTCGGGGGCGAGCGACCCGGGCAGCAGGTAGGCGGCGGCGAGCAGGCTCAGGGCTTCGGCGCCGCGCTCGGGGTCGTCGGCGGCGCGCTTGAAGCAGGCCATGGCCTCGCGGATCCTGCCGGTGGCCACGTGCTGGCGGCCGGCTTCGACGAGCTCGTGCGCTCCCACCCGCGCACCTCCTACTGTCGGCCACCGCACGGGCCGCGGTGATCGCAATCGTAAGCGAAACGGGGCCTCCGGCGGCAGGGGGACAAACCGGACTCGTCAGCCGTACGGCTCGACTTCTGGTGGGCGTAGGGGATCGGGGCCAGAGGGGGTTCGGGGGTGAAGCGCGGGTCCCGGGACCGGGTTCCAGGGCTAGGCGCGGGTCCACCCCGCGTCAGGCGCGGGCGGACTCCGCCAGGGCGCGGACCTCGTCCGGGGTGGCGGCGATGGCCACCACGGCGCGGGGGTCGATGCGGCGGATCAGGCCTTCGAGGACCTTGCCTGGGCCTAGCTCGACGTAGCTGGTGGTGCCGAGCTCGCGGAGGCGTTCGACGCAGCTGGTCCAGTGGACCGGGCTGGTGAGCTGACGGGCCAGGAGTCGACCGGCGCGGCGGCCGCTGCGGACGACTCGGGCCTTGGCGTTGGAGACCAGGGGCACCTCGAGGTGGCGGAGGTCGATGCGGTCCAGGGCCTCGCGGAAGGGGCGCTTGGCGGCGTGCATCAGGGGGGTGTGGAAGCCGCCGCCGATGGGGAGGGTCAGGACCCGCTTGGCCCCGGCGGCCAGGGCACGTCGGGCCATCTCCTCGACCGCCTCGGACTCGCCGGAGATGACCACCTGGCCGGGGGCGTTGGAGTTGGCCAGGAACACCTTGCCGACCTGGCGGCGGACGTTGCGGCAGAGCTGGCCGACGGTCTTGTCGGGCAGGCCGAGGACGACCCGCATCACCCCGGCGCCGCCGGCCTGGTGGGCCAGCTCGGCCCGGCGGACGACCAGCTCCAGGCCCTGCTCGAAGCTGACCCCGCCGGCGGCGAACAGGGCCGCGTACTCGCCGAGGGAGTGGCCGGCGACCAGGTCGGGGCGCAGGCCCTCCTGGCGGGCCAGGAGGTGGCAGGCGGCCGAGTGGACGTAGATGGCCGGCTGGGCCTTGCGGGTGTCGGACAGGGCGGCGTCGCCAGATTCCAGGACCTCGATCACGTCCCAGCCGAGGATCTCGGAGGCCCGGACGAACGGCCAGCCGGCGGGGTCACCGGCCCAGGGGGCGCCGCTGTTCTTGGCGATGCGGCCCTGGCCGGGGAAGGTGAAGGCGATCTTTTCCACAGAGCAAGGATCCTACGTGGGTGGGCTCATAAACAAATGACTGATGGTTACGACCCTTTGCCGGCCGCCACGGTTACCCTTGACGGCAACCTCGTTCAGGCTCGCCAGGAGGACGCGTGCTCGACCACCTTCCCGGCCCAGGCGAGCGGCTGCGCTGCGCCGCCTGTGGCAACCTGACCCGCTTCGACGTGGTCGCCACCCGCCGCACGACCGCCTTCTGGCACTACAGCCTGGCCGGCGAGCTGACTGTCGAGGAGGAGCGGGACCTGGCCGTCCAGGCCGCTGAGGTCCGTTGCCGCTGGTGCGGGTCGGCCGCCGACGTGGAGGTCGTGCCGGCGATCGGCGAGCCGACCTCGGCCGAGCGGTGAGCGGGCCGGTGCGCCAGGACGGGCGACCCCCCCGACCGGCACCGGCCGCCCAGGCCGAGCCCGACCCGCCGGCCGGGCCCGTCCCGCTGCCCGAGCTGCCCGAGGCGCTGCTGGCCGGGTACCTGGACGCCGCTCTGGCCACCCTGCGGGCGGCCGACCAGGGAGACCTGCCAGGGCCGCTGCGCCAGTACCAGACCTGGACGCCCAAGCGGCTGCGGCACCCGCGGGTCCTCGGCCTCGTCCGCCGGACCCTGGAGGTCGACCAGAGCTTCAGGAAGGCGGTGGACGAGCGGGTCCTGGACGAGGAGGAGGCGCTGGCCCGGCTGGTCCGGGCCGGCCGCCACGCCGAGGCGCTGGCCAGCGGTGAGACCCCGGAGGCGGTGGCGAGGGTCGGGCTCGCCCTCGGCCGGGAAGGGGAGGCGGCCGTCCAGGCGGCGGTGGCCGCGGCCGCGACCAGCCGGGCCAGGGCCGAGGCGGACGCCGTGCGGTCGGCCCTTGCCGGAGCCGAGGGCGAGCTGGACGCGGCCAGGGAGCGGGCCGAGGCCGAGGCCGCCGCTGCCAGGACGGCGCGGGAGGAGCTGCGGGCGGCCAGGGAGGAGCTGCGCCGGGTCGAGCGGGAACGGCGGGGCCTGGCCGACCGGGTGGAAGGGCTGGAGCGCGAGCTGGCCACCTCGGCCGCGGCCCTGCGCGCGGCCCGGGAGGAGGCCGCGGCCACCCAGCGCCGGCTGGGTGGCCGGGTGGCCGAGCTGCAGGCCCGCCTGGCCGAGTCGCAGCGCAGCTACCGGGCCCTGCGCCGCTCCGCCGGGCAGGTCGACCCGGTGGTGGCCGAGGCCGTCGGGGCCCTGGAGCGCGACCTGGACGCCCTGCGTCGGGCGGCCGGGCTGGCCCCCGACGGCGCCACCGGCCGGGGGACCGGGGGACCCCAGGCGGGGGCGGGCGGCCCGTCGGGCGGGGCCGGGACCGGCGCCGCCAGGCGGCTGGAGCGACGCACGCCGCTGGCCGTGCCCGGGGGCCGGGGGGCCGACGACCCGGAGACCCTGGCCGCCTGGATGGGCACCGACGGCGTGCTCGTCCTGGTCGACGGCTACAACGTGACCAAGCACCCCCAGGGGTTCCCCGACCGGGGGCTGGAGGACCAGCGCACCCTGCTGCTCGACCTGTGCCGGCGGCTGGCCCGCCGCTTCGGGGCCGGCATCACGGTGGTGTTCGACGGCGGGACGGTGGGCCCGATCCCGACCCGGCTGGGTCTCGGCCCGGTCGAGGTGGTGTTCACCGACGCCGGCCGCACCGCCGACGACGAGATCGTGGCCAGGACCAACGCCGCCCCACCCGAGCGTCCCGTGGTGGTCGTCACCTCCGACAACGAGCTCCGCTCCCGGGTCGCCACCCTCGGCGCCACCGTCACCCGCTCCCCGGCCCTCCTCGGCCTCGCCACCGCCCGCTGACCCGGCGCCGGGGAAGGGCGCCGGGGCGCGGGAGGTGAGGGGGCCAAGGGTGCGCGCCGCCCGGCCGGGCGGGTCAGGAGGGTGGCGCAAGGGGTCGGCCTGGCCAGGGTGCGCCCCCGCGCCCGCCGTAGGCCCGCCGGGCCTCAGGAGGCGCGGGCGCTGCCGTTGTGGTGGCGGTGGGCCACGACCTTGGGCTGGAGGCCGTGGGCGGTGAGGGTGTCGAACGCGGCCTGGAGGTCGGGGTCCAGGTCGGGAGTGGGGACGATGGGGTCGTTGCCCAGGCGGACGACCCGGGCGTTGCGCTCGCCGAGGAAGAACTCGACCAGGCAGTCCCGGCACTCGCTGCCGCCGGGGCAGTCGTCGCAGCTGATCCGCAGTGGCTCCTCGCGTCCCATGTGACGGTCCCTCTCTGGTCGCCGTCGGGGTTCCGGCATGTCGAGAGCACCCTACCCAGGGGGTGTGA
>JBJMHP010000163.1:0-5161 GCA_045807325.1 Actinomycetes bacterium | reverse complement strand
TGCACCTCGACACGGTCATGACGATGGTCGACCGCGACGCCTTCACGGTCTATCCGCACGTGAGGGAGCAGCTCGTCGGCTACACGCTGCGGCCGGCAGGTGCGGACGTCGAGGCCGAGCGCGAGCCCGACCTGTTCGCCGCCATCGCGCGAGAGCTGGACGTCCCGCATCTGCGCCTCTTCGAGACCGGCGGCGACGCCTACGAGGCCGAGCGCGAGCAGTGGGACGACGGCAACAACGTGCTGGCCATCGCGCCCGGCGTCGTCCTCGGCTACGAGCGCAACGTCGACACGAACACCCTGCTGCGCCGCGAGGGGATCGAGGTCATCACGATCGCCGGCTTCGAGCTCGGCCGCGGCCGCGGCGGCCCCCGCTGCATGAGCTGCCCCCTGGAGCGCGACCCCCTCCCCTGAGCCGGCTGGAACGGGAGGCCGACACCGACGCCTCGGCCGGCCGGTCGGGGTGTCAGGGAACCGTGAGCGGCTCCGGGCCCTCCTCGAGCACGGCCACCGTGTGCTCGAAGTGGGCCGCGCGGGAGCCGTCGCGGGTGGCCACGGCCCAGCCGTCGGGGCGGTGGACGTAGGCCGGGTCGCCGTCCACGAACATCGGCTCGATGGCCAGGACCAGGCCGTCGCGCAGGCGTGGGCCGCGGCCGGGGCGGCCGTCGTTGTCGACCGACGGGTCCTCGTGGAGCAGCTGGCCGACGCCGTGGCCGCCGTGGTCGGCCAGGATGCCGTAGCCGGCGTCGTGGGCGACCTGGCCGACGGCGTGGCTGATGTCACCCAGCCGGCTGCCCGCCCTGGCCTGCTCGATCCCGGCCCACAGGGCCCGTTCGGTGGTCTCCAGCAGCCGCCCGGCGGCCGGGTCGATCTCGCCCACGCCGACGGTCACGGCCGCGTCGGCGTGGTAGCCGTCGACCACCGCGCCGCAGTCGATCGACAGGATGTCGCCGGCCCGCAGCCGCCGGCCGTCGGGGATGCCGTGGACGATGACCTCGTTGACCGACAGGCACAGGCTGGCCGGGAACGGGGTGGGCGCGAAGCGGGGGTGGTAGCCGAGGAACGAGGCCGTCGCCCCCTCGCCGGCGATGGTCCGGGCCCCCAGCTGGTCGAGCTCGCGCAGGCTCACCCCGGGCCGGACGGCCGCCACCACCCGCTCCAGGGTGTGGGCGACGACCCGGCCGGCGCGGCGCATGGTGGCGATCTCGTCGCGGGACTTCAGGATGACCATTGCCGCTCCTCGGCATCGCCGCCGCCCCCCGCCTCCCCGGCGTCGCCGGAGCCGGCGTCCTCGGGGGCGGCCTCCACCTCGGCCGCGGCCTCCGGCTCCGGCTCCGGCTCCGCCTGGGCCTCCCCCTCGGGCCGGCGCCGCTCGCGCAGCCACAGCCAGATCGAGGCCGCGATGACCACGGCCAGGGAGATCCAGCCGTTGCGGGACAGGCCCAGCAGCCGGTAGGTGGTGTCGGTGCGCAGCAGCTCCAGCCCGAACCGGCCGACCGCGTACAGCAGCAGGTACAGCAGCGACAGGCTGCCCGGGCGCAGCCGCCTGGTGGCCGACACCCGCAGCAGGATCCCCACCACGGCCAGGTCCCACAGCGACTCGTACAGGAAGGTGGGGTGGAAGGTGGCGAAGTCGGCGTAGCGTTCCGGCCGGTGGCTGGGGTCGACCTTCAGCGCCCAGGGCAGGGTGCTGGGGGTGCCGAACAGCTCCTGGTTGAAGTAGTTGCCCCAGCGGCCGAAGGCCTGGGCCAGGGGGATGGCCGGGATGGCGGCGTCAAGGGCCCGGAGCACGGGCAGGCCGCGCCGGCGGGCCACCCACAGGCCGGTGAGGATGCCGACGGTCAGCCCGCCGTACAGGGCCAGCCCGCCCTCCCAGATGGCGACCACGTGCAGCCAGCGGCCGCGGAAGTCGCCGGTGTGGGTGATCACGTACCCGAGCCGGCCGCCCAGGAAGCCGGCGATCACCGCCCAGATGGCCGGCCGCTCCAACTCGCCCGGCTTGCCCCCGGCCTCGACCCAGCGCCGGTTGGCCAGCCAGAACGCGGCCAGCACGCCCAGGGCGATGCACAGCCCGTACAGGTGGAAGAACAGCGGCCCCACCTCGAAGCCGTTGGTCGGCGGAGCCGGGATGAAGGCCAGCAGAGGGGCGCTCATGGCTCGAGGACCCCGGCCGCGGCCTTGTCCACGGCGGCCAGCACCTCGGCGTCCAGGCGGTGGCCGGCGGCGGCGCAGGTGTCGTCCAGCTGCTCGGGCCGCGACGCCCCCACGATGGCCGAGGCCACCACGTCCTCGCGCAGCACCCAGGCCAGGGCCAGCTGGGCCATGGTCAGGCCGGCCTCGTCCGCGACCACCCGCAGCCGCTCGACCGCGTCCAGGACCTCGTCGGTGAGGAACCGGCCGACGAAGGCGCCCATGCGCCGGGAGGCGGCCCGGCTGTCGGCCGGCGGGGCCAGGCCCTTGCGGTACTTGCCGGTCAGCACCCCCTGGGCCAGCGGCGACCACACCACCTGGCCGACGCCCTCGCGGGCGCACAGTGGCAGCACCTCGGCCTCGATGCGCCGGCGCAGGATCGAGTACTCGGGCTGGTTGGCGACCAGCCGGTCCAGGCCCAGCTCGTCGGCCAGGGCGAGGGCGTCGCCGATCTGGGCGGCGGTCCACTCGCTCACCCCCACGTAGTGGACCTTGCCCTGGCGGAGCAGGTCGTCCAGGGCCCGCAGGGTCTCCTCCAGCGGGGTCTCGTCGTCGAAGCGGTGGCACTGGTACAGGTCCAGGTAGTCGGTGCCCAGCCGGCGCAGGCTTGCGTGGCAGGACTCCATGATGTGCTTGCGGGACAGCCCGCGGTCGTTGGGGCCGTCCCCGACCGGGAAGTAGACCTTGGTCGCCAGCACACAGGAGGAGCGGGGGAACGGCGCCAGGGCCTGGCCCATGACCTCCTCGGCCGCCCCCCGGCCGTAGACGTCGGCGGTGTCGAAGAAGTTCACCCCGAGCTCGTAGGCGCGCCGCACGCACGCCTTGGCCCGGTCGGCCTCGACCCCGACCCCGTAGGTCAGCCAGGAGCCGAGCCCGATCTCCGACACCCTGACCCCGCTTGACCCCAACCGCCGGTACTCCACCTGCGCCAGCGCCTCCTTCAGCTCGTCTCCTGCCGCGGCCGGCCGACCAGCTGGCCGCCGCCCCTGACCACCAGCTCGTCGCGGAGCGCCCACAGGACCGGGAAGAACCGGTAGCGGGTGGTCCGCTGCAGGTAGGCGACGGCCATGCCGCCGGTGCCGCGCGCGTGGTCGCCGAGGGTACGCTGCACCAGCGCCACGTGCTCCTGCCGCCAGCGGGTGAAGCGCTCGTCGTTGTCGACCAGGGCCTCACACACCTGTTAGACGTCGGTCCGAGGGCCCGGGTCGTTGTAGAAGTCGGCCCTGGAGGCCCGATTCGCGGGGGCACCCCCCCGGGGTTCCCCGGACCCCTCCGGGACGTCGCCGATCCCGAGGCGGGCGGCCGCGGCGGCGTGGGCGTCGGCCAGGGACCGCTCGGCCAGGCGGCCGGCCAGCGGCTCGGGCAGGGTCCCGCCGTACTCGATCTCCAGCGCCCTCAGGTACGCCGGCTCGCGCAGCCCCGAGCGCAGCTCCAGCTCCCGGAACTGGACCGACTGGGAGCCCGAGGCCGTCCCCAGGTAGCTGCGGAACTGGTGCAGGTCCCAGGGGGCCAGGGTGTGGAGGCTGCGCATCTGGTCGAGGGCGTGCCCGAGGGTGTGGTTGACCCGCCCCAGCAGGGCCAGGGCCCGGGCGAAGGCGTCGCCGTCCAGCAGCCCCACGATCCGTCCCAGGTCGTGCAACAGCAGCTTCATCCACAGCTCGAGGGCCTGGTGGACGACGATGAAGTGGAGCTCCTCGGGATGGGGTGGCCGCGAGCGTGGCTGCTGGAGGGCCAGCAGCTCCGGGACCCGCAGGTAGCTGCCGTAGGTCAGCTCGTCGGTGTCCATGCGACCCCCCTTGGTGGCATCGGTCCCGCCAAGAGCCTATCGCTGGTCGATCTGGAATTGCCGGCGCGTCCCGGCCTGCCTAGCATGAGCACCGAGGGTGGCCTTCGTCGAAGGGAGCAGCCTGGTGCGCCGGACCGCGATCCTCTTTGGCGGCATCGCCGTCCTCGCCCTGCTGCTGACCCCGACGACCGGGACCGCGGCCTCGCGGCGGGCCACCGCCCTGGCCGCCCAGCAGCAGCCGGCCGACAGCCCGGCCCTGAACGCCCGCGGCCGCGAGCTGTACCAGCAGGCCTGCGCCTCCTGCCATGGGCCCGACCCGGCCGGGCCCAGCTACTACCCGCGGGTGCCGTCGCTCAAGGACGTGGGCGGGGCGGCCGCGGTCGACTGGGCGGTCCGCACCGGCCGGATGCCCTGGAAGGACAACAAGGGCCCGGCCATCGAGCGGGGCGAGCCCCGCTTCAACGAGCAGGACATCCGGGCCCTGGCGGTCTACGTCGGCAAGGCGGTCGGCGACGCCCAGATCCCCGACGTCGACCCGGCCCGCGGCGACCTGCAGCGCGGCCGCCAGCTGTACGGCCAGGCGTGCGCCGCCTGCCACGGCATGAACGGCGCCGGCGCCGCCCTGGGCGGCGAGAACATCGCCGTGTCCCTCCAGGGCGTCGAGCCCATCGACGTGGCCGAGGCCATCAAGATCGGCCCCGGGCAGATGCCGGTGGGCGGCGGCCTCGCCGACTACGAGTTCGGCACCGCCCAGAGCACCCAGGAGGTCGACGACATCGCCGCCTACGTCGAGAGCCTGCAGACCAACCCCTACAACCGCGGCGGCGCCCCCATCGGCGGCAAGGGGCCGGTGCCCGAGGGGTTCGTGGCCTGGGTGATCGGGCTGGGGATCCTGGTCGTGGCCGCCCGCTGGATCGCCGGGCGGGGCTGAGGCCAGATGACCGACAGCGACCAGCAGGGGAGCGAGCGGGTGGACGTCGACCGCCGGAGCGAGCAGGGACCGGCCGGTGCCCCGGGGGGTCCGGGGGACCGGGGTGGCCCCCCGGACCAGGCGATGACCGGCGGCCAGCGCAGGGCCGAGCGGCGGGCCGCGGTCGGCCTGGCGGTGGCCATCGTGGCCGGGATCGGGCTGTTCATCGTCTACTTCGCCGGCGGCCAGACCCAGATCGAGGGGGTCCTGTTCGCC
>JBJMHP010000162.1:0-6490 GCA_045807325.1 Actinomycetes bacterium | reverse complement strand
CCCCGGTCCAGTGGGGCCCGGAGGCGGCCCACGCCGGCGGCTCGGCCGACGTCGGCGCCGCCCCGCCGCCCGCCGCCGGGGTCCCGGTCACGACCGGCCCGCCCCAGCCCGGCTCCTGGACCCCCTTCCCTCCCGGGACCCGCCCGGGCCCGGGGGTTCCACCCGGGCCGGTGAGCCCGCCCGGACCGGGGAGGCCGCCAAGGTGAATCGGGGCGCCGTCCGGTGAGTGCGGAGTGGCCGGGACTCCTGTGGGCGCTCCTGCTCGTCCCGGTCGCGCTGGCTGCCTACCTGCTCGCCCAGCGGCGCCGCTCCCGCTACACGGTCCGCTTCACCAACCTGGACCTGCTGGCCAACGTGGTCAGCGCCAAGCCGGGCTGGCGCCGGCACGTCCCCCCGGCCTTCTACCTGCTCGCCCTGGCCGCCCTGCTGGTCAGCCTGGCCCGACCCCAGGCCCTGACCCTGGTGCCCAAGGAGCAGGCCACGGTCATCCTGGTCATGGACGTGTCCGGCTCGATGAACGCCACCGACGTGGAGCCGACCCGCCTGGTCTCGTCCCAGCGGGCCGCGGCCAGCTTCGTCCAGCAGCTCCCGGAGAAGTTCCGTGTCGGGATCGTCTCGTTCGCCTCCACCGCCCAGACCCTGACCCGGCCGACCACCGACCGGCACGCCGTCCACGAGGCCATCGACACGCTGCACGCCGAGGGGGCGACGGCCATGGGCGACGGGATCGAGCGGGCCCTCGACGTCAAGCGGCCCCCGACGCCGCCCGCGGGCGGCAACGCCCAGCCGGCGCCCACCCCCGGGACCCAGCAGGGCGGCGACGACGCCCCCCTGGTGGTGCTGCTGCTGTCGGACGGGGCCAACACCCAGGGCCGGGCCCAGCCGATGGAGGCCGCCTCCGACGCCAAGGAGCTCGGGGTGCCGGTCTTCACCATCGCCCTCGGGACCGACCGCGGCATGGTCGACGTGCCCGACGAGACCGGCAACCTGCGCCGGATCCCGGTCCCGCCCGACAAGCTCACCCTCCAGCGGATCGCCGAGACCACCGGGGCCCGCTTCTTCGCCGCCCCCAGCAGCCGCGACCTCAAGGGCGTCTACCGCGAGCTCGGCTCCAAGATCGGCTTCGTCAAGGAGAAGCAGGAGGTCACGGTGGTGTTCGCCGCCACCGGCCTGCTGTTCCTGGTCGCCGGGGCGGCCATGTCCCTGGTCTGGTTCAGCCGGTTCCCGTGAGCCCGGCGTCCGGGTCGGGCAGGATCCCCGGCAACGGGGCCTCGCTCTCCACCGCCGCGTCCGCACCCCGGCGGTCGAGGTCGGTGGCCCGGCCGGAGGCCTCGGCCAGGCGGCCGTCGAACCGGTCGAGGCGGTGGGCGGCGTCCTGCCAGCGGTCCCTGGCCCGGCCGAGGTGCCGGCCGACCAGCTCGAAGTGGGTGCGGAAGCCGTCCAGGTCGCCGCGGAGGGCGGCCAGGGCGTCCAGCACCCGGCGGGCGTTCTCCTCGACCCGCAGGCCCTTGAGCCCGACCCCGATCGAGACAAGGTAGGCGTACAGGGTCGTCGGCGAGGCCGGGAAGACCCGCCGCTCCACCGCGTAGCGCCAGCAGGAGTCGCCCGGCGGGTCCTCGCGCAGGAACTCGTAGAACACCGCCTCCGACGGCAGGTAGCACAGGGCGAAGTCGTAGGTGCCCTCGTCCGGGCAGATGTACTTGTCGGCGATGGCGTCGACGTGGCGGCGGGCATCGCGGGTGAACGCCCGCCGGTGCAGGGCCCGGGCCGCCTCGCCCTCGGGGGTCGTGCTCATGCGGGCGAACGCCTCCAGCGGGAACTTGGAGTCGACCGCGACCATCGCGTCCCCGAGCAGCAGCACCGCGTCCACCCTGGCCCCCGAGCGGAACATGTGCTGGGTCCGGTAGGCGGTCTGGGGCAGGCCCTGGGCCAGGAGCTGCTCGAGCAGCAGCTCCCCGAGGGCGCCCCTGGCCTGGGGCGGGCGCAGCAGGTCCTCCAGCCGGCTGAGGCCGCGGGCCTGCTCCAGGACCTGCTCGGCCACCCCGGCGACCACCGCCACCCGCTCCCGCACCTGGGCGGCGGTGTCGGCGGCCCGCAGCTGGGCGTCCTGGACGCCGTCCAGGCCCAGGTACAGGCGGCGGTCGAGGTCGACCAGGCGGCGGTCGAGGCTGTCGGAGATCCCGGCCAGCCGCCGGTCCAGCTCCCGGCTGCCCACGCCCCCCACGTCCCCCCGGCCCCAGCGCCCGACCACCAGCCCGACCAGGGCCCCGGCCAGCAGGCCGATCACCACCGCCTCCCACCCCACCGCGACCCGCCCTTCTCCTCGGGGTCCGAGTTGGCCGGGACGCTACCAACGGGGTACGACACTCCGGCCCAGCCGGCAACGGGCTCCTCCCAGCCGGTCAGGGGCGGCCCCTCGTCGGCCAGGCGGAGCAGGAACTCGCGGACGTCGTCGGTGAGGCCGCCGAACGGGCCGGTGAGCAGCACGGATGGGCCTCGCTTCCCCGCTGTGGGGCGCCGGGTCCCTTCCGTTCGGAATTCGGTACGGTCCCGGCCGGGCTTGAGCGCGCTGGTGCTACGCTCGGCCTCCCGCACAACACCGGCCGAGGCCAGCCCGACCAGGAGGACGAGAGACATATGGAGGTCAAGCTCGGGGTCACCTACAGCCCCAAGGAGCTGGTGGTCGAGGTCGACCAGACACCCGACGACGTCACCAGCCTGGTCGAGGAGGCGGTCTCCGGCAAGTCCAAGGTGCTGTGGCTGTCCGACGCCAGGGGCCGCCGGGTCGGCGTGCCCACCGAGAAGCTGGCCTATGTCGAGGTCGGTGAGGAGCACCCCGACAAGCGGGTCGGCTTCAGCTCACTGTAGCGCCAGGCCGACCGGTCCAGGCCATGGCAGCTCCGCAGGCGAGGCGACACCGCCCCTGGTGGCTCCTGGGGCTGGCCGCCCTCGCGCTGGTGCTCGTGGCCGGCTCGGGCGGCGCCTGGCTGCTGCAGCGGCGCGTCCAGCAGGGACAGGCCATGCGCATTCCCGACGACGGCCCGACCAGCCCAACGGCGCCCTGGCCCAGGCCGGCGCCGGGCAGGCAGGCAAGGCCCGAGGGGCCGCCGTTCGTGACCTCGGTCAGCCACGACGGCCGCTGGTTCCGCGACCAGTACGGCAGGCCGATCCTGGTCAAGGGCGACTCCCCCTGGGCCCTGATGACCAGGCTGTCGCCCCAGCAGGCCCGGCTGTGGTTCGCCGACCGCCGGCGGCAGGGCTTCAACGCGGCCATCGTCTCGCTGATCGGGGCCACCGTGAACGGCGCCCCGAGCGACGACGGCGCCACCTTCGACGGGCTGCTCCCCTTTGTGGACGGCGACGTCCTCCGGTGGCAGGAGCCGTACTGGGCGCGGGTCACGGCCTATCTCCACATGGCCGCCGACAACGGCATCACGGTCATGCTGTACCCGATCGACGGGTGGACCATCGGGCACTCCTTCGTCCCGACCTCGATCGGGCAGTGCCACAGCTACGGGGCCATGGTGGCCCGGCGGTTCCGCGACCTGCCCAACATCGTCTGGATGTCGGGAGGCGACTACGTCTCGACCGCCGAGGACCCGGCACGGGGCAGCGACGTCGACCACTGCATCGACGCGATGCTGCGCGGGATCCGCGGGACCGGCGACCGCCGGCCGTTCTCCATGCAGCTGGGGGCCGAGAAGTCGATGTCCACCGACAACCCCTACTGGGCGGCCCGGGTCGACTGGAACTTCGTCTACACCTACTACCCGACCTGGAAGGCCGTGCTGGACGCCCACCGGCGGCGGCCGGCGATCCCGGCGGTGCTGGGCGAGGCCAACTACGAGGGCGAGAACAACCAGCCCGAGTCGCCGCCGACCACCGACGAGACCCTCCGCCGGCAGGTGCTCTGGTCGCTGACCTCCGGCGCGGCCGGCGAGTTCGTCGGCAGCGACGACTGGGAGTTCCACGACGGCTGGGAGCGGCGGCTGTCGACCCGCGGCCTCACCCAGGTCACCATGCTGCGCGACCTGTTCTCGAGGATGCCGTGGTGGCGGCTGGTGCCGGACAGCGGGAGCCGGCTGGTCACCGCCGGCCGCGGCACCGAGCTGACCACCGACGACCCGATGGACGTCCTGGAGAACGACTACGCGAGCGCGGCCAGGACCCCGGACGGCCGCCTGGCCGTCGTCTACCTGCCGACCGCGCGCACGATCTCGGTGGACCGCTCGGCCATGGCCGCCGGGGCCCGGGCGGTCTGGGTCGACCCGACCTCCGGTGCCCGCCGGCCCGTCCCCATGTCGGCGACCTTCACCACCCCGGGTCGCAACGGCGGCGGCGAGGAGGACTGGCTGCTGGTCCTGAGCTCGTGAGGGCGGACGGCCTAGCCGAGGTCGCGGTGGTAGACGATGCCGTCGCGGCCGACCTCGATGACCGAGACACCCGGGACGCCGGTGGAGCGGCGGCCGCCGTCGGTGTAGGCGCTGGTCCACTCGGCGAGCACGGTCTGGTCGGCGCCGACCTGGCGCTTGACGGTCAGCTCGATCGGCCCCCTGACCGCGTACACCGAGGCCAGATGGGTGCGGATCTCGTCCCGGCCGCGGTGGGGGACGTTGTCCGGCTCGTAGTAGACGGCGTCGGGCGCGTACAGCGCCGCGGCGGCGTCCGCGTCGGCCTTGGCGTGGGCCTGGCGGAGCGCTTCGAAGACCTCGGCCGGGCTGGCCATGGCTGGGGCGACCTCCTGCGCTGTCATGTCGCGGCGAAGCGTACCGCAGGCGGTAGCATGAGCGGGTGCGACAGAGCCATCCGCTGCTGGAGGAGGTCGACGCGCCGGAGCTGGCCGCGGCTCTGGCCGGCGACGACCCGCCCCTGCTGGTCGACGTCCGCACCGACCCGGAGCGGGCCGTGGCCGTGATCGAGCCGTCGCTGCACATCGGCCTTGACCGGTTTGTCGAGCGGGCCTCGGCCGAGATCCCCCGGGACCGCGACGTGGTCGTGTACTGCCACGTGGGGGCGCGTAGCGCCCAGGCGGCGGTGTGGATGAAGGCCAGTGGCTGGCCGCGGGTCCGCAGCCTGGCCGGCGGGATCGACGCCTGGAGCGAGCAGGTCGACCCCGAGGTCCCTCGCTACCGCTGAAGCCCGGGGGCCGGGTTCGCTACCATGCACAGTTGAACCATTCCAACCAGGAGGTTGTTTGAGTCCAACGTCAGGAACCGTCGCTCCCCCACCCACCGAGCACAGCTTCGCCGATCTCGGCGCCACCCCGACCACGTTGACCTCGCTGGCCCGGGTCGGGATCGAGCACCCCTTCCCCATCCAGACGCTCTGCCTGCCGCTCGCGCTGGCCGGGGTCGACCTCATCGGCCAGGCCCGCACCGGCACCGGCAAGACCCTCGCCTTCGGCATCCCGATCGTCCAGGAGGTCGACCCGGACCTGGCCGAGGTCCAGGCCCTGGTCCTCGTCCCCACCCGTGAGCTCTGCCTCCAGGTGGCGGGCGACATCGACACCGCCGGCCGTGACGCCGGCGTGCGCGCGGTCGCGATCGTCGGCGGCCGCCCCCTCGGCCCCCAGATCGTCGCCCTGAACGAGGGCGCCCAGGTCGTGGTCGGCACCCCGGGCCGGGTCCTCGACCACCTGCGCCAGCGGCACCTCAAGCTCGACAAGCTCCGCATCCTGGTCGTCGACGAGGCCGACGAGATGCTCGACCTGGGCTTCCTGCCCGACGTGGAGACGATCATCGCCGCCACCCCCGACCACCGGCAGACGATGCTGTTCTCGGCCACCATGCCCAAGGCGGTGGTGGCCCTGGCCCGGCGCTACGCCAAACGGCCGACCTTCGTCCACGCCGAGCCCGAGGACGCGCAGGCCACCGTGCCCGCCACCCGGCAGCTGTTCTTCCAGGTCCACCCCCTCAACCGCTTCCAGGTGCTCTGCCGCATCCTGGACGCCCCCGACCGCGACCGGGTGGCCGTGTTCCGGCGCACCAAGCGCGGGGTCGACCGCACCATCAAGGGCCTGCTCGAGGAGGGCTACCGGGCCGGCGCCCTGCACGGGGACATGCCCCAGGTGGTGCGGGAGAAGGTCATGCGCGCCTTCCGCAAGGGCAAGCTGGACGTGCTGGTCTGCACCGACGTGGCCTCCCGCGGCCTCGACATCGCCGGGCTGTCGCACGTGATCAACTACGACACCCCCGAGGACGACCGGGCCTATGTGCACCGGATCGGCCGGACCGGCCGGGCCGGCGCCGCCGGGGTCGCGGTCACCTTCGTGGCCTGGAACGAGATGGACACCGCCGAGCTGATCCGGCGCCGCCTCGACCTCACCGACGAGCCCGTCCACGAGGTCTACTCGACCAGCCCGCTGCTGAGCGAGCTGTTCGACCTGCCGAGCGTCGAGGAGGCGGCCGCCGCCCGGGCCTCGGCCGCGCCGCGCAAGGCGGCTCCCGAGCCGTCCGCCGAGGAGGAGCCGGCCCGCCGCCGGTCCCGCTCG
>JBJMHP010000161.1:0-24104 GCA_045807325.1 Actinomycetes bacterium | reverse complement strand
GTAGCGCCCCCGGCGGGCGGCCGTGGCCGGATGGCCCCGACCGCGTGGGCGTCCTCGGCGGCCGGATCCACCGACGGCTGGTGTGGCCCCTGCCGCCGTGCTACCGGACCTGCTCGGTTGCCAAGGGTCGGGAGGAGCAGTTGTCCCGGGGGAACACCCAGAGGTCGACTCGGCCCGGCTCGCCGGTGCTGGTGGTGACCAGGATGGTGGCCTCGCGGCCCCGGTAGGCGCCCTGGATGAAGAAGGCGGGCCTGAGGGGTCGGTCGGCGGCGGCGGTCGCGGCCGGGAGGCAGGGCTTGAGGCTCGTGGCACCGGCCGGGGGGGCCTGGGCGCTCGAACGGTGGCCGCCGCCGGCCTGGTCCGGAGACTGGGTGCCGGGTCCCGCGCCCTGGCTGGCGCGGGGGGTGGCGGCCTGGGCGCCCGGAGCGCCGGCGGAGTCGAGGGCGTTCCTGGCCCGACTGTCGGTGGCGAGCCTGGATCGGACCGTCGCCGCCGAGACCTCGCCGGGAATGCCGATCACGGGGATCCGGTCGGCGTCGGCCGCCCCGCCGGCGGTCGCGGCCTCCTGGGAGGAGCGGGAGCTCCCGCCCGCGGTGGTGAGGTTGCCGCTGGACCGGTCCAGGAAGGGCACGATCAGGGCGGCGAGGAGGAGGGCGGCCGCGGCGGCCCAGGCGACGGGCCGGCGGTACCAGGGGGCCGGGCGGTTGGCGGGCGCCGGCTGGGCGGCCTCGGCTTCGACGGCGGCGGCCAGGCGGTCGTGGAGGCCGGGGGGGAGGGCCGGCTCCTCGAGCACGGCCAGCCGGCGCCTGGCCTGCTCGACCGACGCGGCCACCTCGGCGCAGGACGGGCAGCCGGCCAGGTGGGCCTCGACCTCGGCCCGCTGGCGCCGGTCGCCGTCGCCGGCCTGGAACGCGGCCAGCTGCTCGCGGTCGGGATGGTCGGGCACGCTCGGTTACTCCTGGGGCCGGTTGGGTGGGTCCGTAGGTTCGGACGCTGGGGATGTGGTGTCGGTTCCCGGGGAGCCGGGGACGTGGAGGGGGGGTCGGTCCGGGGGGTCGCCGAGGCATTCGGCGAGGGCGAGGCGGCCGCGGAAGACCCGGCTCTTCACGGTGCCGACGGGAACCTCGAGGATCTGGGCGGCATCGGCGTAGGGGACTCGGTAGAGGTCGCAGAGGACGACCGCGACGCGGAACTCCTCGGGACCCTTGGCCAGGGCGGTCTGGACGGCCACTGCGGAGGCGACGACCTCGCCGAGCTCGCCGCCTGGGGCGACGGCCAGGCCGGCGTCCTCGGGGTCGAGGGGGGCCGTCCGGGCCCGGCCGCGGCGCCGGGCCTGGTCGGTGGCGGCGTTCACGGCGATCCGGTACAGCCAGGTGGAGAAGGCGGCCGCCCTGCGGAAGCTGGCCGCTCGGCGCAGGGCGGCCAGGAACGCCTCCTGGGTGGCGTCCTCGGCGTCCTCCCGGTTGCCGAGGATCCGCAGGCAGAGGCCGTAGATGCGGCGCTCGTAGCGGGCGACCAGCTCGCCGAAGGCCCGGGGGTCGCCGCGCAGATGGGCGGCGAGGAGGGCCTCGTCGCTCGGGTCGCTCACGACGTCAGCGTGACGTTCGCCACCCCGCCGCGGAACCTGCCGTCCTCGTCCGGGGACAGGCTGGAGAACCAGACCAGCAGGTAGCGATGACTGCCTTCGAGGTTGAAGGAGACCTGGTCCTCGCCGGTCTTCGTGCCGGAGAGCTTCGTCCACCCCTCCAGGCTGGACGGCCGGCCGTCGGAGCCGTAGATGGTCACGTCGCTGCCGCCGGTCGGGGTGAGGGTGAGCCTCAGCCGCCCGACCTCCTGGGGGCGGCCGAGGTCGAGCACGAGCCCGACGCCCCGCTTGATGCCTCCGGGACCGAAGTTCTGGTTGTAGCCCTCGGTGTGCCAGCTGGTCTCAAGGCTGCCGTCGATCGCCAGCGAGGCCAGGTCCTGCCTCTCCTGGCCGCCGCCCTCCGGGTCGAAGGAGGTGGCGCTCTCCACGCTGACGCGCTCGGGGGGAGCGCTGGAGGCGGGCGCCCGGCTCGTCTTCGGGGGCTGCTGGTCGCCGAACAGGTTGCTCAGGTCGTTCCTGGCCAGGGTGAGGCCGACCGTCACCAGCACGGCGGCCAGGGCGACGAGGGCGAGGACCCAGCCGAGGAGGCGGCCCTCGTGGCGGAGGAACCCGCGCGAGGGCGTGACCTCGGGACCGGTCGGCGCCAAAGGGACCGGGAGGAACTCGGCTGGGGGGCCGTCGACGCCCGCGGCCGACCGGGACAGGGCGGCGGCCATGGCCTGGACGGTCTGGAAGCGGCCGTCGGGGTCGGTGGCCATGGCCTGGCGGACGATGGCGTCCAGGTCGCGGGGCACGCCGGCCCGCAGGGCCCGGGGCGGGACGGTGGTGGACGGGTCGGCGCCCGGGGGTCGGCCGGTGAGCATCTCGTACAGGCAGGCGCCAAGCCCGTAGACGTCGGCCCGCCCGTTGGCGGCGTCGCCCTTGACCACCTCGGGGGCCAGGTGGCCGTCGGTGCCCAGGACCTCTCCGGTGCGGCCGGGGTCGTCGTCGCTGGCCGCCCGAGCGATCGAGAAGTCGGCCACCTTCACGGTGCCGTCGTCGGCGAGCAGGATGTTGCCCGGCTTGAGGCTGCCGTGGCAGACCCCGGCCTGGTGGGCGTAGTCCAGGGCCGCCGCCACCTCCATGGACAGCCTGGCCGCCCGCGACGGTGGGAGTGGGCCGTGGCGGCCCAGGGCCTCGCGCAGGGTCGGCCCGTTGACCAGCTCCATGACGATATAGGCGACGTCGCCCTGCTCGCCGGTGTCGTACAGGGCGACGATGTTGGGGTGGGTCAGGCGGGCCGCGTTGACCGCCTCCTCGTGGAAGCGGGCCCGGAAGCTGGGGTCGGCGGCCAGCTCGGGGTGCAGCACCTTGACGACGACGTCCCGGCCGAGGACACGGTCGTGCCCGCGCCAGACGCTTGTCATGCCGCCCGTTGCGACCTGCTGGCTGAGCTCATACCGCTCGGCGAGTAGGCGGGGCAGACCGGAACCGACCTGCGACATGCTCATATACGAGGTGCGGGGTGTTGGACCCCGGGGATCGCGACCTCCGAAGTCTAACAAGAAGCGCCCTCTCCGACCGCTTGAACCCTCACCCGGCCGGGCGAACGGCGCCGATGTATAGTCGCCGCCGCCGATGGAGGCGATGCGGCCGACGTGGGGGCTGACCCTGGGCAGCCACACCCCGGCCGCCGAAGCTGCCTGGTCAGGCGCTGGTGGTAGCGGCGCTGGGCGGCGAGGCGGGCCTCGATCTGGCGACGCCACCCAGCAGGAGCAGCTACCCAACGCCAATTCCGTTGCGGCTCCGCCCGGGCTCGTCCGGAACTGCGCCGGATATCGTCAGGACGAGCCAGGCGATGTCCCCCGGCGCTCCGGAGGCCGGCCTCGGGTTCCCCGGCGGCGGACGACGTCCAGCAGCAGGGCGAGCTCCTCGACCCGGAGCAGGCGGGCCACGGCCAGGTAGGTGCCGGCGCCGACGATCACCCCGGCGACCACGGTGACCAGGTCGCGGCCCAGCCCGGGGTCGATGGCCGCCGCGACCCCCCGGGCGACCAGCAGGGTCGCCGCCACCATGACCAGCCCGGCGGCCAGCATGCGGCCGACGGCCCCCAGGATGCGCGACCCCTCGAGCCCGCCGATCCTCCTCGACAGCAGGTACAGCAGCAGGGCCGAGCCGACGGTGTAGCTGCTGACGTGCCCGAAGGCCAGGCCGGGGATCTTCCAGCGCTGGGGGAGCAGGTTGAACAGCAGCAGGTCGACGACCACGTTGACCCCGACCGAGACCAGGTTGACCCGGAAGGTGGTGCGGGTGTCCTGGAGGGCGTAGAAGGCCCGCAACACCAGCTGGAAGGTGGAGAACGGGACCAGCCCGAGCACGAACACCATCAGCACCGGGACCAGCAGCGAGGTGCTGGCCTCGGTGACGACCCCGTGCTCCAGCAGCAGCCGGACGATCGGGCCGGCCAGGGCCAGGTAGCCGAGGGCGGCCGGCAGCAGCACGGCCGCGGTCAGCCGGATGCCTCTTGCCATGGTGGCCCGGAAGGCGGCCCAGTCCCGGGCAACGGCGTACTCGCTGAGCGGGGGGAGCAGGGCGGTCATGACCGAGACGGCGAACACGCCGTGGGGCAGCTGGAAGAAGATGAACGCCGTCGTGTAGGCGGTGTAGCCGCCCTGGACGCCGTAGGCCAGGACCGGGACCAGCAGGTAGCCGAGCTGGTTGGTGACCACGTAGCCGACGGTGTAGGCGGACAGGGTGGCCATCTTGCGGATCGCCCGGTCGCGCCAGTTCCAGACGAAGTGGAAGCGGAAGCCGATCCGGCGCAGGAACGGCCACTGGACCATCGTCATGGCCACCACCCCGGCGGTGGTGCCGAGGCCGAGCAGCAGCTTCTGGCCGGTCGTGACCTCCCCGACCTGGGGAACCTGCTGGCCGACGAGGGCGTGGAAGGTGAGCCCGACGGCGATCACGACCAGGTTGTTCAGGATCGGGGCGAACATCGGCACCCCGAAGCGCCGGTGGGCGTTGAGCAGGCCGGTCATCACCGCCCCGACCCCGTAGAAGACGATCTGGGGCATGAACATGGCCAGGAGCTGGCCGCCGAGCTCGACCGCCTCGGCCCGCTCGGCCGGGCTGCCCGAGTGGACGTACAGCCGGATGATCCAGGGGGCGGCCAGCATGGTGATCCCGGCCAGCAGCCCCAGCCCGGCGATGGCGATGGTCATGGTCGCCCGGGCCACGTGCCAGGCCTGGCGCTGCCCGCGGGTGTTGCGGACCTCGACGAAGACGGGCACGAAGATGGAGGACAGGATGCCGCCGAGGACCAGCTCGTAGATGATGTTCGGGGTGGTGTTGGCGACGTTGTAGACGTCGGCCAGGCGGCTCTCGCCGACGCCGAGGGTCGCGACCAGCACGGTGACCCTGAGCAGCCCGGTGATCCTGGACAGCAGGGTCCCGGTGGCCATCAGGGCGGTCGACCGGGCCAGGCTGGGCTCGGGCGGCCGCTGCCCGGGCCCTCCCGGGGCGTCCGCCCTGGCCTGCTCCGTGCTCACGCTTCGGTCCCGTTGTCGGTCCCGTTGCGGCGGCGGCGGCCGAAGCGCCACCACAGCAGGAGTAGCCCGGCCGCCCCGCCGGTCAGGGCCAGGGCCACCCGGTTGAAGGCGGTGGAGGTCAGCCGGATGTCGCCGCCGGCGATCCTCACCTCGCCGTCGGGGGTGAGCACGTCGACCCGGATCGGGAAGGTCCCGGTGGCCCTGGTCCCGACCTGGAGCAGCTGGGTCGTGCGGCGCCGCGGCTCGAGCACGAACGGCTCGCTGGCCCCCGGCAGGTCGACCTTGGGCGAGGTCAGGCGCAGGACCACGGTGACCCGCTCGGCCGACCCGTTGGCCACCGTGATCGGGATCTTCCCGCTCCTGGCGGTCAGGGTGACCGGCGTGGTGATGACGGCCACGTGGCGGTAGACGCTCTTGATGCCCTGGCCGACCGCCCTGACGAAGCTGCGGCCGCGCTCCCTGGCACCGGCCGGGCGCCAGTCGCTCGACTCGGCGACCAGCAGGTCCCGTTCGAAGCCGTCGGCGGGCTGGAAGTCGTTGCCGACGGCGCGCCGGAAGCTGTCCAGCTGGGCCCGGGTCTGCTCGACGCGGTTGAGGTAGCTACGGGGCAGCCCGGCGGCGACGTCGGCGGCGGTCACCGTGGCCAGCCGGCGCTCGCTCTCCGCCGGCCCCTGGGCGACCTCGCCGGCCAGGGTCGAGGCCGGCTCGAGGCGCAGCCAGGGGGCCGCGCCCAGCCCGCGGACGAGTGACCGGAAGAACGCCCGGGTGGGCCGCCAGCCCTGGGGCGGGGCGAGCAGGATGCCCCGCGGCTCGCTCGAGTTGGGGCGCTCCAGCCAGGTCACGGCCGTCTCGGCCAGGAGGCGCTGGGCCCACTCGACCGGGGCGCTGGCCGCCCGCGGGTCGGTGAGGGCCCCGGAGAGAACGGCGTCGCCGACCAGGGCCCGCTGCGGCGACGGGCCGCCGCCCAGGTCGACGGTGGCGTTCTGGGTGACCTCGCCGGACGGCGTCGGGAGGTGCCGTGGCTCAAGCACCACCACGTCCCCGCCGGTCTGCGCCAGGGCCTGGAGCAGGGCGCCGTCGATCGCGCCGTCGACCGGCCAGGCCAGCGACTCGTCGGGGGCGGTCCCGAGGCCGTTGGCGAGCAGGTTGCGCCCGCTCCGGACCGGCCCCTCGGCCCGGGCGGCGCCCCCCGCCCTGACCAGGGCCGGGAGGTCGGCGTTCCCCCAGGCGAAGGCCGCCGGGCGGTGGCGGCTGGCCGCCGCCTTGAGGGCCTGGAGGAACTTGTCGGCCTGGACCGAGCGGGGGTCGCCGGGCGGGACGCTGGTCCGCCTGCCGCCCTGGCGCAGGCGCCAGCCGCCGACCATGGCGGTCGCGTCCTCGACCAGCATGGCGTCGACCACCATGGTCGCCGCCGGCGCCGCGGGCCTGGCCAGCTCGGTCACGACCGCGCCGAGGGAGCCGCCGGGGGCGAGCAGGCCGGCCAGCTTGTCGTCGATGAAGTCGCCGGCCGGGTTGCGGTGGGTGGGCTCGCGCACCGGCACCAGCAACGCGGCCCGCAGGGGCTGGCGGGCCCCGGCCGGCAGGTCGACCACATAGGTGACCAGGGCGGCCGTGACCGGCCCGTCCGGGCCGGACGCCTGGACCTCGATGGACAGCGGCAGGACCACGCCGGCGCGCTGGTCGCCGAGCCCGGGGGGCAGGTCGACCCGGCGCCGCTCGAGCTGCCTGGCGGCCCCGGAGGAGAGTTCGGCACCCGACGGGCGGAACGCGTCCAGCGGCTGGCCGCCAACGTCGCGGGCCGGGGTGGCCAGCACGGTGGCCAGCTCCGAGCGGCTGTCCACCTGCGGGCCGAGCCGCGCCTGGACCAGCAGGTCGCGGACCGGCTCCTGGCCGCGGTTGCGCACCGTCACCTGGTAGTCGAGCGGCGCCCGCGGCCCGACCACCGTGGAGATGCCGGTCAGCACCACCTCGAGCGAGGGGGCGGCCTCCTGGGCCGGCGCCGCCGGGGTGAGCGCGGCCACCAGGGTGACAGCCAGGGCCAGCGCGGCCAGCGCGCGGGTCGGGGTCCGCGCCGCGGTCACGGTCCGCCCGCGGCCTGCCCGGCGAGCACGTCCGGGATCAGGTCGAGCAGCCTGCGCTCGTTGGCGAACGACATCTGCCGCCGGGCCTGTGCCGGCTCGAACCAGGCGGCGTCCTCCATCTCGTGGTCGTGCTCGGCGAAGTCCCCGCCCACGGCCCGCATGAGGAAGTAGTGGACGAACTTGTGATAGCGGGTCTGCTCGGGGGCCCACACGAACCAGTAGTCGATGGTGTCGAGGGGGCCGACGAGCTCGACCTGGAGGCCGGTCTCCTCCCTGACCTCCCGCAGGGCGGTGTCGGTGACCGACTCGCCCTCCTCCTGGGCCCCCTTGGGGAGGGTCCACTGGAGGCCGCCGCGGACCGAGCGGTGGGCGACCAGGGCCACCGGCGCGTCGGGGCGCAGCCCGGCCAGGACCACCCCGCCGGCCGAGACGGCACGGGCTGTCCGCACGGTCAGTTCGCCTGCCTGCTGATCCTGGCCACGACGGCGCTGGTCGCCTTGATCAGGTCGGCGCCGTGCACCTTGAGGATCACGCCGGGCTCGCCGGCGGCCGCGTAGACGACGTCCTGGCTGGCCACCCGCTCGTCGACCACCAGGGTGGTCGGGCACTCCAGGGCGACCGGCGGGACGAACGGCAGCAGGTACCCGGTCAGGCCGGGGGCCCGGTCGGGCGGGACAGGGTCCAGGTCGAGCCGCCCCAGCAGCTCGGCGACGCTGGCGGTGTCGACCTCGGCGTCGGCCGGGGCGAGCACGACCACGCACCCGTCCCCGTCGACCAGCAGGGTCGTGCGGGCGACGGCCACCGGCGGGAGGCCGAGGACCGACGGGGCGGCCGAGAGGTCGCGGAGCGGTCCCGGGAGCTGGGAGAGCTCATGCACGACGTCGTCGGCGAGCAGGCGGTTGTGGACGTCGATGCTTGAACGCACGGGGTCTCCAGGAATGCGAGCGCGGCGGTCGAGCGCCCCCGAGTATAGCGGGAGGCCGGAGCAGAAAGCCCCGGCCTCAGTTCACGACCCCGACCGCGGAGGTCCGTTCAGCGTGAGCCGCCTTTGCGGCCGATCTTCTGGTAGAACTCGATCCCGTAGCGCTGCTTGGTCGTCTCTCCGCCCTTTTTCCCGCCCATCCGGCCGATCTTCCCGAAGAAGTCGTCACCGTAGCGCTTCTTGGTGGTCTGGCCACCCTTGCGGCCGGCGTCGGCCCTGCTCGTCTTCTTGGTGTCCGGCATCCGCCCACCTGCTCGCCGATGCGGTTGCCCTGGTTGTTCATGCGTAAACCACTTGAAATGGCCCAGGGCGTTGGCGCGTATGCTGCCGGCATGACCGAGCTCTCCCCTGCCCAGCGCGAGGCCCTGGGGGCGCTGCTGAACGCGGCCCCGTTCGCCGTCGTCGTCCGCGACCTGGGCCGCCGCTTCGCCGCGCGCGGCCACGAGCTGTACCTGGTCGGCGGGACGGTCCGCGACGCCCTGCTCGACCGCACCGCCCCCGACGCCGACATCGACCTGACCACCGACGCCACCCCCGACCAGATCCTGGCCGTGGTCCGGGCCGGCAACTGGGGCGGCGGCGTGTGGCTGCAGGGCGTGCGCTACGGGACCGTCGGGGTCCGCAAGGGCGACTTCAAGCTCGAGATCACCACCTTCCGCTCCGACAGCTACCGGGAGGACTCACGCAAGCCCGAGGTGACCTTCGGCCACTCGATCGAGGAGGACCTGGCCAGGCGCGACTTCACCGTCAACGCCATGGCCATGAAGCTGCCCGACGGCCCCTTCGTCGATCCCCACGGCGGGCTGGCCGACCTGGCGGCCAAGCGGCTTCGCACCCCGTCGAGCCCGGAGATCTCCTTCGAGGACGACCCGCTGCGGATGCTGCGGGCGGCCCGCTTCGCCGCCCAGCTGGAGCTGACCCCGACCCCGGAGACGCTGGCCGCCATCACCGAGCGCCGCGAGCGCCTCCAGATCGTCTCGCGGGAGCGGATCCGCGACGAGCTCTCGAGGCTGCTGCTGGGCCGGGCCCCGGCCAAGGGGTTGTGGCTGATCGTCAACGCCGGGCTGGCCGAGGAGTTCCTGCCCGAGCTGCCCGCCCTCGCCCTCGAGCAGGACCCGGTCCACCGGCACAAGGACGTGCTGCGCCACACCATCGCGGTGGTCGAGCGGGCGACCGCCTTCGACGCCGACGAGCCCGACCTCACCCTGCGCATGGCCGCCCTGCTCCACGACATCGGCAAGCCCCGCACCCGCCGGGTCGGGCCCGAGGGGGTGACCTTCCACCTCCACGAGGTGGTCGGGGCCAAGATGGCCGAGCAGCGGCTGACCGAGCTGCGATATCCCTCCGACTTCATCGCCGACGTGCGCCAGCTCGTCCTGCTCCACCTGCGGTTCCACACCTACCGGCTGGGCTGGAGCGACTCGGCGGTGCGGCGCTACGTGCGCGACGCCGGGCCGCTGCTGGACCGGCTGAACTTCCTGGTCCGCTCGGACTGCACCACCCGCAACGTGTTCAAGGCCCGGCAGCTGGCCGCCTACTCGGACGAGCTGGAGGCGCGGATCGCCCGTCTCGAGGCCGAGGAGGAGCTGGCCAGCATCCGCCCGCCCCTGGACGGCCGCCAGGTCATGACCCTGCTCGGCATCCCGCCCGGCCCCCTGGTCGGCAAGGCCCTCGCCCACCTGCTGGAGCTCCGCCTGGATCGCGGCCCCATGTCCGAGGAGGAGGCCACCGAAGCCCTACGGGACTGGGCCAAGGACCAGGGGCCAGGGTAGGCGGACGACCACGCCCTCGTCGGGCCCCAGGCGGAGCGGCCGGAGCGAGAGGTGCTCGCCCGCCGGTCGGGTGGGGTCGGTGGAGATCTCCAGGCGGCCGTCCTCGAGGCCCTCGACCTCGTACTCGAGGGGCTGGCCGGTGAAGTTGAGGGCGACCAGCAGGCGCTCGTCGTCGGCGGTGCGCAGGTAGGCGTAGCAGCCGCCGGGGGCGTCGGGCAGGGACCGGTAGTCGCCGACGCGGAGGGCGGCCGAGCCCTTGCGGAACCAGACCAGGCGACGGAACAGGCTGAGCATGGAGGCCGGGTCGTCCCGCTGGGCGGCCACGTTGACAGTCGCCGCCTGGGAGCCGACGGGCAGCCAGGGGTCGCCGGAACTGAAGCCGGCGCCGGGGGAGCCGTCCCACTGCATGGGGGTGCGCTCGGGGTCGCGGCCGTCGATGTCGACCACCCGGTCGGGCGGGACCTCGCCGTCGGCCTGGCCGATCTCGTCCCCCATGTAGACGAACGGGGTACCGCGCAGGGTGAGCAGCATCATGGCCGCCACCCGAGCCCCTGCTCGGCCGTTGCCGCCCTCGTCGTAGCGGCTGGCGACCCGGGAGATGTCGTGGTCGCCGAGCATCCAGGCCGGCCAGGCGCCGGCCGGCAGCAGTGCGGTGAACTCGTCCACCACCGACCGGAAGGCCTCGGCCTTCCAGGGCTGGGTCAGGAACACGAAGTTGTGGGCCAGGTGGAACTCGTCCTGCCCGGAGCCGTAGTAGCGGACCAACCGCTTCAGGTCCAGCAGGTAGACCTCGCCCACGGCCATGCGGTCCTCGTAGCCGTCAAGGGTGTGCCGGAAGCGGCGGAGGATCTCGTGGACCTCGGGCCAGTCCTCGTCGCGGCGCGGGACCGCCTTCAGCTTGGCCCGCCGCCGGTCCCTGGCCGCCTGGGTCTGCTCCAGGTCCTCCTCGTCCAGCTCGATCAGCGGGTTGTCACGCAGCTCGGGGTCGTGGGCCATCTTGTGGGCGACGTCGACCCGGAAGCCGTCCACGCCCCGGTCCAGCCAGAACCGCATGACCTGGTCCATGGCCTCGCGGACCTCGGGGTTCCACCAGTTGAGGTCGGGCTGCTCGGGCGTGAACGAGTGCAGGTACCACTGGCCGGTGCCCTCGTCGAAGGTCCAGGCCGGCCCGGCCCGCGGGAACGAGCTCATCCAGTTGTTGGGCGGCGAGCCGTCGGGCCGGGAGTCGGCCCAGACGTACCAGTCGCGCTTGGGGTTGTCCCTGGACGAGCGCGACTCCAGGAACCAGGGGTGGCGGTCGGAGGTGTGGTTGGGCACCAGGTCGATCACCACCCGGATGCCGCGGGCATGGGCCTCGGCCACCAGCCGGTCGAAGTCCTCCAGGGTGCCGAACACCGGGTCGACGTCGGCGTAGTCGGCCACGTCGTAGCCGAAGTCGGCCATGGGCGAGGGGTAGAACGGCGACAGCCAGATGGCGTCCACCCCGAGCGAGCCCGGGGTGCCGTCGTTCAGGTGGTCGAGCCTGGCCGTGATCCCGGCCAGGTCACCGACCCCGTCGCCGTCCGAGTCGGCGAAGCTGCGCGGGTAGATCTGGTAGATGACCCCGTGCCGCCACCAGTCGCCTGTGGCCACCAGCCGACGGCCTCCCTCAGCGCCCGGTGCCGGCGGCGAACTCCTCGACCAGGCGGCGGGCCTCGTCGTCGGTGTACTGCACCGGTGGCGACTTCATGAAGTAGGCGGCCGGGCCGAGCAGCGGCCCGCCGATGCCCCGGTCCAGGGCGAGCTTGGCGCAGCGGATGGCGTCGATGACCACCCCGGCCGAGTTCGGCGAGTCCCAGACCTCGAGCTTGAGCTCCAGGTTGATGGGGACGTCGCCGAAGGCGCGGCCCTCGACCCGGATGTAGCACCACTTGCGGTCGTCCAGCCAGGGCACGTAGTCGCTCGGCCCGACGTGGACGTTGCGCTTGCCCAGGTCGTGGCCGACCTGGGAGGTGACGGCCTGGGTCTTGGAGATCTTCTTGGACTCCAGCCGGCTGCGCTCCAGCATGTTCATGAAGTCCATGTTGCCGCCGAAGTTCAGCTGGTAGGTGCGGTCGATGTGGATGCCGCGGTCCTCCATCAGCCGGCTCAGCACGCGGTGGACGATGGTGGCCCCGACCTGGGACTTGATGTCGTCGCCGATGATCGGCACCCCGGCCCTGGCGAAGCGGTCGGCCCACTCGGGGCGGCCGGCGATGAACACCGGCAGGCAGTTCACGAAGGCCACGCCGGCCTTGAGGGCCTGCTCGGCGTAGAAGCGGGCGGCCTCCTCGGAGCCGACCGGCAGATAGCAGACGAGCACGTCGGCGCCGGAGGCGGCCAGGGCCACGGCCACGTCGACCGGGGCGGCGTCGGACTCCTGGATGGTCTCGGCGTAGTAGTGGCCGAGCCCGTCCAGGGTCGGCCCGCGCTGCACCTCGACCCCGAGGGGGGGCACGTCGGTGAACTGGATGGTGTTGTTCTCGCCGGAGCGGATGGCCTCGGAGAGGTCGCGCCCGACCTTCTTGGCGTCGACGTCGAAGGCGGCCACGAATTCGATGTCGCGAACGTGGTAGCCGCCGAGCTCGGCGTGCATGAGCCCGGGGACGTGGTCACCGGGCTCGGCGTCGGCGTAGAAGTGGATGCCCTGCACCAGCGACGACGCGCAGTTGCCCACGCCGACGATCGCGACGCGTAGCTTTCCCATCGGTTTCTGGTCTCCTCCTGAGACGGCGCGGCCTACCCGGTCTGTGCGGGCAGGCGGGGGTCGCGCGGGGATTGGGGAAGCTGGGCCTCCGGCCCAGCGGGGTCCTGCTCGTCGGCGCTCTCGGTGGAGCGCCGCTCGCGGGCGATCAGACGGTCGAGCCAGGCGATCTCGCGCTCGCGCTCGTCCAGCCCGTGGTCCATCAGCTCGATGGTGTAGGCGTCCATGCGCTCGCGGGCTGTCCGCACCGAGGCGCGCAGGTCGGCCAGCCGCTCCTGGAGGTAGCCGCGCCGCCGCTCGAGCTGGTAGAGGCGGGCCTCCGGCCGCAGGTAGCGGAAGAAGGCCAGTCGCATGGAGAACCGGTCCTGTTCCAGGTCGTGGCCCTCGGCCGTCTCCAGGAGACGGTGGAACAGCCCGTTGCCGTGGTCGGTCAGCCGGTAGACGTGCTTCTTGCGCGAGGTGAACGGCGACACCTCGACGTCGAGGGCCCCCTCGGCGGCCAGCCGCTTGAGGCACGGGTACAGTGAGCCATAGCTGACTCGCCAGAAGGCCCCGAGGCTGACCGAGAGCTGCTTCTTCAGCTCATAGCCGGACATCGGTGCCTCCTTGAGCAGACCAAGCACGGCCAGCTCGAGCACGAACGCACGTCCCCTCTTGCTGTGGTTCACTACTGCAGATCGAGGCCGATGTATCGGCTCGATGTATCGACACGATAGGTACGCCAGCGCGAGTATGTCAACTCGCGTTGTCAAGCCGTTACCTCCCGGGTGCCACCGTTAGGGGCCGGGTACACTGGCGCCGAGATGCGGCTGGTCGACTACACCCTGGCCAAGCGGGCGAAGCTCACCGAGCTCCGCGGGGGGCGCCTATCGCGAGACGACGTCTGCGACGCCCACCCCGAGCTGCTGCGGGCCGCCCGCAACGTCGGCGAGCAGACCCCGACGCCCTGCCCGGTCTGCGCCGCCGGGCCGCTGGTCCACGTCACCTACGTGTTCGGGGACGCCCTGCGCCAGGCCAACGGCCGCGTCTGGCCCCGCAACGGCCTGGCCGACCTGCACCGCTCCATGGACGAGGTGGCCTGCTACGTGGTCGAGGTCTGCACCGCCTGCTACTGGAACCACCTCGCCCAGCGCTACCTGCTGGGCCGCCGTCACGTCGGCTGAAATCGGCATCTGGGCAACGGTGGGGTAGCATCGTCGGGCTATGGCCGCACCCCCGATCACCCCCACACGGGCCGCCAGGCACCAGCAGGGCAGACCACCGGGCAGGGAACGCAAGCAGCCGCCCCCCAGCCGCTCTCGCCTCCGCCAGGTCCTGCGCTGGACACTGTGGCTGGCCGTGCCCGCCGTGGCCGTGGCCGCGGGCACGATCGTGGGGCTGATCTACGCCTTCGCCCGCGTCCCCCTGCCCGCCGAGGTGCCGACCGCCCAGACGGTGGTGTTCCTCGACCAGACCGGCAAGCGTGAGATCGGGACCCTGTCGGCCCAGGAGAACCGCCGGGTGGTCAGCCTGGACAGGATCCCCGAGCACGCCCGCCGGGCCGTGCTGGCCGCCGAGGACCGCGACTTCTACGACCACGGGGCCATCTCCTACCGGGGGCTGGCCAGGGCGACCGCGGCCAACCTGCTGCGCCGGCGGATCTCCGAGGGCGGCTCGACCATCACCCAGCAGTACGTCAAGAACGCCTTCCCCGGCGTCGGCCGCGACCGGACCCTGTTCCGCAAGCTCAAGGAGGCCGTGCTCGCGGTCAAGCTGGAGCGCAAGTTCTCCAAGGACAAGATCCTCGAGTTCTACATGAACACGGTGTACTTCGGCCGCGGCGCCTACGGGGTCGACGCCGCCGCCCGCACCTACTTCTCGGTCCCGGGCAAGAGGCGGGTGACCGCCCAGAGCCTCACCCCGGCCCAGTCGGCCCTGCTCGCCGGCGTCATCCGCAGCCCCGAGTTCTACGGCCGCAAGGACCACGCGGCCTCGACCAAGGTGCGGCGCAACTACATCCTCCAGGCGATGGTGGACCGGGGCTGGCTGTCGGCCAAGGAGGGACGCGCCGCCATGGCGTCCAAGCTGGGCGTCTCCTGGGCGGTCAAGCCGCAGGGGATCGCCAACTCCCAGGCCCCCTTCTTCCTCGAGAAGGTCCGCCAGTACCTGGTCGCCCGCTACGGCGCTCAGGCGGTGAGCCTGGGCGGCCTGCGGGTCAGGACCACCCTCGACCTCGACATGCAGCGCCAGGCCGAGGAGGCCGTCAACCAGGCGCTGGACGTGCCCTCGGCCCCGCGGGCGGCCCTGGTCGCCATGGACCCCCGCACCGGGGCGGTGCGGGCCATGTACGGCGGCCGGAACTTCGAGAGGCGCCAGTTCAACTACGCCACCAACGCGATCCGGCAGGCCGGCTCGACCATGAAGCCGTTCGTGCTCGCCCGGGCGCTGTCCGACGGCATCTCGGTCAACTCGGTGTTCCCCGGCCCGGAGGAGCTGATCGTCGACGGCGAGGACTTCAGGAACTACGACGACGAGAACTACGGCCAGATGACCCTGACCGACGCCACCCGGCTGTCGGTCAACACCATCTACGTGCAGCTCATGCAGCAGGTGCAGCCCAAGCGGGTGGCCCAGTTCGCCAGGCAGCACGGCCTGGCCGCCGAGCTCGACGGCCGGCCCGGCCCCGACCACGACCCGCGCCCGCTGGAGGACGCGCCCGTGCTCAAGCCGGTGCTGGCCCTGTCCCTCGGCTCGGGGGACGTGACCACCCTGCAGCTCGCCTCGGCCTTCGGGACCTGGGCCAACCGGGGCATCCACATGGCCCCGCACCTGGTCGAGCGGGTCGTCGACTCCCAGGGGCGGGTGATCGAGGACCATCGCCGCCAGCAGGGCACCCAGGTGGTGGCGCCGATCGTCGCCGACACCATGAACCTGGTCCTGCGGGGCGCGGTCGAGAACGGCACCGGGTTCCGGGCCCGGCTCGACGGCCGCGAGGTGGCCGGCAAGACCGGCACCACCAGCCTCTACACCGACGCCCGCTTCGTCGGCTACACCACCGATCTGGTCACCTCGGTGTGGCTGGGCTACGACAAGCCGGAGAAGAAGCTGGTCAACGTCTACGGCCTCCGCGGGGTGTCCGGAGGGACCGTGCCGGCCCAGATCTGGCACAACTTCATGGACGTGGCCACCCGCGACCGGCCGAACGCGCCGTTCGTGGTGCCGGCCGAGCTCGGCGGCCAGGTGCTGAACTCCACCACCTCGACGGCCCCGCCGACCACCGTGCCCCCCAGCACCCAGCCGGGGCTCCCCGGTCCGCCCCAGCCGACGTTCCCGCCGCCCCAGCCCGGCCCGCCGGCGCCGCCGACCTCGCAGATCGTGCCCCGGCCGGGCCCCAACCCGACCCAACCGTAGGGGGCCAGGGGGCATGCAGGCCGCGACCGCGGCGAGCGGCACGCACCATGCCGCCGGCCGCCGGGTCGACCTGCTGGTGGTCGGGCTGTGGCTGGCCACGCGGGCGGTCCTGTTGGTCGTCTCGCTCAACCCGCGGCTGTACTCGGCCGCCCTGTTCGGCGACGTCCGCTTCTACGGGGCCAAGGTCGAGCGCATGTTCCAGGGCGAGCTGCCCTACCGGGACGTGGCCACCGAGTACCCGCCGGGCAGCGTCCCCTTCACCATCCTGCCCGCCCTGGTCGTCGGCACCGGCGCCGGCTACCGGCTCGCCTTCGCCTGCGAGATGCTGGCCGTGGACGCCGTCGGGCTGTGGGCCGCGACCCGCCTGAGCCGGGTCGTCGACCCGGGCCGTCCCCGGCGCATCCCCCTGGCCTATGTGCTGGCCATGGTGGCCGTGGGGCCGCTGCTGGTGCTGCGCTTCGACCTCGTGCCGGCGGTGTGCGTGCTGGTGGCGGCGGCGATGGCGGCCGAGGGCCGCTTCGGCTGGGCGGCGGCCGCCCTCGGCTACGGCACCGCGGCCAAGATCTTCCCCGGCGTGCTGGCCCCGCTGCTGGTGCTGGGGCTGGTGCCGGCGCTGGGGTGGTGGCGGTCGCTGCTGCGGACGGTGCCGCCGTTCCTGGCCGGCTTCGGCCTCACCGTGGTGCCCGCGCTCGCCCTGTCGGTGAGGGGGACGGCCGACTCGGTGCTGTACCACGTGCAGCGGGGGGTTCAGGTCGAGAGCCTGTGGGCCAACCTGATCGGCGTCGCCCACGTGTTCGGCCTGCCCGCCCACACCGTCTACGGCTTCGGCGCCTACGACCTGGCCTCCGAGGTCTCCGGGGTCGCCAAGGCCCTGTCGGGGGTGCTCACCCTGGCCGCCCTGGCCGGCGCGGCCTGGCTGATCTGGCGCCGGGCCCGGGCCAGGGACGGCCTCGGCCCGGCCGACTGGGCCGGCGCCTTCACCCTGGGGACGTTCGCCTTCGTCCTGCCCAGCCGGGTGCTGTCGCCCCAGTACCTGGTCTGGCTGTGCGCCCCCATGGTCGGCCTGGCCATGGTCCTGGCCGGCCGGCGGGCCCTGTGGACGCTGGTCGCGGCCGCCCTGGTGAGCCAGGTCATCTTCCCCTTCCGCTACACCCAGCTGCGCCGCCTCTACCCCTTCGACATCGGCCTGATGACCCTGCGCAACCTGCTGCTGGTGGTCGCCTGCGCGCTGGTCGTGCGGGCCTTCAACCGCCCGCCGCCCGAGCCCGAGGGGGCTGTGGAAACCGCAGGGTGACTGTCCGGGGCGGATGGCACACTCGCCCCATGGCTGGGACCATCGAGACCCCCACCGGAGCCGGCGGCTGGCGACGCGGGCGGCGTGCCTGCTACCCTCGGCCGGCTTCACACTCCTGCTCCCACAACGGGGGCCGCTCAGTCCAGAGGAGGTGACATGCGTCACTACGAACTCATGCTGATCCTCGACCCCAGCCTGGAGGACAAGGACGCCAAGGCGGCGGTGGACCGGTTCCTGACCACCGTGACCAGCCGTGGTGGCACGGTCAGCAACATCGACCACTGGGGCAAGCGCCGGTTCGCCTACGAGATCCGGCACCTCGAAGAGGGCTACTACACGGTCGTCGACCTCGAGGCCGAGCCCGCGACGGTCGACGAGCTTTCGCGGGTGCTCTTCCTGGCCGACAATGTGATCCGGCACAAGGTCATCCGGCCCGAGGCCGCCTGACCGGCGTCTCCTTCCCCGCTGGCCCCGACCGAGGCCGCTCCGGCCCAGGTCGAGACCGTCGTACTGGTTCGTGCCCGGCCGAAGGAGCCGGCGCGGGATGCGAGAGGTGGTACACCGCAAGTGGCAAACGACAACCAAGTGATGCTCGTCGGCAACCTGACCGACGACCCCGAGCTGCGCTTCACCCCCAACGGGGCGGCGGTGGCCAACTTCCGGCTGGCCGTCACCCCCCGGGTCCGTGAGGGCGACTCCTGGAAGGACGGGGAGACCTCGTTCTTCCGGATCAACGTCTGGCGCCAGCAGGCCGAGAACGCGGCCGAGACCCTCCAGAAGGGCACCCGCTGCATCGTGGTCGGCCGGCTCCGGACCCGCTCCTGGGAGACCCCCGAGGGCGAGAAGCGCTCCGTCACCGAGGTGGAGGCCGACGAGATCGGCCCCAGCCTCAAGTTCGCCACCGCCAAGGTCGAGCGCTCCAGCCGGGGCGGCTCGGGCGGTGGCGGCGGCGACTGGGCGGGCAGCAACGCCGGGGCCAGCAAGGGTGGTCAGTTCAACGACGAGCCGCCGTTCTAGGAGAGCGGCGAGAGGACCCCGAAAGGCAGTATCTGCATGCCCAAGAGCACCTTCCAGCGCAAGCCCAAGCGCAAGTTCTGTCAGTTCTGCGCCGAGAAGCAGGACTACATCGACTACAAGGACGTCAACCTGCTGCGCAAGTTCATGAGCGACCGGGGCAAGATCCGCGCCCGCCGGGTCACCGGCAACTGCGCCCAGCATCAGCGCGACGTCGCCGCCGCCGTCAAGAACGCCCGGGAGATGGCCCTGCTCCCCTACTCCATCCGATAGGAGCCCTCACGTGAAGGTCATCCTGAACCAGGAGGTCCGGGGGGTGGGGGCGCCCGGGGACATCGTCGACGTCTCGGACGGCTACGGGCGCAACTACCTGCTGCCCCGCAACCTGGCCCGCCTCGCCACCCCGGGCTCGATCCGCCAGGCCGAGGGCATCCGGGCCCGCCGGGCCGAGCGCGAGATCGCCGACCTCGAGCAGGCCCGCTCCATCGCCGGCCACCTGGAGGCCCTGAAGGTGGTCATCCCGGCCAAGGCCGGCAAGGAGGGCCGCCTGTTCGGGTCGATCACGACCCCGCAGGTGGCCGACGCGGTCGAGCGCACCGGCGGCACCACCATCGACCGGCGCCGCATCCACCTGGACACCCCCATCAAGTCCATCGGCACCCACCGCCTCACCATCCGGCTCCACCCCGAGGTCGAGGCCACCGTCAACGTGGAGGTCGTGCCCGGCTAGGGGAGGCATCGAAGCAAGGAGAACGGCAATGGCCATCCGCCCCGTCCCCGAGGGCGGCTCGCGGGCCAGCGCTTCCCCAGCCTACGAGCGCGTCCCTCCCCACAACATCGAGGCCGAGGAGTCAGTCCTCGGCTCGATGCTGCTGTCCAAGGACGCCATCGCAGAGGTCCTCGAGCTGCTGCGCGAGGACGACTTCTACCGCCCCGCCCACCGCACGGTGTTCCGCTCGGTCCTGGAGCTGTACGGCCACGGCGACGCCGTCGACGCCGTCACCGTCCAGGAGGAGCTGCGCCGCAGCGGCGCCCTGGCCGACATCGGCGGCGCCCCGTTCCTCCACACCCTGGTGGCCAGCGTCCCCACCGCCGCCAACGCCGGCTACTACGCCCGCATCGTCAAGGAGGCCGGCGTCCTGCGCCGCCTCATCGACGCCGGCACCCAGATCGTCCAGCTCGGCTTCGAGACCCCCCAGGACACCGAGCGCGCCGTCGACATCGCCGAGTCCCTCGTCTACCAGGTCGCCCAGGGCCGGGTCACCGAGGACTACCACAGCCTCCGCGACGTCCTCACCACCACCCTGGAGGCCATCGAACGCCTCCACGAAGACCACCGCGAGATCACCGGCGTCCCCACCGGCTTCGCCGACCTGGATCGCCTCACCTCGGGCCTCCAGCCGGCCAACCTCATCATCGTCGCGGCAAGGCCGGCGGTTGGGAAGGCGCTGGCCCTTGACACGCCACTCCCCACCCCGGCCGGCTGGACGACGATGGGCGATGTCGCGGTCGGGGACCAGCTGCTCGGTGCCGACGGCAGGCCGACGGCCGTCCTCGCCGCGACCGACGTCCTGCACGGCCGGCCCTGCTATGAGGTCGAGTTCTCGGACGGGACCGCCGTCGTCGCCGACGCCCAGCACCAGTGGCTGACCGAGACCCGGGCGTCGCGCAGGTCGGCCTGGGCGGCCGCCCAGGGATACAACCGCACCCGGACGCAGCGAACGTTTCCCTCGGTCAGGACCACCGAGGAGATTCTCGCGACGATCACCTGCAACGGCACCGAGCGACGGTTGAACCATGCCGTGGTCAATACCAGGCCCCTCGACCTGCCCGCGCAGGAGCTGCCGCTGGCGCCGTATGCCCTCGGCGTCTGGCTCGGGGACGGCCACGCGGCAGGGGCGAGGATCACCACCGCCGACCCGGAGATCGTCGTGCACCTGGAGGCCGATGGATTGTGGGTCGTGCCCGGCGATGGCCTCAACTACTCCCTCCGTCTTCCCCAGCGCCCCCCGGCTGCCGAGCGCTCCTGTGTCGTGTGTGGCAAGCGGTTCCGCCCGCAGACGTCCCAAGTCCGCACCTGCGGCAGGTCGTGTGGCGGACGGGCGCGCCTTGTCTCACCCCCGGCGCCGCCCCCGACCTGCCCTGACTGCGGCAGGCCGTCCAGCGGGATGGCGCAGTGCCAGGCGTGCCGGAACCATCACGGCACTGTGCAGGGCTTGCTGCGGACTTTGGGCGTCCTGGGGAGCAAGCACATCCCGGCGGCCTATCTGCGGGCTTCGGAGGCGCAACGTCGGTCGCTCCTGGCCGGGTTGCTCGACACCGACGGGACGGTCGCCCCGAGTGGAGCGGTCCAGTTCTGCGTGACCTCGCGGCGTCTCGCCGGGGACACTCACGAGCTGGTCGTCAGTCTCGGGTACCGCTGCTCGCTGACGACCAAGCTGGTCAAGGGACGGACGGCGGCCTCCTCCACGGCCTACACCCTCACGTTCTCGACCACCGACGAGGTCTTCCGGCTGGAGCGCAAGCGGCTGCTGCACAAGGAGCGGAGGAGTCCAGGGCGCACCGGCAAGCGGCTCATCACCGCCGTGCGGCCCATCCCCAGCGTGCCAGTGCGCTGTGTCGAGGTCGACAGTCCCGATCATCTTTACCTGGCCAGCCGGTCGATGGTCCCCACCCACAACTCCACCCTTGGACTCGACGTGGCCCGGCATGCGTCGGTACGGGCTGGGGTGCCGACGGTGGTCTTCTCGCTGGAGATGAGTAAGACGGAGCTGGTGCAGCGGCTGATGTGTGCCGAGTGCACCGTGGATATGCAGCGGCTGCGGACGGGGCGGATGGAGGAGTCGGACTGGACCCGGCTGACGAGGTCGCTGGGGAAGCTGGCGGATGCGCCGCTGTTCATCGACGACTCGCCGGGGACGACCATGATGGAGATCCGGGCCAAGTGCCGGCGGCTGAAGCAGCGGCACGGGCTCGGGCTGGTGGTGGTGGACTACCTGCAGCTGATGCAGCCGAGCAAGCGGTTCGAGAACCGCCAGCAGGAGGTCAGCGAGATCTCCCGGTCGCTGAAGCTGCTGGCCAAGGAGCTGGACGTGCCGGTCATGGCCATCTCCCAGCTGTCGCGTCAGACCGAGGCCCGCTCGGACCGGCGGCCGATGCTGTCCGACCTGCGCGAGAGCGGGGCGCTGGAGCAGGACTCGGACGTGGTCCTGTTCATCTACCGCGACGAGCTCTACGACCCCGAGTCGCCGCGCAAGGGGGAGGCCGACCTCATCCTGGCCAAGCATCGCAACGGCCCCACCGACACCGTGACCGTCACCTTCCAGGGCCAGTACTCCCGGTTCGCCCCGATGGCGGCCCGGAGCCTGTAGGTGTGTAGGTTCCGCGTGAGGACGCCCAAGTGAGGACGTCCAATTGGATAGGTGACGTCGACACCGGCCCGGCTCGGCGGCCTCCTCACGTGACCGGGAACGGCGGCTGCCACCACCACGGGGTCGACCGCAGCTCGATGCGGTCGACCCACTTGACCCACCAGAAGCCGCGGCGGCCGGGAGCGACCAGACGGGCCGGGAAGCCGTGCCCGACGGAGAGCGGGGCGCCGCCGGCGCGGGTGGCGAGCAGCAGCCGGTCGAGGTCGCCGATCGGGAACCGGATCCCGTAGCCGGTGGTCGAGTGGACGTACAGGCTCTGGGCGGCGCCGGTGTTGCGTACCAGCGCCGCGACCGGCACGCCCTCCCAGTCCTGGTGGGCGTACCAGCCGCTGGTGCAGTCGAGGGTCGCGCGCAGGCGCGCGTCCTGGCGGGAGAGCTCTTCCAGCGAGAGCTCGCGCTCGCCGTCGGCGTCGGCGACGACCAGCCGCCAGGTGGCCGGGTCCACCTCGGGCGACACGTCGTCGATCCAGCTCGTGGTCGGCATCGCGGCCGGGTCGAACGAGCCGGTCTCGTAGGAGCCGGTGAAGCGCCGGCTCGCCCCCGGCAGCCCGGCGGCCCGGACCACGGCGGTGATGGCCACGTAGACGCCGGCGGCGGCCACCCCGAGCGTGCCCGCCCGCAGCAGGGTGCGCCTGGACAGGTCCATCCGGCTGGCATGGGCCGGACGCGCGAGCACGTGCCAGACCACCAGCGGCACCAGCGCCAGGGCGGCCGCGACGTGGAGCCAGATGCCGCGGAAGCCGCCCACCGACAACAGCAGGCCGCTGGCCGAGCCGAGGCCGGTGAGCAGCGCGGTGACCGCGAGCGCGGCCAGCAGCAGCGACACCCAGCGGCTGCGGCGGGGGCGGCGCAGGCCGCGACGGACGATCATCGACTTCCAGGGGACCAGCAGCACCACCGCCACGCCGACGACCCCGTGGGCGACCGCCACCCGGCGCCCCGACGCCGTCCCGGCGGCGACCGCCCCGACCCCGCTGGCGAACGCCACCCCCAGCGCCACCAGCAGGGCGAGGTTGGTGATCCGGGGAGGCGGGGCGCGCATGACCGGCCAGGCTCCAGGTGCGAGGCATCCAGCCATAGGCTACCTGCCATGTCACGCCTCGGCGGTGCGGAGCCCTCTCCCTCGCCGTCAAGCATCCGCAGGTGGTCCGCAAGCTGGTCGTGTCGTCGGTGTCGTTCCACCCCGACGGTGATCGTCCGGAGGGCGGCGAGGCGGTGGAGGCGCTGACGGTCGACGCCATCGCCGGGACGCCGATGGAGCAGGAGTACCGGGCCAAGTCGCCGTACCCCGACAAGCTGCTTCGGCACGGCGGCGTCAACGCCGCGCTTCCTACTCCAGCCGGAGATCGTGGCCTGACCGGATCTCGCGCGATCTGACCCATGCGGCGAAGGCTTCGATGGCGTCGACGACCATCTCGAAGCGGAGGGAACCGAACAGGTCGAAGGCGTGCTGGGCGCCCGGAAGCTCGGCGTAGACGACCGGATTGGTGGAGACGCTGCCCAGCCTGCCGGCGAAGTGCCTGGCGACCTCCACGGGCGCCACGGTGTCGTGGTCGCCGTGGGCGATGAAGAACGGCGGCGCATCCGGCCTGACACAGGCCAGCGGTGAGGAGGCGTCCTCTTGGCCGTAGTAGCCGCCGTACCAGCCGTTCAACCCGATGGCGGCGGCGACCGAGGTGTCGGCATCCTCGAAGCCGGGCTGGAAGGTGGGATCGTTGGGGGTGAGCGCGCCCAGCGACGCCATGTGCGCGCCGGCGGAGCTCCCCGACACGAACAGCATGCCTGGGTCGGCGCCGTACTCGTGGCCGTGGGCGCGCACCCAGGCGATCACCTTCTTGAGGTCGATCAGGTGGTCGGGGTGCTGGGCGGCAGGCCGCAGGCGGTAGTTCGCGCTGACACAGAGCCAGCCTTGGCTGGCGAGCCGGTAGAGCAGGGGGAGGGACTGGCTGTTCTTGCGGCCCCGGTGGTAGCCACCGCCGTGCAGGTGGATCAGGACCGGGCTGCCCGAGGGGCGGGCGCGGTGCCGGTACAGGTCGAGGAGGTTGCGGCGGCCGGCGTCGCCGTAGGGGATGTCGGCCACCCGCTCGACGTCGCGGCGGCGGCGCCACAGCGGCAGGAGCAGGATGCGGGCAAGCGGCAGCCGGCGGCGCAGCCGCGCCGCGAGCTCGGGATCGATGGCAGTACGCCAGCCGGCGCCGAGGGCCTCGTCCGTGGCCTGGGCGAGCGCTGGCCTGGCCTGCAGCCCGCGCCGGGCGATGACGGCGAGCCCGGCCGTCGTCAAGGCGGCCAGGCCCGCCGTCGCC
>JBJMHP010000160.1:0-3416 GCA_045807325.1 Actinomycetes bacterium | reverse complement strand
ACACGACGCGGGGCACCGGCACGGCGCCGAGACGGTGTCCTCCGAGACGCGCTAGCGGGCCGCGACCGCGCCCGCGCCGGCCCCGCGGACGGTGCCCTCCGAGAGGCGCTGGGCCAGCCAGATCGGGACCACCGAGATCAGCACCAGCAGGACCGCGACCACGTTGACCACCGGAGCCTGGTTGGGGCGGGTGAGGTTGGTGAAGATCCAGATGGGCAGGGTCTGGTCGCCGGCCCCGGCGGTGAAGGTGGTCACGATGATCTCGTCGAAGGAGAGGGCGAAGGCCAGCAGGGCGCCGGCCAGCAGGGCCGTGCGCAGGGCGGGGAAGGTGACCAGGCGGAAGGTCTGGGCGCCGTCGGCGCCCAGGTCCATGGACGCCTCCTCCATCGAGCGGGACATCCGCCGCAGCCGGGCCAGGGTGTTGTTGAACACCACCACGATGCAGAAGGTGGCGTGGCCGACGACGATGGTCCACAGCGACAGCGGCACCCCGAGGAACCGGAAGGCCGACTGGAGGGCGATCCCGGTGACGATGCCGGGCAGGGCGATCGGCAGCACCACCAGCAGCGACAGCGTCTCCCGGCCGAAGAAGCGGTGACGCTGGACGGCGAACGACAGACACGTGCCCAGCACCAGGGCGACCACGGTCGCCCCGGCGGCCGCCCTGACCGAGGTCCACACCGCGGCCCGGGCCCCGGGGTTGTGCCATGCCCTGGCCCACCAGTCGACCGTGAACCCGTCGGGCGGCCAGGCCGCCACCCGGGCCGGGTTGAACGAGTTGATCACCACCACCAGCAGCGGCAGGTACACGAAGGCCAGGACCACGGCCGTGACCAGCCGCAGCGCCACCCTGGCGGGGCCGGACAGGTGCATCAGAGGCTCTCCAGGGCCCCGGCCCGCCGGGCCACCAGCAGGTAGACGATCATGATGACCACCGGAATGCAGGCCAGGGCGGCCGCGAAGGGCAGGTTGTTGGCGGCGCCGACGTTGGCGTAGATGACGTTGCCGAGCATCTGGGTCTTGCCGCCGACGATGTTGACGGCCACGAAGTCGCCCAGGGTCAGCGAGAAGGTGAAGATCGACCCGGCCACCATGGCCGGCAGAGCCAGGGGCAGGATCACCGAGCGGAAGGTCCGCAGCGCGTGGGCGCCCAGGTCCGAGGACGCCTCCAGCAGGGAGTCGGGCAGCCGGTCGAGGCCGGCGAAGATGGGCAGGATCATGTACGGCAGCCACAGGTAGGCCAGGGTCAGCCAGACCGCGGTCAGCCCGAACCCGGGGCCGTGGAGCCCGAGGGGGCCGAGGACCCAGTCCAGCACTCCGCCGCTGCCCACCATGACCCGCCAGGCGTACGCCTTGACCAGGTAGCTGGCCCACAGCGGGGTGAGCACGGCCGCCAGCAGCAGCGGCCGCCAGCGGCGCCTGGCCACCTTGGCCATGAAGAACGCCACCGGGAACCCCAGCAGCACGTCGGCCACGGTGACGGCCACGGCCAGGCCGACCGTCCGCAGCGTGATGGCCCGGTAGACCTCGCCCCGGAGCAGGGCGGTGAAGTTGTCGGCGGTCGGCCGGCGGACGATCGCCCCGGTGAAGCTGTCGGTGCTCCAGAACGCGGAGGCGAGCAGCACCGCCAGCGACCCCAGGTAGGCGACCACCAGCCAGCCGACCGGAGCCGAGAGCAGCAGGGCGAGCTTCAGCCGGGGCCGGCGCCACAGCGCCCGCGACAGCGGCCGGAGCGCACCCTGCGCGCTCACTGGCGCGCCCTACCTTCCACCGACCTCCCGTGTGCGCCCGCCCTGCCCATATCGGCCTAGCCCTTGATCTCGGTCCACGCCCTGGTCCACTCCGAGTAGTCCTTGCAGACCTGGCCGCGGCCGTCGCCGCAGTCGCTGATCGGGGTGGTCCAGTAGGCGACCTTGTCGAAGTAGGCCTCGTCGTCGGCGTGGTAGATCTTGCAGTGGTTCGGATCCGCGGTCAGACCGCACGACTTCGAGTTCGCCGGAGCCTCACCGAACCACTCGGCCACCTCGGCGTTCGCCTTGGGGCTGATGATGTGGTTCATCCACTTGTACATGCAGTTCGGGTGCTTGGCCTTGGACGAGACCATCCAGGTGTCCGACCAGCCGGTCGATCCTTCCTTCGGCACGACCGCGTCGACCTTCGCCTTCGACCCGCCGTTGACCAGGTTGACGTTGACCTGCCACTGGGTGCCGAGCACGGTGTCGCCGCTCTCCAGCGCCTGCACGGCCTTGGTGTAGTCCGACCAGTACTCGCCGACCAGCGCTCGCTGCTGCTTGAGCAGGTCGACGGTCGCCTGGAACTGGGTGTCGTCCAGCTCGTACGGGTTGGTGATCTTCAGGTCGGGCTTGGTCGCCTTAAGGTAGAGCGCCGCGTCCGCGATGTAGATCGGCGAGTCGTACGCGGTGATCTTCCCCTTGTACGGGCTGTCCGCGTCGAACACCGACCCCCAGGTGTCGGGCGGCGGGCTAACCTTGTCGGTGCGCCAGGCCAGCACGTTGGCGCCCCAGCCGTGCGGGATGCCGTACATCTGGCCGTTCACCGAGTTCCACGGCCGGTTCTTCAGGAACTCCGCGACGGTGGCGTAGTCGGGCACCAGCGAGGTGTTCACCGGGGCGACGTCGCCGCTGTAGATCAGCCGCAGGGTGGCGTCGCCGGAGGCGGACACCCCGTCGTACTGGCCGGTCTTCATCAGCGTGACCATCTCGTCCGAGGTGTTGCCGATCTTCACGTTGACCTGGCAGCCGGTCTGCTGCTCGAACGGGGTGACCCAGTCGACGGTCGTGTCGTTGCTGCCGTCCTCGGCGTACCCGGCCCAGGCGATGATGTTGAGCTGGCCCTCGCCGGTGCCGACGGAGCCCGCCGCGGCCATGCTCGGCGGCGCCGCGGCCGCTCCGCCGGACCCGGACGCCGAGGACGTCGAGTCGGAGCCGCCGCACGCCGCCGCCAGCAGGAGCACCGCTGCCGCGACCGGCGCGGCCCGCACCTTCGTGCGCCTGTCCATGCCCACCCTCCTCCTGCCCGGCTCAGCGCCGGGCGGCGTCCTCGTCCCGAACCCGGTCCGGCGCCGCGTCGGGCAGCCGGAACGCCTGCTCGCGGTGCCAGGCCAGGCGCACCCGGTCGCCCGGCGCGACCTCCGGCCGGCCGCCGTCCGCGTTCGGCCGGGCCGCGACCATCCGGGTGCCGGCGTCGAGGTCGACGTGCAGCCGGGTCTCGGCGCCGGCGTAGACGACCTCGGCGACCACGCCGTCCGCCGCCGCGTCGTCCGGGTCGACCGGGTCGCCCGGCCGGACCACCCTGACCTTCTCCGGCCGCAGCACGAACGGGCCGTCGGCGCCGCGCCGCGCCCGCGCGACCGGCCCGGCCAGCAGGGTGGAGGTGCCGACGAAGCCGGCCACGAA
>JBJMHP010000159.1:0-17985 GCA_045807325.1 Actinomycetes bacterium | reverse complement strand
GCCGGCGGCGTGCCGGCCGGACGACCGGTGGGAATCGGGGACGGCCCAGGTGGATTCTCCTGTCGCTGAGGTGACCCGCGAGCCTCTGCCGGCAAAGGAGCGAACCACCGTGACCGTCACCAGGCTGGACGTCCAACGCAGGCCGGCCCCCGCACCCGGCCGGTCCCAGCGCCCGCAACGCCCGTACGAGGCCGAGCGGCCACCGCGGCCCCGCGGGGCCGCGGTGGCCCCGGAGGCGCCGGGCAGGACGCTCAGCCGGACGGCCCGCCGGGCCGCCGCCGAGGACGCCAAGCTGCTGGCCGCGGTCCGGATGCTGCTCTCCAACCCGTCGCTGTTCCCGCGGGTCTTCTATCTGGCCTTCGGGTTCGCGGCCATCACCTCGCTGGGCGTCGCGCTCTCGGGGACGATCCCGCTCCCCTACGGCTTCCACTACGCCGTGATCCCCGCCTACGCGGTGATGCTGCTGATCGGCCTGCGCTACCCGGCCTGGGGCAAGCGGGCCCTGCTCGGCCTGGTGGCCGGCATGGCCGCCACCGGCATCTACGACGTGCTGCGGATCGGGCTGATGTTCGCCGGGCTGTGGGCCGACCCCATCCCGACCATCGGCAAGCTGGCCCTGGACGACTCCAACGCCTGGTGGATGTGGGGCTATGTGTGGCGCTTCGTCGGCAACGGCGGCGGGATGGGGCTGGCCTTCGCCATGCTGCCGTGGCGGAGCGTCCGCCTCGGCATCGCCTACGGGTCGGCGATCTGCCTGGGGCTGCTCGGCCTGCTCTACTTCTGGCCGGTCTCCCAGCAGCACTTCTTCCCCCTGACCCCCCTGACCGCGACCGGGGCCATGGCCGGCCACTGGGTCTACGGGGCCGTGCTCGGCTGGCTCACCACCCGCTGGCTGCCGCCGGTGGGCCAGCGCCGGCGCCGCCCGGCCCGGGTCCGCCACGACCGCGCCGACCGTGAACGGCCTGAGGTCGGCTCGCGCTCGGCCACCGTGCTCGTCTCCGTGCCCGACGAGCCGGCGGTCGGGGGCCACGGCAACGCCCTGCCCACCGGCCCCGAGCTGGTCCTGCCCGGCGGCCGGCTCTCCTCCGACGAGCTGTACGGGGTCCGCTGCGCCCTGCAGCAGCCGCCGCGGGCCCACGGGTTCGCCTCCGACCAGTGGACCCTGCGCCGGGTGGCCCTGGTCGTGGAGCGGGCCACCGGCGTCCGGGGCTGGCAGCCGGCCGAGCTGATGGCCCTGCTCGACACCCTTGAGCTGGACCTGCGCCTGCGCGAGCAGCGCCGCGACCAGCGCGAGCAGCGCACCACCGCCAGAGCCCGGGTCTCCTAGCCCGCGTCGCAGAGACCGGCCGTCGCCGTAGGATGGCGGCCATGGAGGCGCAGGCGCTCGGCCGGGCCGAGCTGGCCGAGCTGGCCGAGGTGACCGAGGCCGAGATCGGCCGCATGGTCGACCTCGGCGTCCTCGTCCCCAACGACGGGCCGGCACCGTTCCGGACCACCGACATGCAGAAGGTCCGCCTGGCCACGGCCTGCGAGCGGGCCGGCCTGCCGATGGACGCCATCGCCGCGCTCATCCGCTCGGGGCGGCTGTCGTTCGCGTTCCTCGGGGCCGCCCCCTACCACCGCTTCGCCGTGCCGTCGTCGCTGACCTACCGGCAGGTCAGCCGGGACACCGGCGTGCCCCTGGAGGCGCTGCGGGAGACGCTGGAGTCGATGGGGTTCGCCTGGACGTCGCCGGACGAGGCGATGCGCGAGGACGAGCTGGAGGTGGTCCCGCTCATCCGGCTGGCCGCCGCCACCGAAATCCTCGACCAGGTCTGGATCACCAGGGTCGGCCGGGCCTACGCCGAGGGCATGCGCCTGGCCGCCAAGGTCGAGAACGAGGCCTACCGGGCCCGGTTCGAGGAGCCGGTGCTGGCCGCCGGGCTCGGCCAGCGCCAGGCCATGGAGCGGGCCTCGGAGGTCGCCGCCCAGTTCGTCCCCCTGGTCGACCGGGCCCTGATGGCCATCTACCGCCGCCAGCAGGAGCTGATCTGGACCGAGCACCAGGTGGAGAACATCGAGGCCGCCCTGGAGGAGGCCGGCGCCATTCCCCGGCCGGACCGGGTGCCGGCGATGTGCTTCCTGGACCTGGCCGGCTACACCCGCCTGACCGAGGAGCGCGGCGACGCCGCCGCGGCCGCGCTCGCCGAGTCCCTGGCCGTGCTGGTCGACCGGTCGGCCCGCGCCCACGGCGGCGTGCCCGTGAAGTGGCTCGGCGACGGCGTGATGCTGTACTTCCGCGACCCGCCCGGGGCCGTGGAGGCGGCCCTCGGCATGGTCCGCCGGGTCCCCGAGGCCGGGCTGCCGCCGGCCCATGTCGGGGTGGCCGCCGGGCCGGTGGTGGTCCAGGGCGGCGACTACTTCGGCCGCACCGTCAACCTGGCCTCCCGGGTCGCCGCCCACGCCCAGGCCGGCCAGGTCCTGGTCACCACCGCGGTCGCCCAGGCCTGGCACGGCGACGGCGTCAGCTTCATCGACCTGGGCGACCTGCGGCTGCGGGGCTTCTCGGCCCAGGTCCGGGTCCTGGAGGCCGTGCCCGCGTGACGCCTCAGCCGCAGACCCGCCTGAGATACGGGTAGGGGTTCACCGGGCCGCCGTTCAGGTGGACCTCGAAGTGGACATGGGGGGCGGTGTAGCGGGCGTTGCCGGTCTGGCCGTTGTGGGCGATGAGCTGGCCGGCCCGGACCCGGGTGCCGGTGCCCACCGCGTAGCCGGAGAGGTGGGCGTAGAAGTACTCGACCCCGTTGTCGCCCTGCAGGTACAGCTGGATGCCGCCGTTGGTGCTGCTCGACTCCCGGCTGACCACGCCGTTCACGAAGGCGAAGACCCTGGCCCCGTGTGGGGCCATCACGTCGGTGCCCTCGTGGTGGCGGCCGCCCGAGCGGGCGGCGCCCCAGCTGTCGACGTAGGTGTAGGGGCGCTCCAGGATGCAGGCCGACCCGCCGCCGCCCCCGCCGGTCCCGCCGCCGCCGCTCGGGGGCGGGGCCGGGGCCGGGGCCGGGGCCGGGGCCGGGGCCACCCTGGCCGCCGCCGCCTTGCGGCGCTGCTCCTCGCGGGCCAGGCGCGCCTCCAGGGCGCGGGCCTCCTCCAGCCCCGACTCCAGCCGCCGCACGGCCGACCGGGCCTGGTCGCGCAGGGCCTTGGCCCGCTCGTGGCCGCTGGTGACCCGGCCGAGCACCGACCGGTAGGCGTCCCCGGCCACCTCGGCGTCCTCGATCAGCTGGGCGTTGCGCGACACCAGCACGGTGGCCATCTCGACCCGGCTGGGCACCAGGGCGGGGTCGCGGCCCAGGAGGGCGCCGGCGATGGCCAGGCCGCCGGAGCGGTACATGGCCGCGGCCTGGCCGGCCAGGGCCGCCCTGGCCCCACGCTGCTGGCGGTCGGCCGCCTCCAGCTGGCCCTGCTCGTAGGCCAGCTGGTCCTCGGCCTTGGCCAGGGCGGCCTCGGCGGCCTGGAGCTCGGTGGTGGCCTCCCGCAGCTCGGCCTCGAGGGCCCGGGCGCGGCGGCGGGCGTCGTCCAGGGGCGCCGCCTGGGCGGCCGGGACGCCAGCCAGCGGCAACGCAAGCAAGGCAAGGCCGAAGACGAGTCGGCGCATCGGGTGCAACGTCCTTCCGCTGGGGGGAACGGATGGCGGTGTGCGACGATATTGGGGGGAGCGACAGTTTACTAACGCCAGCGGGCAGAGCCAAATCGACGGCCGCCGGGGTCTACCCCTGGTGAAAGAGGGCCAGGCGCTCGGCCTCGTCCTCCAGCTCGCGGCGGGTGGCCGGGGCCGGCGGCTCGAACGGCTCGAGGTGCACCCGGCCGTGCTCGTGGCGCCAGGTGCCGGCCACCGCCCCGTCGACCAGGAAGGTCGGGAACGAGTGGGGCGCCCTGACGTGGAAGATCCGGGACCGGTGCCGCTCGGGTAGGAGCTGGGTGCGCCGGGCGTGGACCAGCAGGTTGGCGTCCCAGGTGGACAGGAAGCGGGGCGGGGCCGGCGTGCCCGGGTCGGGCAGGGGGGCGTCGGGCAGGTCGAACAGCTCGGTGCCCTGCTCGTCGCGGAACCGGCGGGTCCCGACCCGCTCCAGCACCGGGCGCAGCGGGGTCAGGGGCATGGCGGCCCAGCTGCCCAGGTCGGCCAGGGACGCCGGGCCGAACCCGGCCAGGTAGCGGCGGACCAGGTGCTCGACGGCGTCGCCCTCCTCGACCTTCCAGGGCCCGAGCCACTCGGTGGCCAGGCCGTACAGGTCGGCCCGGCGCCGCTCCCAGGTGCCCGACGGCGGCACCCGGACCATGTCGACCCAGAGCCCGATGCCGTTCCACACCACCCTCGGGTAGCCCTTGTCGGTGAGCAGCTTGACCAGCTCGGCCTGGCGGGCCGGGCCGGCGGCCAGCCGCTCGCGGACCAGGCCGGCCGCGGCCTCCAGGTCGACCCCCTCCAGCTCGCCGCGGGCCACCCGGGTCCACCAGTCACGGCGGGCACGCCGGATCGCCTCGGTGAACGGCGGGTAGTCGGCGGCCGCGACGACGTGGATGGTGGACCGCATCACGGTCGCCTGCACCGCCCGCCGGTCCTCGAGCGCCCTGGTCAGCTCGTCCCGGCGGAAGTCGCGCAGCCGCGACCACAGGCCGATGTACGGCGAGGGGGCGTACTGGGCCTGGAGGCCGGCGACCTGCTCCAGGGCGTCCTCGAGCGGGAGGGAGGAGCGCTCGAGCAGGAGCTGGCGGGCCAGCAGGGCCCGGTTGAGCTCCCGGGTCGAGAGCACACGGTCGGTCATCGGGCCGGAAGTCTACCCGGGCCCCCCGGCCTGGCCGAAGGTGTCGAAGCCCAGCTTGACGGCCAGGCCGAGCCCGAGCAGGGCGATCCCGACCCGCAGGCGGTCGCCCGGCAGCCGCCGGACCAGCCCGGGGCCGAGCCCGCCGCCGACCAGGAACCCGGCGGCCAGCGGCGCCGCCGCGGCCCAGCGGACCGGTCCGAACACCGCGAAGCTGACCGCGGCCACAAGGTTGGCCAGCCCAAGGGCGACGTTGCGGGCGGCCACCAGCCGGGCCAGCGGCTCGGCCACCGACACCGTCAGCAGGGCCAGCAGCACCACCCCGGCCGCCGCGCCGAAGTAGCCGCCGTACATGCCGACCGCGAACACCCCGGCCAGCAGGGCCGGGCTGCGCTCGTCGACCAGCCCCCCGGTGAGCCGCCGGATGCCCGGCTGGAGCAGCAGCACCAGCGAGGCCCCGCCGATCAGCACCGGCACCAGGAACTCGAACACCCGCTCCGGGGTCGACAGCAGCAACGCCGCCCCGGCCGCCCCGCCCACCGTCGTGACCGCGGCCAGCCGCCGCAGCCGCCCCGCCTGCCCGGCCAGCTCCCGCCGGGAGAAGGCCGCCGCGCTGACCGTGTACAGCACCAGCGCCACCGTGTTGGTGACGTTCGCCGTCAGCGCGGGCAGCCCCACCGCCAGCAACGCCGGATAGGACACCAACGACGCCAGCCCGGCGACCGACCCGGCAACCCCGGCGACGACCCCGGCGACCAGCAGCAACACCACGTCAGCGCCGTCCACCGCCGCGATTCTACGGGTCTGCCGGGGCCCCTCGGCACGAGGGGGCTGTGGACAGCCAGGCGCGCCTCCCGCCGCGGGCGGCTACCCTCCCGTTCGGGGGCCCCACCAGCCGGCGGATGGGGGTGAAGGCCGGCCCCCGGAGGGCGGAGGGTCAGGGCTGCAGGAGGACCCATGGCGATGCAGTAGCCCTTGGATGAGAGGGTTGCTGTGTGGCCCGCCGGTGGCTGCCTGGTCCACCGGGCCACCTACCAGGAGCAGGTCGCCTGGCCAGCCGTCCAGACCAAGGAAGCGAGGGTGCCGGGGGTGCAACCCCCGGCGTACTGGCCGCTTGGATTGCCTGGGGCGGATAGTGCAGGTGCGCGACCACGGCAAGGAGGCTAGCTCGGCACCAGAGACGAAGGACGCTGGCAGCAGGCAGACCAGGCGGCGGCAGGAGGTCCAGCATGGAGCAGCAGGCACGGGAGCAGGCATTCATCACCGCGCTGACGACCGAGCACTTCGTGCTGCAGTCGACACGCAGCGCCACCATCGGGGAGGCCAACTCCGGAGTAGGGGGCCGGGTCGTCCGGGTGGCCGACGCCGCCGCCGGCCGTAGCCGGTAGCGTGAGCCCATGGCGCGTCCCGATCGTGCGCTGGCCGTCGACGCCGGGCTGACCGGGTTCCTCGGCGTGGTCTTCCTCGCCTCGACGGCCGGCGCCAGCGACGCCCGGCCGCTCGACGGGCTGGGCTGGGGGCCCTGCTGGCCGCCAACGTCCTGGCCCTGCTGGCCCTGCGCCGTGCAGGTGGCGGTGCTGGTGGCGGCGACCGCCGTGGCCCTGTGGCGGCTCCGGGACACCTGAGCCCGGCACCCCGCCGCCGCGGCCGCGTCGATGGGGGCGGCGCAGGACCGTTCCGCCCACCCTCCTTGGCGGCGTACAGGGCCTGGTCGGCCCTGGCGACCAGCGACCAGTTGGGGGCGCGGCCTCGCGGCCGTCCCAGCCGGCGACCCCGTCCGAGGCCAGCCAGAGGGAGCGGGCGCCCTGGAGGGCGTTCTCGTAGTTGGCCAGGGCGCCGCCGATCGTCGAGGTCCGGGAGACCTTGGTGCGGTCGAGGCGCTCGTCACGCTGGCGGTTCACGGTGGACTGCCAGCCCCGGGCGAGCAGCACCGATCCCGCCGCCGCCGGATCGCGACCATGCCTACGGGATCGACCGGACCGGGAGCCGGCTCAAGCCAGCGAGCCCACCGCCCTCACGCCCTCCAGGCGCAGGTGGTGCTTGACCTTGGCGACCAGGACGGCGGGGTCGAACGGCTTGGTGACCCAGTCGTCGGCGCCGGCGGTGTAGGCCATCGCCCGGTCGGCCTCGAGCGACTTGGCGGTCAGCATGATCACCCGGATCTGCGCCTCCCGCAGCTCGTCCCGCAGCCGGGCGCAGACCTCGTAGCCGTCAAGGCACGGCATCATCGTGTCGAGCACGATCAGGCTGGGCCGCAGCTCAACGGCCTTGTCGAGCGCGTCCCGGCCGTTGTTGGCCACGACCACCTCGAAGCCCTCGAGGCGCAGGTTGAGGGCGACGAAGCGGACGATGTCCACGTCGTCGTCGGCGATCAGGACCAGGTTGCCGGTGCTGTCCATGTAGCTTCAGGCGTCCGACCCGCCCCTAGCGATACGGGTCGCTCGCCAGAACCCGGTCGATCCGCCGCCGGAACCGCGACGACGGCTCCACCCCGGCGCCCAGGTCGCGGACCCGCTCGGCCAGCCGCCGGTCGGAGGTCACCACCCGGCCGGCCGCCGGGTCCGGGTCGCCGGCGACCATGGTCACGATCTCGTCGTCGGCGGCGTTGCGGCCGCGCCGGGAGGCGAAGGCCACCCGGACCGCGCCGTGGTGGCCGGGGTCGACGTCGGGCGGCCGGCGGTCGAACACCACGGTGACGTCGTCGCCGGTGGCGGCGGCGAACCGGTCCAGCTCGCCGATCAGCCGCCGCACGGCCCGGTCGGGGTCGTTCCACCAGCGGTCGGGCCGCGACCCGATCAGGTTCATGCCGTCGACCAGCCAGCGCGGCCGCCGGTCGCCGGTGTCGCCCGTCACCTCGGGCCCGTGTCCCATGTCACTGCCGTCCCGCTCGAGATGCTGTTCGCTCGTCCCGTACCGGTCATGATGTGGTGGGACGCCAATCCTAGTGTGGTGAGACGCCTGGACGCCGACGAGCTCGAGCTGGCGGTGACCACGGCCTACCTCGGCGGCCGGGTCTCCGAGGCCATGGCGGCCCTCCAGCGGGCCGAGCAGGTCCACGCCCGCCGGGGCGACCACCGGCGGGCCGCCCGCAGCGCCTTCTGGCTGGGCTTCCTGCTGCTTGGCAGGGGCGAGCCGGCCCAGGGCAGCGGCTGGCTGGCCCGGGCCCGGCGGCTGCTGGAGCAGGAGCCGCCCGACTGCCCCGAGCAGGGCTACCTGCTGCTCCCGGCGGCCCAGGAGGAGCTCATGGGCGGGGAGCACGCCGACGCCGAGGCGACGGCGGCGCGGGCGGCCGGGATCGGCCGCCAGGCCGGCGAGGCCGACCTGGTCGCCATGGCCCTGCTCCTCCAGGGTGCGGCCGCGGTGACCGGCGGCGCCGTCGCCCGGGGCCTGGCCCTGCTCGACGAGGCCATGGTGGCGGCCGTGGCCGGCGAGCTCTCGCCCCCGGTGACGGGCACGATCTACTGCGGGGTGCTCGAGGTCTGCCAGGAGGTCGCCGAGCTGGGCCGGGCCCGCGAGTGGACGGAGGCGCTGACCGCCTGGTGCGACAGCCAGCCCGGCCTGGTCACCTTCACCGGCCAGTGCCTGGTCCACCGGGCCGAGATCCTGCGGCTGGGCGGGGCCTGGCCGGAGGCGGTGGAGGCGGCCCGGCGGGCCGCCGAGCGGCTGGCCGAGGCCGAGGACGAGCTGGCCATCGGGGCCGCCTGCTACCAGGAGGCCGAGGCCCACCGGTTCCTGGGCCAGTTCGAGGCGGCCGAGGACGCCTACCTGCGGGCCGGCCGCTGGGGCCGCGAGCCACAGCCCGGGCTGGCTCTGCTCCGGCTGACCCAGGGCCGGACCAAGGCTGCCGAGGCCGCGCTGCGCCGCGTACTGGGCGAGACCACCGATCGGCTGGCGCGGGCCCGCCTGCTCCCCGCGGCCGTGGAGATCCTGCTCGCGACCGGCGAGGTCGAGGCGGCCGGGGAGGCCGCCGCCGAGCTGGCCAGGATCGCCGGCGACTACCGGACCCCGGCCCTGCTCGCCGTGGCCGACCACGCCAGCGGGGCGGTGCTGCTGGCCGAGGGCGACCCTGGCGCCGCCGTGGCCGCCCTGCGCCGCGCCTGGCGGGCCTGGCGGGAGCTGGAGGCGCCGTACGAGGCGGCCCGGGTCCGGGTGCTGATCGGGCTGGCCTGCCGGGCCCTGGGCGACGAGGAAGCGGCCGCGATGGAGCTCGACGCCGCCCGCGAGGCCCTGGCCCGCCTGGGCGCCGCCCCCGAGCTGGAGCGGCTCGACCGGCTGGCCTCGCCCGGCGGGGCCGCCGGGGCCGGCGGGCTGACCGCCCGCGAGCTGGAGGTGCTGCGGATGGTGGCGGCGGGCAAGACCAACCATGCCATCGCCAGCGCCCTGCACCTGGCCGACAAGACCGTCCACCGGCACGTCAGCAACATCTATGCCAAGCTCGGCGTCTCCTCCCGGGCCGCGGCCACCGCCTACGCCTACCGGCACCACCTGGTCTAGTGACCGGGAAGAACTACCCATGCCCGGCCGCGCCCGGGACGAGGGGTTCTCCCGATGCCGGCGGGCCGTCGCCGCCCTAGGCTCGAGGCCGACCCCGAGGAGGAGGGCGGCGATGGGCGGGCAGGGCATGGACCCGGAGCGGTTCGAGACGGTGATCGTCGGCGGCGGCCAGGCCGGGCTGGCCACCGGCTACCACCTGGCCAGGCGGGGGCGGCCGTTCGTGATCCTGGACGCAGGCGAGCGGGTTGGCGACCCCTGGCGGCGACGCTGGGATTCGCTTCGCCTGTTCACCCCGGCCCGCTACAGCGGACTGCCGGGCTGGCCGTTCCCCGCCTCGGCCTGGCACTACCCGGTCAAGGACGAGGTGGCCGACTACCTGGAGGCGTACGCGGCCCGCTTCGAGCTCCCGGTCCGCAGCGGCGTCGCCGTAGACCGGCTGGCCAGGCTGGGCGACCGGTACCTGGTGACCGCCGGGGAGCGCCGCTTCGAGGCCGACAACGTGGTGGTGGCCTCGGGCGCCTACCACACCCCCAGGGTCCCCACCTTCGCCCCGGAGCTGGACCCGGCCATCCTGCAGCTCCACTCCAGCGCCTACCGCCATCCCTCCCAGCTCCGGGAGGGCGCCACCCTGGTGGTGGGCGCGGCCAACTCAGGGGCCGAGATCGCCGTCGAGGCCGCCCGCTCCCACCCGACGTGGCTCTCGGGCCGGCACCCGGGCAGCGAGCCGACCCGCGCCGGGAGCCGGCTGGACCGGCTGGCCACCCCGCCGTTCTGGTTCTTCATCTCGCGGGTGATGACGGTGCGGACGCCGATCGGCCGCAAGCTCCGCCCCAGGCTGCTGGGGGTCGGCACGCCCCTGGCCCGGGTCAGGCCGCGGGACATCACCGCCGCCGGGATCGAGCGGGTGCCGCGCACGGTCGGGACCCGCGGCGGCCTCCCCCTGCTGGAGGACGGGCGGGCCCTGGAGGTGGCCAACGTGGTGTGGTGCACCGGGTTCCGCCCCGATTTCGGCTGGATCGACCTGCCGGTGGTGGGTCCCGACGGCGAACCGCGGCACGACCGCGGCGTGGTCGCCTCCCAGCCTGGCCTGTACTTCGTCGGGCTCTTCTTCCTGTCGGCGATCTCCTCGGCCCTGATCGGCGGGGTCGGGCGCGACGCCGAGCACGTCGTCGCCCAGATCGCCTCCCGGACACCGGCCACGCCGGCGGCCGTGACGGTCCTGGGACCCTGACCGGGCGGGCGTGGGAACCCTCCCCGGGAGCCCGCTAAGGTGGCAGCGAGCGCGCGCGTCGGAGGCCTCGTTGCACGACATCGAACTGCTGCTGCTGGCGTTGATGGTGGCCGTGGCCGGGCTGAGCGTCCTGGCCCGGCTGGTCCGCGTGCCCTACCCGATCCTGCTCGTCCTCGGCGGCCTGGTGCTCGGGTTCCTGCCCGGCATGCCCGACGTCAGCCTGCCGCCCGAGCTGGTCCTGGTGGCGTTCCTGCCGCCGCTGCTCTACTGGGCCGGCTTCTTCTCCTCGCCCCGCGACCTGCGGGCCGACGCCCGGTTGATCTCGCTGGCCGCGGTCGGGCTGGTCCTGGCGACCACGGTCGCGGTGGCGGTGGCGGCCAACGCGGTCGTGGACGGGCTCGGCTGGGCGGCCGCGTTCGCCCTGGGCGCGATCGTGTCGCCGACCGACCCGCTGGCCGCCACCGCCATCGGCCGCCGCCTGGGCGTGCCCCGCCGGCTGCTCACCGTGCTCGAGGGCGAGAGCCTGGTCAACGACGCCACCGCCCTGGTCGCCTACCGGCTGGCCGTGGCCGCCGCGGCCAGCGGGACCTTCGTGGCCTGGCGGGCCGGGCTGAGCTTTGTGGTCGGGGCGGCCGGCGGTGTGGCCGTGGGGCTGGTGGTCGGCTGGGTGGTGGCCGAGGTCCGGCGCCGGCTCGAGGACCCGGTGGTCGAGATCGTGGTCTCGGTGGTCACCGGCTACGCCGCCTACCTGCCGGCCGAGCAGCTCGGCGTCTCCGGGGTCCTGGCCGCGGTGACCAGCGGCCTGTACGTCGGCTGGCGGGCCCCGCAGCTGGCCTCGGCGTCGACCCGGCTGCTCGGCTTCTCGTTCTGGGAGGTCCTGGTCTACCTGGCCAACGCCGTCCTGTTCATCCTGGTCGGGCTCCAGCTGCACCCGATCCTGCGCCAGCTCACCGGCACCTCGGTGGCCATCCTGGTCGGTCAGGCGGTGCTGGTCAGCGCCGTGGTCATCACCGTCCGCCTCGGCTGGGTGTTCAGCATCCCGTACCTGGTCCGGCTCCTGGACCGGCGCCCGTCCCAGATCGCGCGGCGGATCGGGGCCCGGGAGCGGCTGGTGCTCGGCTGGAGTGGCATGCGCGGGGCGGTGTCGCTGGCCGCAGCCCTGGCCCTGCCCCTGGACTTCCCCATGCGCGAGCTGATCCTGTTCCTGACCTTCGCGGTCATCCTGGCCACCCTGGTCGTCCAGGGGCTGACCCTGCCCACCCTGATCCGCCGGCTCCGGTTCTCCGACGACGGCTCCGAGGCCAAGGAGGAGCTGCGAGCCCGCCTGGCCGCGACCCACGCCGCCCTCGACCGCCTGGACGAGCTGGCCCTGGAGGACTGGACCCGCGACGACACCGTGGACCGGCTGCACCGCCTGTTCGAGTTCCGCCGCCGGCGCCTCAAGGAGCGCGCCGGGATCTGGGAGGACGGCGGGGCCCAGGACCAGTCGCTCGCCTACCAGCGTCTGGTCCGCGAGCTGCTCCAGGCCCAGCGCGAGGCCATCGTCCGGCTCCGCAACCAGGGGGAGATCAGCAACGATGTCATGCACCGCATCGAGCGGGAGCTCGACCTGGAGGACACCCGGCTGGAGATCTGACCGCGGGAGGTGCAGCGGCTAGACTGCGCTGAGCGGCGCGCGGGAGGTGGGATTGTCCAGGCCGGTCGGGCAGAAGCGGTGGGGGGTCCGCAGCCTGCTGTTCCTGGGGCTGGCGGCGGCCTCGATCATCCTGTCCAACTGGATGCGGATGACCGGCAACACCGACGTCATTCTCCTCACCTTCATCGGCACGGTCGTCGGCCTGGTCGGCGCCACCGTCTGCACCGTCCGCGGCCTCCGCGCCTGGGGCGGCCGCCTCCCCCGGGAGTAGCGGCCTCGGCTGAACCGGGGTCAGCGGAGCTCGGCCAGGCGGGCGGCGGCCTGGTCGAGGCGGGAGGCGGCGGCGTCGATGTCGGCCCAGGGGTCGGGGGCGGCCAGGCGGTCGGCGATGGTCCGCAGGGTGTGGCCGCCGGGCGTGAAGTCGTCCAGCTCCGACCAGTCCAGCGGCATCGACACGGGGGCGCCGGGCAGGCCCCGGACGGCGTACGGGGCGGCCATGGTCTGGGCGTAGCCGTTGCGGCCGATGTCCAGGAACAGGCGGCCGTGGCGGTTGGCGATCCGGCCCTCGGTGGTGAAGTCGTCGGGGTGACGGGCGGCGAGGGCGTCGGCCACGGCCAGGCTGAACACCTTCACGGTGTCGGTCTCGGCCGCCGGGACCAGTGGCACCACCACGTGCAGGCCCCGCGACCCGCTGGACTTGAGGAACGCGGCCAGGCCGAGCTCGTCGAGCAGGCCGCGCAGGGCCGAGGCGGCCGCCCGGAGGACGCCCAGGTCCTCGGATGCCGGGTCGAGGTCGAAGACCATCTGGTCGGGGTGGTGGATGTCGGGGCTGCGGCTGAGCCAGACGTGCGGGGTGATGCAGCCCTGGTTGGCCAGGTAGGCCAGGTCGTCGGGGTGGCGGCAGATCGGGTAGGTGACCTCGTCGCGGACGGTGCCCTGGCGGGTGCGGCGGTTGGGGGCGGTGACCCGCTCGAACCAGTCGGGAAAGTGGCGGCCGATCTGCTTCTGGAGGAAGCCGCCGCGGCCGATCCCGTCCGGGAACCGCTGCATGGTCACCGGCCGCCCGCTGACCAGCGGCAGCATCCTGGGGGCGACGGTGCGGTAGTAGGCGACCAGGTCGCCCTTGGTGACGCCGTCGTCGGGGAACAGCACCTTGTCCGGATTGCTAACCTGGACCCGGTCGCTCACGGCGGCCCCTTCAGAGGACGACGGTGCTGACGACCAGCGGCCGGAGCTCGGCCGAGCCGTCCGACGGCGGCAGGAAGCGCAGCTCCAGCACCTCGGTGCCCGGCGGGGGCGCCGGCACGAAGGTGTGCTGGTGGACCCGGACCATGCCGTAGGCCGGGGAGCTGCTGATCCAGTTGCGGTACTCGGTCCCGGCCCGGTCGGACACCTCGCAGCGGCCGATGACCCAGGGCCGCGGCAGGTCACCCTCCGGCTCCGGGGTGGCGTAGGCGACCGCGTAGCGCAGGTCGAACCAGTCCGACCAGATCTCCAGCGACAGCAGCACCAGCCGGTCCCCCGATGGCAGCTCGTACTCGCTCTCCAGCGGGAGCACGCGCCGCAGCCGGGCGCCGGCCGGTGGCACCCAGGGCGGCGGCCCCCGGTCGGGCGGGAGCGGCTCCGGCTCGGTCCCGGCCACATACAGGGCGATCACCGCCTCGCGAAGCTCGAGGAGGCCGGCGCCCAGGTCCTCCAGGACCCGGGCGGCCACGCCATCGCCCTCCCTGGCCAGGCCGAGCAGCAGGTGCTCGGTCCCGACCCGGTCGTGCTCCAGCTCCCTGGCCTCCCTGGCGGCCAGCCCGAACACCAGCGTGACCGGCTTGGTCACGGGCAGCCGGAGGTCGGCCGGCCGGTCCTGGGCGCCGCCGCGCCGGCCGACCCGCCCGCGCCCGGCGGCCTCCTCGACCCGGCGCCGCGCCGTCTCGGCCGCGACCCCGCGCCTGCTCAGGGCCGCGGTGGCCAGACAGCCCTGGTCACGCAGGAGTGCCAGCAGCAGGTGCTCGGTCCCGACCCGGTCATGGCCAAGCCGGCCAGCCTCCCCGCGTGCGTCCAGGGCGGCCTGCTGGGCGCACCTGGTGACCCGCACCGGCCCACCTCCTCGGGTCGAGTCCCCACAGGATAGCCGGCCTCCCAGACCGGAACGAGCCCCGGCGTCGGGGGTCAGGACCCGCTGCCGTAGGGTCGGGTGATGATCTCCAGGAAGTGCCCGCTCGGGTCCTCCCAGTACACCCCGCGTCCCCCGTCGTTGGTGTTGATCGCCCCCGGCCGCCGCCGTCCCGGGTCGGCCCAGTAGGGCAGGCCGCGCTCGCGGATGCGGCCGAAGATCTGGTCGAACTCGTCCTCGCCGACCAGGAAGGCGTAGTGCTGGGGATGCGCCGGCCCGTGGTCGTCGGCGAAGTCGAGCGAGACGTCGTTGTCGACCTCCACGACCAGGAACGGCCCGAAGGGCGTGGGCGGCCCGACCCCCAGGATCTCGGCCAGGAACTCGGCCGACTCGCGCTTGTCGCGCACGCGGACGATGGTGTGGTTGAGCTGGACGGACATCAGCCCTCCGTTGCTGAGACGCCGAAGGCGGACCCGGCGGCGTCGCGGCCGGTGCTGGCATGCTGCCAGAACCCGTAGGTGCCGGCCTCGCGGAGCTCGGTGGCGGCCTCGACCACCGCGCCGAGGGCGGCGAAGGCGAAGGCGCCGCCGACCGACACCCGGCTGACGCCGGCGGCGGCCAGCTCGCCGACGGGCGGCGCCCCGGCCACCGCCAGGACGTTGACGGGCCGGTCGACCGAGGCCACCAGCTGGCCGATGTCCTCCAGGCGGCGCAGGCCGGGGGCGTACAGGACGTCGGCGCCGGCCTCCTGGTAGGCCTGGAGGCGGGCGATGGTGTCGGCCAGGTCGGGGCGGCCGTGCAGGTGGTTCTCGGCCCGGGCGGTGAGGACCAGGTGGACCGGGCCCCGGTGGGCGGCCTCGGCGGCGGCCCGGACCCGCTCGGCGGCCAGGCCGGTCTCGTAGATCGGGTCGTCGGGCCGGCCGGTGAAGTCCTCGACCGAGCACCCGGCCAGCCCGGCCCCGAGGGCCAGGGCGATGGTGTCGGCCACCCCGGCCGGGTCGTCGGCGAACCCGTTCTCCAGGTCGGCCGACACCGGCAGCTCGGTGGCGGCGACGATCGTGGCCGCGTGGGCGACGGCGTCCTCGCGGGTCACCGACCCGTCGAGGCGGCCAAGGGTGGCCGCGAAGCCGCTGCTGGTGGTGGCCAGGGCCTCGAACCCCAGCCAGGCCAGCAGCCGGGCCGACCCCTGGTCCCAGGGGTTGGGCAGCAGCAGGGGCCGCCCGGGGACGTGCAGCTCCAGGAACCGCCTGGCCTTGGCGGCCTGTCCGGCGTGGTCGGGCATGGTGGGCCTCCAGGTCGCGGGCCCGGGGGATAACCGGGCCTCGGTCAGCAACGAGATGGGGTGATGGTTGTCGAGCTGCCGACCGGAACGGTAACGCTGCTGTTCACCGACATCGAGGGCTCGACCCGGCTGCTGCGGTCGCTTGCCCCCGGTCCCCCGGCGCCCGGGAGCTGCCTGAGCGGTGATGGCCCACGCCGACTGGCTGATCGACCTGGGCCCGGGGGCCGGGCACGGGGCCGGGTGGTGTTCGCCGGCACCCCCGCCGACCTGGTGGCCTCCTCCGACTCCCTCACCGCCCGGCACTGCGGGCCTACCTCGAGAGGGCCTGAGCGCCGGGTCGGGCCGCCGGCACCCGCTCCTCCAGCCCGATCCGCCGGTGGAGCCGGCGCAGAGGGGCCGGCGCCCACCAGTTCCAGCGGCCCATGAGCTTCATGGTCGCCGGGACCAGCAGCATCCGGACCACGGTGGCGTCCAAGGCGACGGCCAGCACCGTGCCCAGCCCGATCTGCTTGATGGTGAGCATCCCGGCGGCCATGAACCCGGCGAACACCACCACCAGCAGTAGCGCCGCCGAGGTCACGATCCGCCCGGTGCGCTGCAGGCCGAGGGCCACGGCCCGGTCGTTGTCGCCGGTCTCGTCCCAGGCCTCCTTGATCCGCGACAGCAGGAACACCTCGTAGTCCATGGACAGGCCGAAGGTGATGGCGAAGGTGAGGACCGGGACGGTGGGGTCGAGGGCCCCGGTGCCCTCGGCGCCCAGCAGCCAGGCCAGGTGGCCCTCCTGGAAGACCCAGACCAGGGCGCCGAAGCTGGCCCCGAGGCTGAGGATATTCATCACGATGGCCTTGACCGGCACGACCACCGACCCGGTGAACAGGAACAGCAGCACGAAGGTGGCCAGGGCGACCAGCGCGGCGGCCAGGGGAAGCCGGTCGGCGATGGTGGCCTGGTAGTCGGTCAGGTCGGCCGCGTCCCCGGTGACCTGGAAGGGGAACGGCGCCCGGAGGGCGCGGACGTCCTCGACCAGCCGGGAGGCGGCCACGTCGGTCCCGGTGCCCTCGGGCACCACCTCGATGACGTGCACGCCGCCGGCCAGCGACCGCCGCTCGCCGATCCCACGGACCCCGTCCAGGCCGGCGATCCGCCCGGTGAAGGCGGCCAGCCCGGTCCGGTCGGCCCCGGCGTCGGCCACCACCGTCACCGGCTCCACCCACACCGCCGGGTCGAACCGGGCCTTGAGGGTCTCGAACAGCTCCCGGGACTCGGCCCCGGCGGGCAGGAACCGGGCGTCCGGCTGCTCGTAATGCGCATGCAGGAACGGCGTCGCCGCCACGACCAGCGGCACCGCGACCAGGACCACGATCAGCACCGCCCGCCGCTGCACCACCCGCGAGATGGAGGCGAACGGCCCGGTGCCTTCGCCGGAGAGGGTTGTGGACAACGCGGCGCCGTCCCGTCCCGGTTGGGCTAGGCTCCCCCACCGGGGGATCCCATGACGGCGGGTCCGGGTGAGGCGCTCCCGGCGGGCCGGGGTGGCGTCCGCCGCGGGGTCGGCCGGGGCGGGGTGGGCCGGGGGCTGGACGTGGGGGGCGTGGGAGCGGATGTGGTGGCCCCAGGTGGTGAGGAGGACGGGGAGGAGGGTGATGGCGGCGAGGAGGTCGATGAGGACCACGGCGCCGCCGCCGTAGGCCATGGAGCGCAGGAAGGGGTCCTGGAAGACCAGGAGGCCGGCCAGGGACGCGGCCACGGTCAGACCGGAGAAGACGACGGTGCGGCCGGCGCTGGCGGCGGTCTCCTCGACGGCCGTGGGGACGTCGTGGGTGGCGCGCTCCTCACGGAACCGGGACACCAGCAGCAGGGCGTAGTCGACGGCCAGGCCGAGGCCGAGCATGGTGACCACGTTGACCGAGTAGACCGAGACGTCGGTGGCCGAGCTGATCCCGAACAGGGCCAGCAGGGTGCCGGCCACGCCAACCAGGGCGACCAGCACGGGGAGGCCGGCGGCGACGATGCCGCCGAAGACCACCAGCAGCAGGACGAGCACCACCGGCATGGACAGCAGCTCGGCCCTGCCCAGGTCGGAGGCGACCTGGTCCTCGAATTCGCGGTCCTGGAGGGGGCCGCCACCGACCAGGACGTGCGGGGCGTCGAGCCGCCGCAGCTCGGTCTCGGCCGCCTCGAGGGCCCGGTCGAACCGGTCCTCGCCCAGCCCGTGTTCGAACTCGACCGCCACCAGGGCGGCCCGGCCATCGCGGGCCAGCAGGCCGGGCGGTCCGCTGAACGGGTCGGCGACCTGGTTGACGCCGGGGATGGCTCGCAGCCGCCCGGCGGTGGCCCGGATGCCGGCCGCCACCTGTGGGTCGCGCGGGTCGACGCCGTCGGCGAGCGCGGCGATGGACTCACCGCCCGGGTCGAGGGCGCGCAGCCGGGCGTCGGCCC
>JBJMHP010000158.1:0-5170 GCA_045807325.1 Actinomycetes bacterium | reverse complement strand
CGGGCGCGCGGGACGCCCGGATGGCAGCATGAGGGCCATGACCGCGTCCCCCGCCCCCGGCTCCACCGCGCCCGGCGGCCTCCCCGACCCGCACGCGCTGGTCGAGGAGTTCGCCGCCGGCTACCGCTTCGAGCTGGACGGCTTCCAGCGCCGCGGCTGCCTGGCCCTGGCCGGCGGCCAGGGCGCCCTGGTCGCCGCCCCCACCGGGGCCGGCAAGACGGTGGTGGGGGAGTTCGCCGTCTGGCTGGCCCTGCGCTCGGGCGGCAAGGCGTTCTACACCACCCCCCTCAAGGCCCTCTCCAACCAGAAGTTCGGCGACTTCGTGGCCCGTCACGGCGCGGCCAGGGTCGGCCTGCTCACCGGCGACAACTCCATCAACGGCGAGGCCCCGGTGGTGGTGATGACCACCGAGGTGCTGCGCAACATGCTGTACGAGGGCAGCCCGACCCTGGGCGGCCTCGGCTACGTGGTGATGGACGAGGTCCACTACCTCCAGGACCGGGTCAGGGGGGCGGTCTGGGAGGAGGTGCTGATCAACCTCCCGCTCGAGGTCCGGTTGGCCAGCCTGTCGGCCACGGTGTCCAACGCCGAGGAGTTCGGCGAGTGGCTGGAGGCGACCCGCGGCGCCACCGAGGTGGTGATCGAGGAGCGCCGCCCCGTCCCTCTGGACAACTACTACCTGATCGGCCGTGAGCTGCACCCGATGTTCGTGACCCGCGGCGACGACGTCGTCCCCAACCCGGCCCTGGCCCGTCGGGGCGAGCGCGAGTGGCGCCCCGGCCGCGACACCAAGGGCCGCCATGCCCGCAACGGCCCCCGGGCCGTCGGCCGCGGCTGGGTGCCGTCCCGGGTCGAGGTGGTCGACCTGCTGGAGGCCGAGGGGCTGCTGCCGGCCATCTACTTCATCTTCTCCCGGGCCGGCTGCGACCAGGCCCTCGAGCAGTGCCGGGCCGGCAACCTGCGGCTCACCAGCCCGGCCGAGCGGGCCCAGATCCTCGAGTTCCTGGAGCTCAAGGTGGCCCCGGTCGACCCGGCCGACCTGGACGCGCTCGGCTACGACGACCTGGCCGAGTCGCTCGGCCGTGGGGTGGCCAGCCACCACGCCGGCATGCTGCCCCTGTTCAAGGAGGCGGTCGAGGAGCTGTTCGCCCAGGGCCTGGTCAAGGTGGTGTTCGCCACCGAGACGCTGTCGCTGGGCATCAACATGCCGGCCCGCACCGTGGCCATCGAGCGGCTCACCAAGTGGCAGGGGGAACGCCACGAGCTGCTCACCCCCGGGGAGTACACCCAGCTGACGGGGCGGGCCGGGCGGCGCGGCATCGACAGCCGCGGGGCCGCGGTCGTGCTCCACCAGCCGTTCATCCCCTTCGAGGGCATCACCGGGCTGGCCTCGACCCGCACCTACCCGCTGACCTCGTCGTTCCGGCCCTCCTACAACATGGCCGTCAACCTGGTCGCCAACTACGAGCGCCCCCAGGCCGAGCGGCTGCTGGCCTCCTCCTTCGCCCAGTTCCTGGCCGACCGGACCGTGCACGACGCCGAGCAGACCCTGGCCCGCAACGCCCGCTTCCTCCGCGGCTACCTGGAGCAGGCCGCCTGCGACCGGGGCGACATCGGTGAGTACTGGGAGCTGCGGCAGCGGGTGCGGGCCCGCGAGAGTGCCCTGGCCGACGCCGAACGCCGGGCCGAGACCCAGGAGGCGGCCGAGGTGCTGCGCTCGCTCACCTCCGGGACCGTCATCTGGCTGCCCGGGGGGCGGCGCCGCGGCCTGGCCGCGGTCATCGGCCCGGCCGGCGGCCGCGACAACTCCACCGGGGTGCTGGTCCTGACCGAGGACCGGCGGGTCCGCCGGGTGGCCGTGCGCGACCTGGGCGGCGCCCCGGTCCGGGTCGGCAAGGTCGCCATGCCCCGCCAGCTCAACCCCAAGAGCCCCCGGTTCAAGTCCTATGTGGCCAGAGCCCTGGCCGAGATGGACCCGCCCCAGGTGCCTCGGCCCCGGCGCCGCCGCCGGGCCGCCGCCGACGACCCGGAGCTGGCCGCCCTCCGGGAGGAGCTGCGCGCCCACCCGGTGCACGGCTGCCCCGACCTGCCCGAGCACGAGAAGTGGATGCAGCGCTACGACCAGCTGGCCAGGGAGCAGCAGCGCCTGTCCGAGCGGGTCCGGCGCCGCACCGGGTCGCTGGTCCGGACCTTCGACCGGGTCCTGGAGGTGCTGGGCAGCCTCGGGTATGTGGACGGCTTCGCCCTCACCGACAAGGGCCAGACCCTGCGCCGGGTCTACGCCGAGACCGACCTGGTGGTGGTGGAGGCCATGCACCGCGGCGTCTGGCGCGACCTGGACGCGGCCGAGCTGGCCGCCAGCGTCTCCAGCCTGGTCTACGAGACCCGCGGTGCCGACGGCCCCCCCGGCGACCCGCCCGTCGCCCCCACCCGGGCCGTCGAGGACGCCCTCGACGCTCTGGCCGACCTCCAGCAGGAGGTCCACGCCCACGAGGAGGCGGCCGGCCTGACCCTGACCCGCCAGCTCGACCCCGGCTTCGCCGACCTGGCCTACCGCTGGGCCCGAGGCGACCCCCTGGAGGATGTCCTGGCCGCCGAGGACATCACCCCCGGCGACTTCGTGCGGGTCACCAAGCAGCTCATCGACCTGCTCAGGCAGGTCGCCGTGGTCGCCGAGGACGCGGGGGTGGCCTCGACGGCGCGGGCGGCGGTGGAGGGCTGCCAGCGCGGGGTGGTGGCGTTCTCGAGCCTGGTGTAGGGAGGCGGGGGGTTCGGTGCTTGGCGTCTTGGACCCCATGCAGTCACCTGCCACGTAGGATGGCGCCGTGACCGCACCCATGCCCGCCCCCAACCCCGGTCCCTTCCGGCCGGGGTCGCTGCCGTTCGGGCCGCCGTTCCTGATCGCCGACCCGCCCGCCGCCCGCCGCGACCTGACCCTGCTGCGCCGGGCCCTGGCCGCCTCGGGGGTGGTGGCGGAGGCGGCGGTGGCCAGGCCGGTCGAGCGGGCCGGCCAGATCGCCGCCCGGGCCCTGGGCGACGGCCACCGGCTGCTGGTCGCGGTCGGCTCCGACCGCCTCGCCCACGCCCTGCTCAAGGTCCTGGTCGACCCGGGCGGGCCGCGCTGGCCGGACGCTGTCCTGGGCCTGGCCGGGCTGGGTCGCCAGGACCTGTCGGCCACCTTCGGCCTGCCCGACGAGCCGGCCAAGCTGGCCCGCCACCTGCTCGGCCCCAACCTGTTCCTGGCCGACGTGGGTCGGGCCCGCTGGCGCGGCCCGGACGGGACCGAGCGGGTCTCGGTGTTCGCCAACACCGCCGAGCTCGGCTACCCGGCCGAGGTGTCGGCCCGGGCGCCGGGGGGCCCGGCCGGCGATGCCCAGGCCAACCTCGTGATGGTTTCCCGCTGGGCCGGGCGGGCCGGCCGGCTGGCCGCCGCCCTCGGCGGCCTGGCGGCCAGCCGCTCCACCCCGGCCCGGCTGGAGGTCGACCACACCGCGGTCGACCTGCGCCTGGCCGGGCTGATCGTGGCCAACGGCCAGTTCTCGATGGGGCGGATGAAGGTCGCCCCCCGGGCCCTGCCCGACGACGGTCGGCTGTCGGTGATCGCCTTCCAGGGCGAGCCGCTCGGCGTCTACGCCCGCTCCAAGGACCTCTACTACGGCCTGCACGTACCCCACCCGTCGGTCCGCGAGTACCAGTCGCGCCGGGTCGCCGTCGACAGCGCCGAGCCGCTGGCCCTGGTCCTGGACGGCTGGCGGGCGGCCGGCGGCACCCCGGTCGGCTTCGACGTGCTGGAGCGGGTGCTGCGGGTCAAGGTCTGACCGGAGGTAGGATTGTCCCTATGACGACAACCGTCGCCGCGCGGGCCGAGCGGCTGGCCAGAGCGCGCAAGGAGCAGGCCGAACGGGGCGTCGACGCGCTGCTGCTGGGGCCGTCGCCCGATCTGGAGTACCTGACCGGCTACCGGCCGCCGGCCCTGGAGCGCCTGACCATGCTGGTCCTGCCGGCCTCCGGCGAGGCCCGGCTGGTCGTGCCCGCCCTCGAGGCCCCGCTGGCCCGCGACCACCTGGGCGCCCTCGAGATCGAGGTGGCCGCCTGGCCGGAGACCGACGACCCGGTGCGGCTGGTCGGCGACGCCCTGGCCGCGGCCGGGGCGGCCGGCGGCCGCCTGGGGGTGGGGGACCGGCTGTGGAGCGCCTTCCTGCTGCGGCTCCAGGACGCCCTGCCCAGGGCCGGCTTCACGGTCGCCTCGACCGTGACCCGGCAGCTGCGCATGCGCAAGGACCCTGAGGAGGTCGAGGCCCTGGCCCGGGTGGCGGCGGCCATCGACCAGGTGGTCGAGCACCTTCCCGAGCTGCGCTGGGCCGGGCGCAGCGAGCACGACCTGGCCGGCGACATCGAGCAGGCCATCCGCGACACCCACGACGAGTGCTGCTTCGTCATCGTCGCCTCCGGCCCCAACGCGGCCAGCCCCCACCACGTCCCCACCGGCCGGGTCATCGGGCCCGGCGACCCGGTGGTGGTCGACATCGGCGGCCGGCTCGGCGGCTACTGCTCGGACACCACCCGGACCCTGGTCGTGGGCCAGCCCCCGGCCGGCTTCCAGGAGCTGTACACCCTGCTACACGCCGCCCACCTGGCCGGCTGCGCGGCCGTCCGCCCCGGGATGCCGGCGGCCGCGGTCGACGCCGCCTGCCGCGACCCGATCGTCGCCGCCGGCCACGGCGAGCTGTTCCTGCACCGCACCGGGCACGGCATCGGCCTGGAGGAGCACGAGGACCCCTACATCGTGGCCGGCAACGACGAGCCGCTGGAGCCCGGCATGGCCTTCTCGGTCGAGCCCGGCCTCTACCCCCAGGGCCACTACGGGGCCCGGATCGAGGACATCGTCGTCTGCACCGAGGGCGGCGCCCGCCGCCTCAACACCACCTCGCGCGACCTGCGGATCGTGGGCTAGGCATCATGGCCGGGGGCAGGCAGGCATGGTGCCCACGCTGCGACGAGGTCCGGGCGGCCAGGCCGGGAACTGCCTGCCCGGTGTGCGGCCGCCGGCTGCTGACCATGCCCCCGGCCCGGCCCGGCCGGCCCCCGCCGGGGCCGGCCGCCCGGGCCGCTCGGCGGCGGCGGGCGCTGGCCCCGCGGGCCCGCGCCGTCGGGGTCGCCCTGCTGGGCC
>JBJMHP010000157.1:0-7009 GCA_045807325.1 Actinomycetes bacterium | reverse complement strand
GGACAGCTTCATCACCGGTCGCCCGTCGTAGGCGACCAGCTTGTAGGCCGTGTCCAGATAGGGAGCGTCGGCCGAGACCCCCACCTTGGTGCCCACGCCGTAGGCATCGATGGGCGCCCGACGGGCGACCAGGTCGGCGATGGCATGCTCGTCCAGCCCACCGCTGGCGAAGATCCGCACCCGCTCCAGGCCGGCCTGGTCGAGCAGCCGGCGGGCGGCGACCGCCAGCTGATCCAGGTCGCCAGAATCGATCCGGATGCCGAGTCGCTCGCGCAGGCCAAGCTCACCGATGACCTCGATGGCGGCCCGGACCCCGCCAAGGGTGTCGTAGGTGTCGACCAGGAACGTGGCCCGGTCGGGGAACTCGCCGGCAAAGGCCCGGAAGGCCGTGCGCTCATCCTCGAAGGCCTCGATGAAGGAGTGCGCCATGGTGCCGGCGGCCGGCAGCCCGAAGCGGCGGGCCGCCTCCACGTTGCTGGTGGCGACGACCCCGGCCAGGGCCGTGGCCCGGGCCACCGCCATGGCCGCGTCGGTGCCCTGGGTGCGGCGGAAGGCGAAGTCGACCAGGTCCGCCCCGCCGGCCGCCAGGCGGCAGCGGGCGGCCTTGGAGGCGACCGCGGTCTGGAAGGTGACCTCATTCAGCAGGGCCGTCTCGACCAGCTGGGCCTCGGCGATGGGGGCGGTGACCTCCAGCAGCGGCTCTCCCGCGAGTACCACCCGACCTTCGGGAACCGCCCACACGTCCCCGGTGAAGCCCAGCTCGGCGAAGGCATCCAGGGTCGCCTGGTCCAGGCCGAGGTTGGCCTCCAGCCAGTCCAGGTCGTCGGTCGAGAACCCGAAGCGTGCGAGGAACTCCAGGCAGTCGGCCAGGCCCGCTGCGACCAGGAAGCCCCGGTCGGGCGGGAGCTGGCGGACGAACAGGCTGAAGGTGGCGGCAGCTCTCATCTCGCGGCGCAGGTAGACCGCGGCCATGTTGAGCTCATAGAGGTCGGTCAGCAGCCCGCCGCGGCGGTCGTGCTCCCCGAGCACCTCTGCACCGCCCATCCCAACTCCCGCCGCATTGGTCGGCCACCGCACGCTGTCTCGCCTGGTCGGTGTGCTCGTAGTGCCTGACGGGTCCGATCCGGTCCGGGAGGGAGAGGTTGACCTGGCTCGGGCTCGCAACGCACCCAGAACGGCGGAACCTGTCCGATTCTGTCATTGGGAGCTGGAGGCGGAGGGGCCGGGATGATCCGGCCCCTCCTGCTGGGCACCGGTCAGACGCTGACCATGCCGTGGGGGTCGATGACGTACTTGCGGGCCGCGCCCTTGTCGAAGTCCTCGTAGCCCTGGGGGGCCTGGTCGAGCGGGATCACGGTCGCATTCACGTTCTTGGCGATCTGCACCTTGTCGTGCAGGATCGCCATCATCAGCTGCCGGTTGTACTTCATCACCGGGCACTGGCCGGTCTGGAACGCGTGCGACTTGGCCCAGCCGAGCCCGATCCGGATCGACAGCGACCCGACCTTGGCCGGCTCGTCGACCGCGCCCGGGTCGCCGGTCACGTACAGCCCGGGGATGCCGAGCTTCCCGGCCGCCCTGGTGTTGTCCATGATGGTGTTCAGCACGGTCGCCGGGGCCTCGCCCTGGGAGCCCTCCTGGCCGTGGCCGCGGGCCTCGAAGCCGACGCAGTCGACGGCGGCGTCGACCTCGCCGGAGCCGCCGAGGATCTGCTGGAGGGCACCGCGGACATCGTCGGTCTCCGACAGGTTGATGGTCTCGCAGCCGAAGCTGGCCGCCTGGCGCAGCCGGTCGGCGTTCAGGTCGCCGACGATGACCACGGCCGCGCCCAGCAGGTGGGCCGAGGTGGCGCAGGCCAGCCCGACCGGGCCGGCGCCGGCGACATAGACCGTGGAGCCGGTGGTCACCCCGGCCGACACCGCGCCGTGGTAGCCGGTCGGGAAGATGTCCGACAGCATGGCCAGGTCCTGGATCTTCTCCATGGCCTGGTCCTTGTCGGGGAACTTGAGCAGGTTCCAGTCGGCGTAGGGGACGGTCACGTACTCGGCCTGGCCGCCCAGCCAGCCGCCCATGTCGACATAGCCGTAGGCGGCGCCGGCCCGGGCCGGGTTGACGTTCTCGCAGACGCCGGTGTTGCGCTCCTTGCAGTTGCGGCAGCGCCCGCAGGCGATGTTGAACGGGACGCTGACCAGGTCGCCCTGCTTGATGAACTCGACGTCGCGGCCGACCTCGGCGACCTCGCCGGTGATCTCGTGGCCGAGGGTCTGGCCCTCGGGGGCGGTGGTCCGCCCGCGGACCATGTGCTGGTCGGAGCCGCAGATGTTGGTGGCCACGACCTTGAGGATGACGCCGTGCTGCAGCTGCCGGTTGTCCTGCTCGGGGAGCTCCAGCTTGGGGTAGTCGAGGTCCTGCACCTCGACGCTGCCGGGTCCGGTGTAGACCACACCGTGGTTGCTGCCGGCCAAGGTCGATCCCTCCTCCTCTTCCAGGATCCGTCCGTATCCCTTGGCCCCTACCCGACTACGGAGAACCGGACACTAAAGCAAGCAACGACGAGACGGGCGATTCCCACCTCCCGGCCTCGGCGGCGGCCACGGCGGCCAGCAGGACCAGGACCTCCCCCAGCTGCTCGACGGCGCCGAGCACGTCCCCGGTGACCCCGCCGATACGCCGCACGGCCAGCCGCCCGAGCAGGAACGCGGCGAGGGCCGTGGCGGCGGCCGCCCAGATGGCGTTGACGCCGAGCAGGGCCAGGGCGACGGCCAGGCCGGCGGCCACCCCGGTCAGGGCCCGCCGGCGGGACAGGGCGAGAGCGTAGCTGGCGCCGAGCCCGGTGTCGGCGGCCGCCGGGAACGTGGTCATGGCGCCCACGGCGGCGGCCCGGCTGAGGGCGTGGGCCGCCGGCAGGGCGACCAGGGCGGCCCCCGGGGCGAGCGCCGCCACCGCCACGACCCGCAGCAGCAGGCTGGCCGCCACGGCCAGGACCCCGAAGGTGCCGAGCCGCGGGTCCTTGAGGATCCGGACGGTGCTGTCGCGGTCCCAGCCGCCGGCGAACGCGTCGGCGGTGTCGCCCAGCCCGTCCTCGTGGAACGCGCCGGTCAGGCAGATCCCGGCCACCACGGCCACCCCGGCCGCCGGCAGCGGCGGCACCAGCTCGGACCCCCCGGCGTAGACCCCGCCCACCACCAGCCCGACCCCGACCCCCACCACCGGGAACCAGGGCACGAACCCGGCCAGCTCCTCGGCCCCCCGCTCCCCCGCCCCGACCGGCACCCGGGTCAGGAACGACACCGCCCCGAGCAGCCCCTTCACTGCTGGAGGCCCCAGTCGGTGAAGGTGGCGACCTCGGTGACGGCGGCGGCGGCCAGGCGCAGCAGGGGGACGGCGGCCAGGGCGCCGCTGGCCTCGCCCAGGCGCATGTCCAGCTCCAGCAGGGGCCGCTTGCCCAGGCGCTCCAGCAGGGCCCGGTGGCCGGGCTCGGCCGAGCGGTGGCCGGCGACGGTGTTGGCCAGGGCGCCGGGGTGGAGCAGCTCCAGGGGGGTCACGGCGGCGGCGACCACGAAGCCGTCGAGGACCAGGGGGAGGCGGCACAGCCGGGCCTGGAGGGCGGCTCCGGCCATGGCGGCCAGCTCGGCCCCGCCGGCCTGGCGCAGGACCTCCATGGGGGCGGCGGCCCCCACCCGGCGGCGGGCGGCCTCGACGGCGGCCCGCTTGCGGGCCAGGCCGGCCGGGTCGACGCCGGTGCCACGGCCGGTGCTGGCCTCGGCGGAGAGGCCGAGGAGGATGGCGGTGACGGCGGCGGCCGCGGTGGTGTTGCCGATGCCCATCTCGCCCAGGACCAGCAGGTCGGCGTCCAGGGCGGCCACGGCGTCGCGGCCGGCCTGGACACAGGCCCGGAACCGGGCCTGGTCGAGGGCCGGCTCGCGGGTGAGGTCCCCGGTGGGGTCGCCGACCCCGACGTCGACCACCTCCAGGGTCACGCCCACCTGCCTGGCCAGGACGCTGGCGGTGGCCACGCCCTCGCGCAGGGCCTTGACCATGGCCGCGGTCACCTCGGCCGGGTAGGCGCTGACCCCGGCGGCCGCGACCCCGTGGTCGGCCGCGAACACCAGCGCGGCCGGGCGGCGCACGGCCGGCCGCTCGGTCCCCTGCCAGGCGGCCAGCCACTCGGCCAGCTCGTCCAGCCTGGCCAGGGCCCCGGCCGGGCGCAGCACCTCCCGGGCCCGCCGGGCCACGGCCGCGGCCGCCCCGGTGTGTGGGCCGGGCGCCTGGGCCAGCAGGTGGGCGACCTGCCGGTCCAGCCCGCCGCCGTGGTCAGCCATCGGCATCGGCCGCCGGGCCCGGTCCGACCAGGTCCAGCGGGTCGAGGAGAGGGACGGCCCGCCCGGCGACCAGCAGCAGGGCCTGGTCGGCCGCGGCCGCCCAGACGGCGTTGACCTGGCCGAGCAGGTCGCGGTAGCGGCGCGACAGGGCGTCGGCGGGGACGATCCCGGCCCCGACCTCGTTGCTGACGGCCACCGTGGGCGCCGCCCTGGCCGCGGCCGTGGCCGCCGCCGACCGGGCCATGGCCTCGACCCGCCCGTCGTCCAGGCCCTGCTCCGTGAGGTTGGCCACCCACAGGGTGAGGCAGTCCAGGACCACGAAGGTGTCGGCCGGGGCGGCGGCCAGGGCCGCCTCCGGCTCGTGGGGGGCCTCGACCGTGCGCCAGTGGCCCGGCCGTCCGGCCCGGTGCCGGCGGATGCGCTCGGCCATCTCGGCGTCGCGGGCCTCGCCGGTGACCACCACCGTGACCGGGCCGTCCCAGCGGCCGGCCAGTCGCGCGGCCAGGGCCGACTTGCCGCTGCGGGCGCCGCCGAGCAGCAGGGTGAGGGGCATCAGTAGTCGATGCCGCGCCGGGCGGTGACGCCGCGGTCGTAGGCGTGGCGCAGCTTGCGCATCTCGGTCACGGTGTCGGCCACCTCGATCAGCTCGGCGGGGGCGTTGCGGCCGGTGGCGACCACGTTGACCGCCGGCGGGCGGCCGCGGATGGCCTGGACGACCTCGGCGGTGTCGATCCAGCCCCAGTTCATCGGGTAGGTGACCTCGTCCAGGACCACCAGCTGGTAGTCGCCGGAGGCGAGCACCCGCCGGGCCGCCGCCCAGGCCGCGGCCGCCTTGGCCTCGGTGGCCTCCAGGTCCTCGGAGTCCCAGGTGAAGCCGTCCCCCAGCGGGTTCCAGTCGACCCCGAGGCGTCGGCCCAGCTCCTCCTCGCCGGTGCGCCAGCGGCCCGACTTGAGGAACTGGATGACGCAGACCCTCCAGCCGCGGGCCACCGCCCGCAGCACCACCCCGAACGCGGCCGTCGACTTGCCCTTGCCGTCGCCGGTGTTGACCAGCACCAGCGAGGGGGCTCGCTGCCGGGCCGGCCGCGGCGGCGGGGTCACCGGGGGCTCGCTCATGTGGCCACCCGCCGTTCCGCCGGCTCGGCCGGCTGCCGCCCGGGGTCGCCGGCCCGGTTGCCTGGGCGGACCGGGATCACCACCACCCCGCCGTCCGGGTCCTCGAGCACCCGCACCGACGCGCCGTAGTGCTGGCTGATGACCTGCTCGGTCAGGACCGTGCGGGCCGGGCCGTCGGCCGCCACCCGGCCGCCGTCGAGCAGGACCAGGTGGTCGGCGAACTGGCCGGCCAGGGTCAGGTCGTGCATGGCGCTGACCACCGTCAGCTCGAGGTCGTCGCGGAGGCTGTCGACCAGCTCCAGCAGCTGCTGCTGGTGGCCCACGTCCAGCCCGGTGGTGGGCTCGTCCAGCAGCAGCACCGGCGCCTGCTGGGCCAGGGCTCGGGCCAGCACCGCCCGCTGGCGCTCGCCGCCGCTGAGCGAGTCGAGCCGCCGGGCGGCCAGGCCGGTCAGGTCGAGCTGGTCAAGGACCGACCGGACGATCTCCAGATCACGTCGGGACTCGGTCCCCAGGTGGGGGATGTAGGGGGTGCGGCCCAGCAGCACGTAGTCGGTGACGGTGAACCCGGCCGGGACGGTGGGGTTCTGGGGGACCAGGGCGATCCGCCTGGCCAGCTCCCGGCGGGACAGGCTGTCCCCGGCGGCGTCGCCGACGCGGATCTCGCCCTGGTGCGGGACCAGCCCGGCGACGGCCCGCAGCAGGGTGGTCTTGCCGGACCCGTTGGGCCCGATCAGGCCGAGCCGGGACCCGCCGGGGATGCGCAGGCTCAGCTCCCGCAGCACCGGCCGCCCGTCAAGGGCGACCGAGACCCGGCGCAGCTCGACGGCCGTCACGGGGCCTGCCTGGAGCCGCGTAGGACCAGGGCGAAGAACGGCGCCCCGAAGAACGCCGTGACCACCCCGATGGGCAGCTCGGCGGGGGCCATGACGGTCCGGGCGACCAGGTCGGCCAGGATCAGGAAGGCCGCCCCGGCGACCAGGCTCAGCGGCCCCAGCAGCCGGTGGCTGGACCCGGCGACCAGCCGGATGGTGTGGGGCACGATGATGCCGACGAACCCGATCAGGCCGCTGACCGCGACCGCGGCCGCGGTGGCCAGGGTGGCGGCCGCGACCACCACCAGCCGCACCCGGGCCGACCGCACCCCCAGGCTGGAGGCCTCGTCGTCGCCGACGGCGAGCACGTCCAGCAGCCGCCGGTGGAGCAGGATGGCGACCGTGCTCAGCAGCGCGTACGGCACCACCAGGACCACCTCGCGCCAGCCGGCGGTGGTCAGGCGGCCCAGGATCCAGCCGTAGACCTCCCGCAGGGTCTCCGACTGCCGCTGCTGGACGTAGGTCTGGATGGCGGTGAGGAAGGCGGCCACGGCCACCCCGGACAGGATCAGGCTGGTGGCCGTCCGGGTCCCGCCCGAGCGCCCGAGGGCGTAGGCGGCCGCCACCCCGCCGACCGCTCCGGCGAACGCCGCCATGGGCAGCAGGTCGACCGGCCAGCCTGAGGTGGCGGGGCCGTAGGCGATGGCCAGGGTCGCCCCCAGCCCGGCCCCGGCGGCCGCGCCGAGCAGGTAGGGGTCG
>JBJMHP010000156.1:0-27904 GCA_045807325.1 Actinomycetes bacterium | reverse complement strand
CGGTGCTGAGCCGGGTGATGCCCTCGGCCTTGTTGTAGAACGCCTGGGGGATGGCGGTGTTGGGCTTGTGGGAGCCGGCCGGCGACCCGCCCTCGTACTTGTAGTAGATGCGGGCCGGGGTGCCGAGGGCCCGCTCCAGGTCGAGGGCGCGGATCAGCGGGGTCGGCCTCCACAGCCGGTAGGCGTCGATGACCGGCCCGGGGATGTCGATCCACTCGTCGGTGGCGACCTCCTGGCCGATCAGGGCCATGGGGAACAGCGGGGCCAGCGCGTCCGGGCCGACCGGTTCGCGGGTCTGGGGGTGCAGGTAGGGGTCGGGCTTGGTCGGCATCGAGGGGACGATGTTGAACCAGGCGCTCGGCAGCTCGTCCTCGCCGAGCAGGATCTTGCGGGGCTCAGCCATCTGCTCCTCCTAACGCTCCGCGGGAAACGGCTTGGTGGCAGCGCCTGCGCGCTGCCGATCAATCTCACCCCGCCAATCCGGCGAGGTCAGCAGTTGCCGGACTGCGGTTGTCGGATTGGCGGCGCGGACCAGGGCCTCGCCGACCAGGACGGCGTCGGCGCCGGCCTCGGCGGCCGCCTGGACGCCGGCGGCGTCATGGATGCCGCTCTCGGCGACCAGGACCGTCCCGCCCGGCAGGGCCTGGCGGACGGCGGCGAAGCGGCCCGGGTCGACCTCCAGGGTGGCCAGGTCGCGGGCGTTCACCCCGACCAGGGTGGCGCCGACGCCGGCGGCCACCTCGGCCTCGGCCAGGGTGTGGACCTCGACGAGCGCGTCCAGGCCGGCCTCGGCCGCCGCGGCCAGCAGGTTCTCGAGGACCGGCGGGTCGAGAGCGGCGACGATCAGCAGGACGGCGTCGGCTCCCCAGGCGCGCGCCTCCCACACCTGGTACCGGTCAGTGGTGAAGTCCTTGCGGAGCACCGGGAGGTCGACCGCGGCCCGCACCGCGAGCAGGTCGTCGGGGCTGCCGGCGAAGTGGCGCGGCTCGGTCAGGACGCTGACGGCCGAGGCCCCGCCGGCGGCGTAGGCAGCGGCCAGGGCGGCCGGGTCGAGGTCGATGCGGATGTCGCCCTTGGACGGCGAGCGGCGCTTGACCTCGGCGATCACCCGCGGCCCGTCGGGCCCCCGCCGCACCGCCGCCCGCAGCCCCCGGGCCGGAGGAAGGTCGGCGGCCACCGCCCGCAGCGCGTCAATGGGCAGCCCTTCGGCCCGGCGCTCGGCGTCCGACCTGGCGTCGGCCACCGCCCGGGCCAGGAACGAACCGGTGGAGGTCACAGCCGACGATTCTAGCCGTTCCTCGGCCTCCCCCGGCCGGGGATGACTGGAGGAGGTGGGGAGATCGCCCTGGTGCTGGTTCGAGGCACCTGACCCGGTGCCGCCCGGGCCGCCTCCGCCACCGCCGGGCTGGCGCGGCCGTCGGCACCGACGACGGGGACCCATCGCCGGCGGGTCCGGGTCAGGTGCGCCCGTGTCGGGATCAGGTGGCCCGGAGCGGAATCAGGTGACCGACCGGTGGGAGCCGAGCGTGGCCGGGTAGCCGACCGTCTCCGGCAGGTCCGTCTTGCCCACCCCGTTGGGCCCGACCTCCCCCACAATGGGCTCCCCATCCCAAGGGGGCTCCCGAACCGGGACTTCGGCGCCGACCAGGAGTCCGGCCCGGCGCGCGACCAAGGCGGACCAGAGGAGATGTGATGACCACACCGGGGTTTCCGGCCGAGGGCATGGAGTTGACCCACATCCTGGTGGTGGGTGATGCCGGACGGGCCCGGGACTTCTACCGGGACGTGCTCGGGGCTGAGCTGTACCGGGAGTATGGCGGGACGTCGGTCGTGCTGCGGATGTTCGGAGCATGGCTGCTGCTGGTGACCGGTGGTGGGCCGACGCCGGACAAGCCGGAGGTGACGTTCGCGGCGCCAGGCGACCCGGGGACGGTTTCCCATGCGATGACGATTCGCGTGCCCGACTGCCGAGCGGCCTACCAGACGCTGCTGGGACGGGGGGCGGAGTTCCTCACTCCGCCGGTGGACTACGAGTGGGAGGTGCGCTGCTTCTTCCGCGACCCGGACGGGCACCTGCTGGAGCTGAGCGAGGCCAAGGCGCCTTCCGCCGCGGACTAGGCTCGCGGGCGGTGGACCTGCTTGGCGACCGGGAGACCTGGCCATGGATTCCTCGCCGAGTCGATCCAGGAACCTGTCCATGGGCCCTTCAGCCAGCCCGCTGCCGTCCGGACCCTGGCCGGGGGCGGGTGGGTAGCTGGCTCGGGGCTGGGGCATTGACCGGCAGGCGGCTGTCGGCGGTGCGGGCTGGGGGGAGGGTGAGGCGGAAGGCGGTGCCGAGGCCGTTGCCGGACTCGGCGCGGACGGTCACGCCCATGGCGTCGCAGAGGGCCTTGACGATGGCCAGGCCGAGGCCCGATCCGACCTCTCGGGTGCCTCGGTAGCGGGACCACAGGTAGCCACGGTCGAAGGCGTGGGGGAGGTCCTCGGCGGCGATGCCGGGGCCCTGGTCGGCGACGGCCGCCTCCACTCCCCCGCCGTCCAGGGGACGGGCCGCGACCAGGACCTGGCGGCCCGGCGGGCTGGAGCGGCTGGCGTTGTCGAGCAGGTTGTCGAGCACCTGGCGCAGCCGCCCGGGGTCGACGTGGGCGTGGAGGGTGCCGGCGAGGCGGGTGGTGACGGTGACCTGCCGGGGGGCGGCCCGCTCGGCGGCGGCCGCGGCCGCCTCCGTGAGCACGGTCCCGACGTCGGCGTCGACGGGGCTGACGGCGAACTGGCCGCGGCCCAACCGGGCCAGGTCGAGGAGGTCCTGGACCAGGCGGGCCAGCCGCAGGGTCTCGGCGTGGACGCGGGCCAGGGAGCGGCGGCGCTCGGCCGGGTCGTCAATGGTGCCGTCGAGCAGGGCCTCGGTGTAGCCCTGGACGGTGGTGAGAGGCGTCTTGAGCTCGTGGCCGACGCTGGCCAGGAACGCCCGCTGCTCGCCCTGGGCCTGCTCCAGGTCCGCGGCCATGTCGTTGAAGGCGTTGGCGACCTCGGCGACCTCCCCGTCGCCGTCGACCTGGACCCTTGTCGATAAATCGCCCTGGCCGACCCGGCGGGCGGCCGCGACCAGGCGGCCGAGGGGGGCGGTGAGCCGGCCGGCCAGCAGCCAGGCGACCAGGGCGGCCACCGCCACCGCCAGGGCCGTGGCCAGCAGCAGCCGCCAGGCCACGACCGGCAGCAGGCTGAGCCCGAGGCTGCGGACCTCGTGGACCAGCAGCACCCCTCCACGGGCGCCCGGGGCCGCGCGGCCGGCCGGTCCATCCCCGGCCAGTCGGGCACCGGGCGCCCGCCCGGTCGCCGGGGCGACCGCCCAGGCCAGGCCGTCGCCGGTGCCGGTCACGACCTGCCCCTTGGCAAGGGCGGCGGCCAGGTCGACGTCGGGGGCGGGGGCGATGGCGCCGCGGCGGTTGGGGGCCTGACAGCGGGGCAGGCGTCGCGGGACCGCGTCGGCCGACAGCAGGTAGACCTCGGTTCCGCCTCGCCGCAGGACCCGGGCGAGGACGCACAGCTGTCGAGCCGGGAGGGGCGCGGCGCCGGTGTCGCTGACCGCCTGTGCCTGGTCGGCGAGCTGCTGCTCGAGGCCGCGTTCGGGCGCCAGCCGGATCAGCGACAGGGTGATGACCCCGATCAGCACCGCGGCCAGCACGGCCACGGCCACGAAGGCCACCACCAGCCGCCCCCGCAACGACCCACCCGTCGACCCCATCAGCCACCCTCCCCCCCGGCCCCAGGCCCCACTGCCCGACCGGTCCTGGGGTCCCCCGCCCCGGGGCCCGCCGCCTCACCGGCCCCGGGGGCGCCCGGGTCGGCCCCGGCCGTGGTCCCCATCGCCCGGTCGTCGGCTTTGTACCCGACGCCTCTGATGGTGCGGATGGGGGCGTGGTCGCCGAGCTTGGAGCGGAGTTGGCGGATGTGGACGTCGACGGTGCGGGTGTCGGCGGGGAACGAGTAGCCCCAGACGCGTTCGAGGATCTGGTCTCTGGTGAGGACCAGCCCTCGGTTGCGGACCAGGTAGCTGAGCAGGTCGAACTCGCGGGCGGTCAGGTGGACCGGGCGGCCTTCGAAGGTGACCTCGTGGCGGGCCGGGTCCACGGTGAGGCTGCCGAGGTGCAGTGGGGGCTCGGGGCCGGTCTCGGGGGCGGGCTCGGTCCGGCGGAGGACGGCCTTGACCCTGGCCACCAGCTCGCGGGGGGAGAACGGCTTGGTCACGTAGTCGTCGGCGCCCAGCTCCAGGCCGAGAACCCGGTCGGCCTCCTCCTCCCTGGCGGTGACGACGATGATCGGCACCCTCCCGCCACGCTGGCGCAGCGCCCTGGTCACCTCGAACCCGTCCATCCCGGGCAGCATGAGGTCGAGCAGGACCAGCCGGGGGCGCTCGGCGTCCACGGCGGCCAGCCCGGAGGGCCCGTCGGTCCGCCACACGACCCGGAAGCCGTCGCGCTCCAGGTACAGCCGGACCAGGTCGGCGATGGACGCCTCGTCCTCGACCAGCAGCACGGTCCCCTTGGAGGGGTGCTCGGGCGTCAACCAGTCCCCTTTCGCCGTCGGGCCGACGCTAGCATCGCCGGGGCAGGTTCGGGGGGGCTCCGCGGGCAGGTTCGAGGGCGGTAAAGATCCTGGTCAGTCGCCTTCCCATGGCGGCTCGTCCTGGCCGGTGGCCGGCTGGGGGCGGTCGGGCGGGGCGCGGAAGGCGGCGCCGAGGGCCGGCCAGCGCGCCCCCCGCCGGAGCGCCTCGACGCCGGCGCCGGCAAGCAGCAGCCCGCCGGCCGCGACCAGGGCCGGGCCGGCCCAGGGGGTGGCCACCCGAAGGCCGGAGCCGGCCGGGACGCCCTCCAGCTGCCCGCGCTCGGCCCGCTCGAACGCCTCGTCCCGAACTCCGGTCCCGCCGCTCACGGCCCCGACGACCAGGGTGATCCCGAGGGCGAGCAGGGCCAGTCCGACCGCCCAGCGGCCCCGCCCGCGGGTCGCGGCCACCGCGACCACCAGCACCAGCCCGAGCAGGGCGAGCCCGCCCAGGGGAGCCAGGTCGTTGCCGGTCACCTCGACCGCGCCGACCCGGGCCGACCCCATCCCCGGCAGCTCGACCGCGGCGCTGACCCTGGCCCACGCCAGCCCGGCCCCGATCGCGGCCAGCATCACTCCGGCCAGCATCGCCAGCACGGCCGCCTGCATGGAGCGCCGGTCGGAGGGGGCGGGGCTGTGGACAGCCGGCGCCGCGCCCTCCGGCGTTGGGCTACCCTCCCGATTCGGGGGCCCCATCACCGGGGGCTCGGGTTGCGGTGTGCCCGGGCCCGACCCGGGCCCCGGGCTCGACCCCGGGCCCGGGGGGCCCCGGCACCAGGGAGCGGGTTCCGGCACAAGGGCGTGGGGCTCCGGCACCACGGGGTGGGGTTCCGGTGTGCCGGGGGGCGACCCCACGTCAGCCACTGGCGGAGGCCGGCACCCGGGCTGGGGGGTCCGGGGTGGCGGTGGAGAGGGCCTCGGCGGCGGCGACGGCGGCGAGGAGGGCACGGGCCTTGGCCTCGGTCTCGCGCTCCTCGCGGTCGGGGATCGAGTCGGCGACCACGCCGGCGCCGGCCTGGCAGTAGGCCACGCCGTCGACGAACACGCAGGTGCGGATGGTGATGCAGGTGTCGAGGTTGCCGGAGAAGTCGAAGTAGCCGACGCAGCCGGCATAGGGGCCGCGGCGGTGGCGCTCCAGGTCGTCGATGATCTCCATGGCCCGGACCTTGGGCGACCCGGAGACCGTGCCCGCCGGGAAGCTGGCCGCCAGCACGTCGAAGGCGGCCACGCCCTCGGAGAGCTCGCCGACCACGTCGGAGACCAGGTGCATGACGTGGGAGTAGCGCTCGACCCGCATGAACTCATCCACCCGGACGGTGCCGGGCCGGCAGACTCGGCCGAGGTCGTTGCGGGCCAGGTCGACCAGCATGACGTGCTCGGCCCGCTCCTTCTCGTCGGCCTGGAGCTCGGCCTCGAGGGCCAGGTCGGTCTCGGGGTCGGCGCCGCGGGGGCGGGTGCCGGCGATCGGCCGCATGGTGGCCCGGCGGCCCTGGACGGTGACCAGCACCTCGGGCGAGGAGCCGGCGATGGTCACCCCGGGCAGGCGCAGGAAGTACATGTAGGGCGAGGGGTTGACCACCCGCAGGACCCGGTAGACGTCGAAGGGGTCGGCGGTGGTCGGCACCGAGAACCGCTGGGACGGGACGACCTGGAAGATGTCGCCGGCGGCGATGTGCTCCAGGGCCACCCGGACCATCTCCTGGTAGCGGCCGGGGGCCAGGTCGCTGGTGGCGGCCGCGGGCGGCCCGGCCGCCGGCAGCGGGGTCGGCGTGGCCGCCAGCGGCACCGACAGCCGCGCCGCCAGGGCGTCGATCCTCCTGGTGGCGTCGGCCCAGGCGGCCTCCAGGTCGGTGGCCCGGGTGACGACCACGTTGGCCACCAGCACCAGGCGCTGGCCGAGGTGGTCGAAGACGACCACCGAGCGGGGGAAGACCAGCATCCCCTCGGGCAGGTGGAGGTCGTCCTCGGTCTGGTCGGGCAGGCGCTCCAGCTCGCGGACCAGGTCGTAGCCGAGGTAGCCGACCGCCCCGGCGAACAGCGGCGGCAGGCCGGGCAGGGACGGCGAGCGCAGCCGGCGCAGGGCCTCGCGGAGCACCTCCAGCGGCGGCCCGTCCGACAGCCCGGCCGGGGGCCGGCCGGTCCAGGAGGCGCGGCCGCCGCGGATGGTCAGGGTGGCGAACGGGTCGGTGCCGATGAACGAGTAGCGGCCCCAGCGCTCGCCGTGCTCGACGCTCTCCAGCAGCACCGAGCCGTCCTGGTCGCCGAGCTTGCGGAACGCCCCCACCGGGGTCTCCAGATCGCCGAGCAGCTCCCGCCACACCGGCACCACCGAGTGCTCGGCGGCCAGCCGCTGGAACTCCTCGAACCCGGGCCGGACCCCGGTCATGCATCACCCCCAAGGGGGTGCGCGAAGCAGGAACGGGTCCCGGTGTGGCACGCCGGCCCGACCTGCTCCACCCGGACCAGCAGCGTGTCGCCGTCGCAGTCGGCGGTGACCGAGCGGACGTGCTGGACGTGGCCGGAGGTCTCGCCCTTCTGCCAGTACTGGCGGCGGGAGCGGCTCCAGAACCAGGTGCGGCCGCTGGTGAGGGTGCGCCGGACGGCCTCGGCGTCCATCCAGGCGACCATCAGGACGGTCCCGTCCTGGTCGTCCTGGACCACGGCGGGGAGCAGGCCGGCGTCGCCGAACCTCAGGCCGGCCACGGCGTCGTCGACGTTGCTGGTTAGCGGCTCGGACATGGGGGCCATGCTATCGCTACCGCCGGCACGGCCGATCTGCCATCGTGGAAGGCAGGCGGACAACCGAGGGAGCTGTCATGTCGACGCAGCCAGCGCAGGCCAAAGCGGAGATCTTGCAGCAGATCGTCGCCACCGTCCACGAGAAGGTCCCCGAGGACCGGCGCGACCAGGTGGAGGAGTTCGCCCGCCAGTACTACCAGCGGCTGTCGCCCGAGGACCTGCTCGAGCTGGAGCCGGAGGACCTGTACGGCGCCGTCCTGGCCCACTGGCGGCTGGCCCACCGCCGCCAGCCCGGCGAGGCCAAGGTGCGGGTGTACAGCCCCCGGTTCGAGGAGCATGGCTGGCGCTCCAGGCACTCCATCGTGGAGATCGTCACCGACGACATGCCGTTCCTGGTCGACTCGGTGGCCATGGAGCTGAACCGCCACGGCCTGGTCATCCATCTGCCTATCCACCCGGTGATCAGGGTGCGCCGCGACCAGGCCGGCGGGCTGGTCGAGGTGCTGCCCCCCGACGCCACCGACGGCATCGCCGAGTCGTACCTGCACTTCGAGGTCGACCGCCAGAGCGAGCAGGCGGTGCTGGACCGGCTCCGGGCCGAGGTCGAGCGGGTCCTGGCCGACGCCAGGGCGGCCTGCGACGACTGGGGCGCGATGCGCGAGCAGGTCTACGAGATCCTCGAGGAGTTCGACAAGCAGCCGCCCCCGGTCGACGAGGGCGAGCTGGCCGAGGCCAGGGCGCTGCTGGAGTGGATCGAGGACCACCACTTCACCTTCCTCGGCTACCGGTCCTACGACCTGGTCGTCGAGGACGGCGAGGACCTGCTGCGCCCGGTGCCGGGCACCGGCCTCGGCATCCTGCGTCAGGGGCAGGGCAAGCCGGCCTCGGGCAGCTTCGCCAAGCTGCCGCCGGAGGCCAGGCGCCTGGCCCGCGAACGCCACGTGCTCATCCTGACCAAGGCCAACTCCCACTCGACCGTGCACCGGCCCTCGTACCTGGACTACATCGGGGTCAAGCGCTTCGACGAGCAGGGCGAGGTCATCGGCGAGCGACGCTTCCTCGGCCTGTACACCTCGGCCGCCTACAACCGGAACCCGCGCGACATCCCGGTGCTGCGCCGCAAGGTGGCCAAGGTGCTGGAGCGGGCCGGCCTGCCCAGGTACAGCCACGACTGGAAGTCGCTGCTGAACATCCTGGAGACGTTCCCGCGCGACGAGCTGTTCCAGATCTCCGACGACCAGCTGTTCGAGACGGCCATGGGGATCCTGCGGCTGGAGGAGCGCCGCCGGGTGCGGCTGTTCATGTGGCACGACAACTACGGCCGCTTCGTCTCCGCCCTGGTCTACGTGCCCCGCGACCGCTACACGACCACGGTGCGCCGGCGCATCGAGACGGTGCTGTACGACGCCTTCCCCGACGCCAGCTTCGACTTCCAGGTGTGGCTGTCGGAGTCGGTCCTGGCCCGCCTGCACTTCATCATCCGGATGCCGCCGGGCCAGATGCCCTCCTACGACGCCAAGGAGCTGGAGGCCAAGCTGGCCACGGTGACCCGGTCGTGGAGCGACGAGCTGCACGCCATGCTGCTGGAGCTGCACGGCGAGGAGGAGGGCAACGCCCTGTTCGGCAAGTACGGCGAGGCGTTCCCGGCCGCCTACCTGGACGACTTCCCGGCCCGCAACGCCGTCTACGACATCCAGCGGATGGAGGACCTGGCCGAGCGGGGCGGCCTGAACATGAACCTGTACCGGCCGCTGGAGGCGCCGCCGGGGACGCTGCGGTTCAAGCTGTTCTGGGCCGACCGGCCGCTGCCGCTGTCGGACGCGGTGCCGATGCTGGAGGACATGGGCGTCCGGGTGGTCGAGGAGCGCCCCTATGAGCTGCACCCGGCCGGCCACGGCCCGGTCTGGATCCACGACTTCGGGATCGTCTACACCGGCCCCGAGGGCGACCTGGACATCAGCCGGGTCCGGGACATCTTCCAGGAGGCGTTCGCGGCCATCCTCCGCGGCGAGGCCGAGAGCGACGGCTTCAACCGCCTGGTCCTGCGGGCCCGGCTGACCTGGCGCCAGATCGTGGTCCTGCGGGCCTACTGCAAGTACCTGCGCCAGACGCGGCTGACCTTCAGCCAGGAGTACATGGAGCAGGCCCTGGCCAACAACCCGGAGATCGCCCGCTGGCTGGGGGAGCTGTTCGAGAGCCGCTTCGACCCCACCCAGCCCGAGAATTCCGAGACGCGGGCGGAGGAGCTGCGGGAGCGGCTGGGCGAGTCGATCGACCAGGTGGCCAACCTGGACGAGGACCGGATCCTGCGGAGCTTCCTCGGCATGGTCGAGGCCAGCCTGCGGACCAACTTCTACCAGACCGGCCTGGGCGGCCAGCCCAAGCCGTACCTGTCGTTCAAGCTCGACCCGACCCAGGTGCCGTCGCTGCCCAAGCCACGGCCCATGTTCGAGGTGTTCGTGTACTCGCCCCGCACCGAGGCCGTCCACCTGCGCGGCGGCCGGGTGGCCAGGGGCGGCATCCGCTGGTCGGACCGGCGTGAGGACTACCGCACCGAGATCCTCGGCCTGATGAAGGCCCAGATGGTCAAGAACGCCGTGATCGTGCCGGTGGGGGCCAAGGGCGGATTCGTGGTCAAGCGCCCCCCCACCGACGGCGGCCGCGAGGCCCTGATGGACGAGGTGGTGGCCTGCTACTCGACGATGATGCGGGGGCTGCTGGACATCACCGACAACCGGGTCGACGGCAAGGTCGTGCCCCCGGCGGACGTGGTCCGCTACGACGACGACGACCCGTACCTGGTGGTGGCGGCCGACAAGGGCACGGCCACCTTCTCCGACCTGGCCAACTCGATCGCCCAGGAGTACGGCTTCTGGCTGGACGACGCCTTCGCCTCCGGCGGCTCGGCCGGCTACGACCACAAGAAGATGGGCATCACCGCCCGGGGCGCCTGGGAGTCGGTCAAGCAGCTGTTCCGCGAGCTCGGCGTCGATACCCAGACGACCGACTTCACCGTGGTCGGCGTCGGCGACATGTCCGGCGACGTGTTCGGCAACGGCATGCTGCTGAGCCGCCACATCAAGCTGGTCGGGGCGTTCAACCACCTGCACGTGTTCCTGGACCCCGACCCGGACCCGGAGACCGCCTTCGCCGAGCGCGAGCGCCTGTTCGCCCTCCCCCGCTCCTCCTGGTCGGACTATGACGCGGCCAGGATCTCCGAGGGAGGCGGGGTGTGGCCGCGGACGGCCAAGTCGGTCCCGCTGTCGGAGCAGGCCCGCCGCGCCCTGGGCGTGGAGGTCGAGGCCCTCCCCCCCAACGAGCTGATCAACGCCATCCTCAAGGCCCCGGTCGACCTGCTGTGGAATGGCGGCATCGGCACCTACGTGAAGGCGTCGCGCGAGACCCACGCCGACGCCGGCGACCGGAGCAACGACGCCGTCCGGGTCAACGGGGACGAGCTGCGGGCCAAGGTGGTCGGCGAGGGCGGCAACCTCGGCTTCACCCAGCTCGGCCGGGTCGAGTACGCGCTCGCCGGCGGCCGCATCAACACCGACTTCATCGACAACTCCGGCGGGGTCGACTGCTCCGACCACGAGGTCAACATCAAGATCCTGCTGAACCAGGTGGTCAGCGACGGCGACCTGACCCGCAAGCAGCGCGACAAGCTGCTGGCCGACATGACCGACGACGTGGCCACCGCGGTCCTGCAGGACAACTACCGCCAGGTCCAGGCGATCAGCGTCACCGAGGCCCAGGCGCCGCAGCTGCTGGACGAGCACGCCCGGCTGATCCGCAGCCTGGAGCGGGCCCACCGGCTGGACCGGCGGCTCGAGTTCCTGCCCGACGACGAGGAGCTGGCCGAGCGGCGGGCCGCCGGCAAGGGGCTGACCCGACCCGAGCTGGCCGTGCTGCTCGCCTACGCCAAGATCACCCTCCAGGACGAGCTGGCCGCCTCGGATGTGCCCGAGGACGACTACCTGGCCGACGACCTGGAGCGCTACATGCCGGCCAAGCTGCGGGAGCGGTTCCGCAGCCAGCTGCACCGGCACCCGCTGCGTCGCGACATCATCGCCACCTACGTCACCAACAGCATGGTCAACCGGGCCGGCAGCACCTTCGCCAACCGGCTCCGGGAGGAGACCGGGGCCAGCCCGCCCGAGGTGGCCCGGGCCTACACCATCGCCCGCGAGGTGTTCGACGTCCGCCGGCTCTGGAAGGACCTGGCCGCCCTGGACAACGTGGTCCCGGCCAAGGTGCAGCTGGAGCTGCAGGCCGAGGGGCGCAGGATGATCGAGCGGTCGGCCCTGTGGTTCCTGCGCAACCCCCGCCAGCCGCTGGACATCGCCTCGACCGTGTCCCACTTCGCCCCCGGGATCGCCTCGCTGGCCCAGGAGCTGCCCAAGCTGCTGGCCCCGGCCGACTCCGAGGCGCTGGACCGCCTGGCCGAGCGGTTCTGCGCCCAGGGCGTACCGGCCGAGCTGGCCACCCGGGTGGCCAGCCTGGACGCGCTGTTCTCGGGCCTGAACGTGATCGAGGTCGCCAGCAGCTGCGGCGAGACGGTGGAGACGGTCGCCGCCGTCTACTTCTCCCTCGGCTACCGGCTCGACCTGCACTGGCTGCGCGACCAGATCGCCAGGCTGCCGGCCGAGACCCACTGGCAGACCCTGGCCCAGGGGGCGCTGCGCGACGACCTCTACTCCGAGCAGCGCGAGCTGACCGCCGAGGTGCTGAAGCCCGGCACCGCGGACCGCGACGCCGAGACCCTGATCGACTCCTGGATGGAGGAGAACCGCTCCTCGGTCGAGCGGACCAACGCCATCCTGGCCGACCTCAAGGAGGCCGAGCGGCTCGACATCGCCATGGTCTCGGTCGCCCTGCGGGAGATCCGCAACCTGAGCGAGACCGGGTCGGGCTCGATGAGCACCCGCCCGGCCGCCCCATGACCCTGCCCGACCTCGAGGAGCCCGACCCGCCGGCCGCCGGCCGCCCGGGCGAGATCGGCGGGGCGGCGCCCCGCCGGCTCAGCCGCTGGCGGCGCGTTCGGCGGTGCTGCGCTCGACGCAGAACTCGTTGCCCTCGGGGTCGGCCAGGACGACCCAGCCGGTCCCGTCGGGCCGCCGGTGGTCGGCCACCAGGGTGGCCCCGATCCCCAGCAGCCGCTCCACCTCCTCGTCGCGGGTCCGGTCGGTCGGCGTCAGGTCCAGGTGCACCCGGTTCTTGACCGTCTTGGCCTCGGGCACCGGGATGAACAGCAGCCCCGGCTGCCCGTCCGGCCCGGCCAGGAACCCCTCGGGGTCGCCGGGCTCGTTCGGGTTCTCCGGGTCCTCCTGGTAGCCGGTGACCTGGCTCCAGAACTTGACCTGGGCATAGGGGTCGGCACAGTCGAAGGTGATGTTGCGTGGACGCGCGGTCATCGTTGCTCCTCTCGCAGGGCGGCGGCGGCCGCCTCCTCCGCCTCGGCCAGGTCCAGGACCCGGCGTCGCGGGTCGGCCGGCAGGGCCGACAGGGCGCCGGCGTCGAGCGGCTGGGGGTCGGTGGTGTCGCCGGCCAGGGCGGCCAGCTCGCGATAGTCGCCGGCCAGCCCGGCCAGCTCGGGCCGCTCCAGCGGGCCGGCGGCCTGCTCCGGGAACTCGGCGTACATGGCCCGGAAGAACCCGCCCCCGGTGGCGGCGGTCTCGACCCAGTCGTAGAGCCAGGTGAGCAGCTGGCACTGGTGGCCGGGGGCGTCCAGCATCCGCGGCCAGCCCTTGGGGTCGCGGCCGGCGGTCAGCAGCTCGGCCCACTTGGCCAGCCCGGGGACGCCGAAGTTGCGCATCGGCGGCTCCAGCATCCCCGGCCAGGTCGACCGGCGCCGCTGGCGGCTCGGCCACGATCAGGCGGTGCTTGGCCGAGCGGACCCCGGCCCGGGCCTCGGCCAGCTCGGCCCAGGTGACGGGGATCGGCGTCGCGGCCAGATCCCACAGCAGCGGCTCGCCGTCGTCGCCCCGCTCGACCATGACGTCCTGGGGCGTCATGCCGCACGGCCACTCCGGGACGGCCGGCGACGCCGAGGGCGGCGGGCAGCCGGGTGAGGGCGGCCGTGTCCGGGTGGCGGCCCCGGAGCGGCCCGGGCCGGCTGGGGTCGGGGTCGAGGCCCGGGTCGGGCCGGTCGGGGTCGCCGTGGGGGCGCAGGTGGGCACGGGCGGTGGTGTAGGCCTCGCCGGTCCTGCCCATGCGGGCGCGGACGAGCCGCTTGAAGTCCTTGTCGGTCGGCATGCCCCAGTTCTGCGTCGGGTCGCGGGGCCGGCTCCCCAGCAGCCAGGGCCGCGCGACCGGAGGGTACCGGGCGACGCCGCGCGATCCGGGAGTGTGCCCCCCTTTTCCTCTCCACGGGCCCCGCTGGGGAGGGCCACCAGAGGTTGGGCGCTGGGTCACCGCCGCCGCCAGCTTCCCCTGCGGGTGGGCGCGGGTCAAGGCTTCGCCTCAGGTCCGGACCGGGAGGCCGGCGGCGGCCAGGGCCTGCTTGACCTCGGCGATGGAGAGCTGGCCGAAGTGGAAGACGCTGGCGGCCAGGACGGCGTCGGCGCCCGCCTTGGCGGCGGCGGTGAAGTGGTCCACCTGGCCGGCCCCGCCGCTGGCGATCACCGGCAGGTCGACGGCGGCCGTGACCGCCTGGACCAGGTCGAGGTCGTAGCCGGTCTTCTGGCCGTCGGCGTCCATGCTGGTGACCAGCAGCTCGCCGGCGCCGCGGCGGGCGCCCTCCTCCACCCAGGCCAGGGCGTCCAGGCCGGTGGGGGTGCGGCCACCGTCGACCACCACCTCCCAGCCGCGGCCGTCGCGGCGCCGGCGGGCGTCGACGGCCAGGACCATGCACTGGACCCCGTAGGTGCCGGCCCCGGCCGACAGCAGCTCGGGGTCGCGGACGGCGGCCGAGTTGACCGACACCTTGTCGGCGCCGGCCCGCAGCAGCCGCTGGACGTCCTCGACGGTGCGGACCCCGCCACCGACGGTCAGGGGGATGAACACCTGCTCCGCGGTCCGGGCGACGGCCTCGAACAGCGTGGCGCGGGCCTCCACGGTGGCCGTGATGTCCAGGAACACCAGCTCGTCGGCGCCCTCGGCGTCGTAGATGGCGGCCAGCTCGGCCGGGTCGCCGGCGTCGACCAGGTTCACGAACGACACGCCCTTGACCACCCGGCCCGCGGCCACGTCCAGGCACGGGATCACCCGCCTGGCCAGGGTCACGCCCGGCCCCCGTTGCCCGGGGCGGCCTCGGCCAGGGCGGCCAGGGCGTCGGCCACGGTGAAGCGGCCCGCGTACAGGGCCTTGCCGACGATGGCGCCCTCCAGCCCGTCGGGCTCGAGGGCGGCCAGGGCGCGGAGGTCGTCGAGGGTGGACACGCCGCCCGAGGCGATCACCGGGCGGCTGGTGGCGGCCAGGACCTCGCCCAGGCGGTCGGTGGCCGGGCCGGTGAGCATCCCGTCCCTGGCCACCTCGGTGTGGACGAACCGGCGGCAGCCCGCTCCCTCCAGCCGCCGCAGCGTGTCGAACAGGTCGCCGCCGCTGGTCGTCCAGCCGCGGGCCTGGAGGGTCCGGCCGCGCGCGTCCAGGCCGACCGCGACCGCCTCGCCGTGGCGGGCGCACGCCTGGGCCACCCAGGCCGGGTCCTCGAGGGCGGCGGTGCCGATCACCACCCGGGCCGCGCCCAGGTCGAACAGGGCGTCCAGGTCCTCGGGGGTGCGGACCCCGCCGGAGGCCTCGACCCGGACGGGCGCGACCGCCTCGACGACGCGCCCGAGGTGTTGGCGGTTGCGGGGGCCGCGGCCGAAGGCGGCGTCCAGGTCGACCACGTGCAGCCAGCGCGCCCCCTGGGCGGCGAACCCGGTGGCGGCCTCGACCGGGTCGCCGTAGCCGGTGTCGGTGCCGGCGACCCCCTGGACCAGCCGGGCCGCCTGCCCGTCGAGCAGGTCGACCGCCGGGAGCAGCTCCAGGGTCATGCCTGGCGGGCCTGGGTGACGAAGTTGGCCAGCAGGGCCAGGCCGGCCCGGCCGGACTTCTCGGGGTGGAACTGGGTGCCGAACAGGTTGCCGTGCTCGACGGCGGCGGCGAAGCGGCCCCCGTAGTCGCAGACGGCGGCCACGGCCTCGCCGTCGGGCTCGGGGGCGTAGGAGTGGACGAAGTAGAAGCGGGTCCCGTCGCCCAGCCCGGCGAACAGGCGGCTGCCGGGCCGGACGGCGACCTCGTCCCAGCCGATGTGCGGGATCTTGACCGGGCCGGATTCACCGGGGCACCCCCCTGGGGTTCCCCGGACCCCTCCGGTGAGGCGTCTGACCTTGCCGGGCACCACGCCGACGCCGTCGGCCACCGGGCCCTCCTCGCTGGCCTCGAACAGCAGCTGCATGCCGACACAGATGCCGAGCAGGGGCCGGCCGCCCTCCAGCCATCGGGCCACCGCGGCCGCCCCGCCGGCCGAGGCCAGGCCGCTCAGGCAGGCCCCGTAGGCCCCGACCCCGGGCACGACCAGCCCGGCCGCCCCGGCCGCCTCCTCCACCGTCGGCACCACCCGCACCTCGGCCCCGGCCCGGTCCAGCGCCTTGGCAGCCGAGTGCAGGTTGCCGACCCCGTAGTCCAGCACGGCCACCGGCGGCCGGGTCACCCCAGGACCCCCTTGGTGCTGCCGGTCCCGGCCCGCGGGTCGGGGGCGCAGGCGTCGCCGAGGGCGCGGGCCAGGGCCTTGAAGCAGGCCTCGAGGCAGTGGTGGGGCAGGTCGCCGGCCTCCAGCTGCACGTGGATGGTGCAGCGGGCGTTGGCGACCAGCGCCTCCATCAGGTGACGGGCCTGGCGGGGGTCGAAGCTGCCCAGCTCCCCGGGGGCGGCGTCGACCTCGACGTCCCAGACCAGGTAGGGCCGGCCGGACAGGTCGACCGCGGCCCTGGCCCGTGCCTCGTCGAGGGGGACGACGGCGTCGCCGAACCGGCGGACCCCCGACTTGTCGCCGAGGGCCTCGGCCAGGGCCTGGCCGATGGCGATGCCGGTGTCCTCGACGGTGTGGTGGGCGTCGACCTCCAGGTCCCCCTTGGCGTCGACCCGCAGGTCGAAGCGGGCGTGGCGGCCCAGCTGGGCGAGCATGTGGTCGAGGAACGGCACCCCGGTGTCGGCCCCGCCGGCGCCGGTGCCGTCCAGGTCGAGCTGGACGGTGACCGCGACCTCGGCGGTGCGCCGCTCGACCCGGGCGCTGCGGGGCGCCCCGCTACCGGGCGTGCTCATCGGTCCAGCTCCTCGGCCAGGGCGGTCAGGAAGGCGTCGTCCTCGGCGGGCGTCCCGATGGTGACCCGCAGGTGCCGCTCCAGGGTCGGGTAGCGGGACACGTCGCGGACCAGGACCCCCCGGTCGAGCAGGCCGCGCCACAGGACCCGCGGGTCGACCGGGGTCTCGAAGCAGAGGAAGTTGGCGTCGCTGGGCAGGACCCGGACCCCGGGCAGGCGGTCGAGGGCGGCCGCGACCCGCTCGCGCTCCCGCTCGGTGGCGACCACGTGGGACATGAGCACGCCCTTGTGGTGCAGGGCCCGCAGGCCGACCGCCTGGGTCAGGGCGGACAGGTGGTAGGGCAGCCGGACCAGCCGGACCCCGTCGACCACCGCCGGGTCGGCGAGCAGGTAGCCGAGCCGCAGCCCGGCCATCCGGAACGCCTTGGAGAAGGTGCGGGTCACCACCAGGTTGGGGTGGCGCGACAGCAGGTCGGCGGCGTGGGAGGTGCCGAACTCGCCGTAGGCCTCGTCGACCACGACCAGGCCGGGGGCGGCGGCGCAGACGGCGGCGAGCACCTCGGAGCCGGTGGCCTCGCCGGTCGGATTGTTGGGCGAGCACCAGAAGGTCAGGTCGGCGGCGGCCTCGGCCACCAGGTCGGCGGCGGCCGGCGGGTCGAGCAGCTGGTCGCGGGGCTGGACCCTGGTCACCAGGTGGGTGCCGGTGGCCCTGGCCAGCAGCGAGTGCATGGCGTAGGTCGGCTCGACGACCAGGGCGGTGCGGCCGGGGCCGGCGAAGGCGAGCAGGAGCTGCTGCAGGACCTCGTTGGAGCCGTTGGCCGCCCAGGTGCCCTCGAACCCGTGGCCGGCGTGCAGGGCCAGGGCCTCACGCAGCCCGGTCGCCTCCCGGTCCGGGTAGCGGTGCAGCTCCAGGCGCCTGACCGTCTCGGCCAGGTCGTCGAGGACCTCGGGGGGCACGGCGTAGGGCGTCTCGTTGGTGTTGAGCCGCACCGGCACGTCCAGCTGCGGCGCCCCGTACGGCACCATCCCGGCCAGGTCGTCCCTGACCCGCACCCGCCCGGCCGTCCCGGGCGCCGACGCGCTCACGGGCCCTCCCGATCCAGGCGGGCGGCCACGGCCCGGCCGTGGGCGGGGAGGTCCTCGGCAGCGCTGAGGGCGGCCACCGTTGGGGCGGCCGAGACCAGGGCGTCGCGGTCGAAGGTGGCGACCTGCACCGTGCGCAGGAAGTCGAACGTGGACAGTCCGGAGGCGAACCGGGCCGTGCCGGCGGTCGGGAGCACGTGGTTGGTGCCGGCGGCGTAGTCGCCCAGGGCGACCGGGGTCCACGGGCCGACGAACACCGCGCCGGCGTTGCGGGCTCGGCCGGCCAGCTCCCCGGGGTCGGCGACCAGCAGCTCCAGGTGCTCGGGGGCGAACGCCTCGGCCACGGCCAGCATGGCCTCGCGGTCGTCGCAGAGCACGACCGCCGACTGGCCGGCGAAGGCGGCCTCGACCCGGTCGCGGTGGGTGGCGGCGGCCACCTCCCTGGCCAGCAGCGGCTCGACCGCCTTCCACAGGTCGGCGTCGTCGGTGACCAGCAGGCAGGCGGCCAGCGGGTCGTGCTCGGCCTGGGCGACCAGGTCGACCGCGACCAGCAGCGGGTCGGCGGTGGCGTCGGCGAGCACGGCGACCTCGGTCGGGCCGGCGAAGCTGTCGGTGCGGACCCGCCCGGCCACCTCCCGCTTGGCCAGGGCCACGTACAGGTTGCCGGGCCCGGTCACCGAGTCCACCGCCGGGACGGTCGCGGTGCCGCAGGCCAGGGCGGCCACCGCCTGGGCCCCGCCGAGCAGCCACACCTCGTCCACCCCGAGCAGGGCCGCCGCCCCGAGCACGGCCGGGTGCCCCCGGCCACCGGGGCCGGGCGGGGTGACGAGGGCGACCTGCGCCACCCCGGCCGCCTGGGCGGGGACGACGTTCATGACCACGCTGGAGGGATAGGCGCCCAGCCCGCCGGGCGCGTACACCCCGGCCCGCCGCAGGGGCACGAACCGCTGCACCAGCCGCACCCCGGGCCGGTCCGACCAGACCAGCTCGGCCGGCCGCTGCGCCCGGTGGAAGGCGCCGGCCCGCTCGGCGGCGTCCCGCAGGGCGGCACGCAGGTCCGGAACGAGCGCGGCCTCGGCCGCGGCCAGCTCCTCGGGAGTGGCCCGCCAGGCCGCCGGGGGCGCGTCGACCCCGTCGAAGCGGCGAGCCGCCTCGGCGACGGCGACATCCCCGCGGGCGGCGACATCGTCAACCAGCTCCCGCACCCCGGCCCGAGCCGCCTCCACGGCGTCGACCGGAGCACGCGGCAGCCGCCCGGCCGGCACACGGTCGGCACCTCGCAGATCGACAACGGGCAGCACGGCGACGCACTCCAAGACGGACAGAGAACAGACGGCGGGGTCGGCGTTCACCCTACCGCAGCCACCCCGGCGAGTGCCGACCACAGGGCCTTTGGAGTTGAAGCGCGCCCGCGGGGACCCCGACGCCAGCGGTGCGAGTGAAGCGTGCCCGGGTCGGGTCAGGTGCGCCCGCGGCGCCCGGCTCTACCATGGGGGCGTCCGGACCGACCGACGAGAGTTTCCTGTGGAGCTGCCGCTGTTCCCGTTGCAGACCGTGCTGTATCCCGGTCTGCCGATCCCGCTGCATGTGTTCGAGGACCGCTACCGGCAGATGTTCAAGCGGATCCTGGACACCGAGCGGCGCTTCGGGGTGGTGGCGATCGTCAGGGGCCGCGACGTCGACGTCGGCGCCACCTACCACCCGGTGGGGTGTGTCGCCGAGGTGGCCGAGGTCAAGCGGCATGCCGACGGCCGCCTGGACGTGGTCGCCCGCGGGCGGAGCCGGTTCACGATCGACGGGGTGACCCAGGCCGCCCCCTACATCGTGGCCGAGGTGAGCGAGCTGCCCGAGGCCACCGGGGAGGCGGCCGAGCAGCGCACCCTCAAGGCGGGTCGGCTGTTCGCCCGCTATGTGACCACCCTGCTGGAGATGACCGGCCGGGAGGCCGAGCCGATCGACCTCCCCGACGACCCGGTGGCCGCCTCCTACCTGGTCGCCGCCGGCCTCCAGGTCGACCTGGCCGACAAGCAGCGGCTGCTGACCATCCCGTCGGCGGCCGAGCGTCTGGCCGCCGAGGCGGCCCTGCTGCGCCGCGAGCTGGTCCTGCTCGAGCACTTCCGGGTCGCCGGCCCGGCCCCGGCCGCCACCCCGTTCAGCGTCAACTAGCCCATTGGTCATGTCTCCGGCGCCGGAACGCTAGCCGTGGCCCTCGCCGAGCCGGTGGCCGGGCCGGTCGACCTGGCCGGGAGCCTGGACGTGTACCGGCGCTCCGGGGACGACCTGCTCGACCGGTGGGACGGGCGCGTGTGGCTGCGGGCCCTTGCCGTGGACGCCCGGACGGTGGGGACCGCCGCCCGGCCGGCCGGGACCGTGGCCGACCCGGTGCTGCTGGTCGAGACGGAGGCGGGCGCGGACCCGGCGGCGGCCGGGCGGACCCTGGCCGGCGGGTTCCCGACCGCCCCGGAGGCGCTGGCCACCCTGACCGCGGCCGACCCGGTGGTGGCCCGGATCGCCGCCCGCTTCCCGGGGATCACCCCGGTCCTCCAGCCCGACCTGCTCACCGCCGTGGTCCGCTCCATCAGCGCCCAGCAGATCACCCTGCGGTTCGCGGCCGTCCTGCGCGGCCGCCTGGCCCGCCGCTACGGCCACCACCACCAGGTCCCCATTCCCCCGGGCCCCGCCGACCCGCCCGGCGGTGGCGGACCGGGCCAGGGCGAGGTCTGGAGCCTGGACGCCGAGCGGCTCGCCGCCGCCGATGCGGCCGACCTGCGCGAGCTGCAGTTCTCCACCTCAAAGTCGGTGGCCATCGTGGCCTTCGCGGGGGCGGTGGCCACCGGCCGGGTCGGCCTGCGGGAGCTGGCCGGGCTCCCGGACGAGGAGGTGGTGGCGCGGCTGGTCGCGTTCCCGGGGATCGGGCGCTGGACGGCGGAATGGCTGCTGGCCCGGACCCTGGGGCGGCCCCGGGTGGTGGCCGGCGACCTCGGCGTCCGCAAGGCGGTCGGGGCCGCCTACCTGGACGGCCGCATGCCGTCGGAGGCCGAGGTCCGGGCGGTCACCGCCCACTGGGGCGCGGCCGCCGGGGTGGCCCAGCAGCTCCTGCTGCACTGGCTGTACGTCGAGACGCCGGGACGCCCCCAGCCCCGCCGGGCGGCTACGTCGTCGAGGACCGCGACCCGGCCAGGGCGGTCGTCACCCCGAGGCTGATCAGCACCCCGCCCGAGACCAGGCGGGAGGTCCTGGCCACCCCGGGACGACGGCGCAGCCAGCCGGCCCCGGTCGAGGCCAGCAGGGCGTAGGTGCCGTCGCTGACCAGGCCGAGCAGGACGAACGCGACCCCGAACACGACCACCTGGAATGGCACCGAGCCCCTTGACACGTCGACGAACTGGGGCAGGAAGGCCAGGAAGAACAGGGCCGTCTTGGGGTTGAGGACGTTGACCACGACCCCCTGGGCGAAGATGCGGCGCAGGCCGTGGCGGCGAGTGCCCGGGCCGGGCGCGGCCGGGGTGTCCTCGTCGCGGGCCAGCAGGCGGCGGACGCCCAGCCAGATCAGGTAGGCGGCGCCGAGCCAGCGGACGGCGTGGTAGGCGGTGGCCGACGACACCAGCAGGGCCGACAGGCCGAGGGCGGCCGCGGCCACGTGCACCAGGGTGCCGACGTGGACGCCGCAGACCGAGGCCAGCCCGGCGGTCCGGCCCTGGTCGACGCTGCGGGTGACGATGTAGAGCACCGCCGGCCCGGGGATCACCAGCAGGGTGACCGCGGCCACCGCGAACAGCACCAGCGTCGACCCCTCAGGCATCTGGGAACACCACCACCGAGCGCAGCACCTCGTTGCGTTGCATCTTGGCGAACGCCTCCTCGACCTGGTCGAGGGCGATGGTCTCGGAGACGAACCGGTCCAGATCGTAGCGGCCGCGCAGGTACAGGTCGATCAATATCGGGAAGTCGCGGGTGGGCAGGCAGTCGCCGTACCAGGCCGGCCGCAGCGACCCGCCGCGGCCATAGAAATCGAGCATACGCAGGTCGACCCGCATCTGCGGGTTGGGCACGCCGACCTGGACCATGGTCCCGGCGTGGTCGCGGGCGTGGAAGGCCTGCTTCATGACGTCCGGGTGGCCGACCGCCTCGACGGTCACGTCGGCGCCGAAGCCGCCGGTGAGTTCGCGGACGGCCGTCACCGGGTTGACCTGGCTGGAGTCGACCAGGTCGGTGGCCCCAAGCTCGCCGGCCAGGGCCAGCTTGCGCCGGTCGATGTCGACGGCGATGACCTTGCGGGCCCCGACCAGGGCGGCGGCGTGGATGGCGGCGTTCCCGACCCCGCCGCAGCCGAACACGGCCACGGTGTCGCCCCGCTCGACCTTGGCCGTGTTCACGATGGCCCCGAACCCGGCCATGATCCCGCAGCCGACCAGGCCGGCCGCCTCGGGCCGGGCGGCCGGGTCGACCTTGACCGCCTGGCCGTCGGCGACCAGGCAGACCTCGGCGAAGGCACCGATGCCGATGGCGGCGGTCAGCGGGGTGCCGTCCGCCAGAGTCATCTTCTGGCTGGCGTTGCGGCTGGCAAAGCAGTACCAGGGGCGGCCGCGCCGGCAGGAGCGGCACTGGCCGCACGGCGCCCGCCAGGCCAGAACGACGAAGTCGCCGGGGGCGAGGTCGGTCACGCCGGGCCCGACCGCCTCGACCTTCCCGGCCGCCTCGTGGCCGAGCAGGAACGGGAACTCGTCGTTGATCGCGCCCTCGCGGTAGTGCAGGTCGGTGTGGCAGACCCCGCAGGCCTGCACCCGGACCGGCGCCTCCCCCGGCCCGGGGTCGGGCACCAGCACCGTGGCCAGCTCGACCGGCGCCCCCCGCTCCCTGGCGATCACGCCCCGCACCCGGTGTCCCATTGCCCACTCCCTCCTCGCGTGTCCAGCCGAGGAGGAACGCTACCGTTCCCGTCAGGTCAGGAGCGCGTCCGGCCCCAGCTCGGCCTTGATCTCGGCATAGAGGCCGTTGCGGGGGTCGACCCGGAACTCGTCGCCGAGCCGGACGACCATGGTGGAGCGGGCGCCGCGGATCTGGAGGTGGACCGGGGACTTGCCGCGGTGGGAGCCGAGGATGTGCTTGATCCGGGTGACGACGCCGTCGTTGCAGGCCCGGGCCTCCAGGTTGAGCACCACCGGGGCCGAGCCGGGCTCGGACAGGTTGGGCGGCTTGACCTCGATGGCGACCAGCTTGGGGGTGTCGTCGCGGGCGTCGACGCGGGCCTTGACCACCACCACCGCGTCCTGGACGAGCACGCCCTGGTGCTGGGTGTAGACCTGGGGGAAGAAGATGCACTCGGCCCCGCCGTCCAGGTCCTCCAGGTCGGCGATGATGTAGACCTCGCCCCGCTTGGTGAACTTCTTGGTCAGCTTGGCCAGGATCCCGGCCACGGTCACGACCGCGCCGTCGGAGCGCTCGGTCAGCGACGACAGCTGAGTGTCGGCGGACCGCTGGAGGACGTGCTCCAGGCCGAGCAGCGGGTGGTCGGAGACGTACTGGCCGAGCATCTCCTTCTCGAAGGCCAGCCGCTGGGACTTGTCCCACTCCTCGCGCCCGACCGGGGGGAGCGGCTCGGTGATCACGTCCTCGCCGTCGCCCAGCCCGCCGAACAGGGAGAACTGGCCGGCCGCCTCGGCCCGCTTGCGGGCCGTCACCCGGTCAACGGCCACCTCGTGGACCTCGAACAGGCCGCGGCGGGGCAGGCCCAGGGAGTCGAAGGCGCCGGCCTTGATCAGCGACTCGATGACCCGCTTGTTGAGCACCCCGATCTCGACCTTGTCGCAGAAGTCGAAGAAGTCGGTGAACCGGCCCTTCTCCCGCCGGGCGGCGATGATCGCCTCGACGACCTGCTCGCCGACGTTACGCACCGCTGAAAGCCCGTACCGGATGGCCTTGCCGTCGGCCGGGGTGAAGTCCGAGTCGGACTCGTTGACGTCGGGGGGCAGGACGGTGATGCCCATGCGCCGGCAGGACCCGAGGTACTTGGGGCGGGCGTCCTTGTCGTCCTTGACGCTGGTGAGCAGGGCCGCCATGTACTCGACGGGATGGTGGGCCTTGAGGTAGGCGGTCTGCCAGGTGACCTGGGCGTAGCCGGCGGCGTGGGCCCGGTTGAAGGAGTAGCCGGCGAACGGCTGGATGAGCCGCCACAGGGTCTGGGCCTGGTCGTCGCTGAGGCCCTTGTCGCGGCAGCCGGCCAGGAAGCGTGGCTCCTCCCTGCGCATCAGCGACTCGATCTTCTTGCCGATGGCCTTGCGGACCAGGTCGGCCTCGCCGGCGGTGTAGCCGGCCACCTTCTGCAGCAGGGTGATGATCTGCTCCTGGTAGACCAGCACCCCATGGGTGTCGGCGGTGATCTCCTCCATCAGCGGGTGCAGGTACTTGACCTGGCGGGGATCGCGCTTGCCCTCGATGTACTTGGGGATCTCCTCCATCGGGCCCGGCCGGTACAGGGCGTTCATGGCGACGATGTCCTCGAACCGGTCCGGGCGGAGCTGGCGCAGCAGCCGCCGCATGCCCTCGGACTCCATCTGGAAGACGCCGTCGGAGTCGCCGGCCTGGAGCATCCGGAAGGTGGCCGGGTCGTCGGTGGGCAGGGCCGTCAGGTCCAGCTCGGTCCCCTTGGCCCGCAGGTGGGCCAGGGTGTCGTCGAGCACGGTGAGGTTGCGCAGCCCGAGGAAGTCCATCTTGAGCAGCCCGAGCTTGGCCACCCCGTTCATCTCGTACTGGGTGATGATCGCCCCGTCGGCCTCCCGCTTCATGATCGGGACCTGCTCGACCAGCGGGTCGCGGGAGATCACCACCGCGGCCGCGTGCACCCCCCACTGGCGGCGCAGCCCCTCCAGGCCGGCCGCGGTGGCCAGCACCTGGCGGGCGTCGGGGTCGTTGTCGCGGGCCGTCCGCAGCTCGGCCGAGAGCTTGAACGCCTCCTCCAGGGAGCGCTCCTTGCCCAGCACTGGCGGGGGCATGGCCTTGGCCAGGTCGTCGCCCAGCTTGTAGGGGAACCCGAGCACCCGGGCCGAGTCGCGGATGGCCTGCTTGGCCTTGATGGTGGAGAAGGTGACGATCTGGGCGACGTGGTCGGCGCCGTACTTCTCGGTGGCGTAGCGGATCATGTCGCCGCGCCGGCGCTCGTCGAAGTCCAGGTCGATGTCGGGCATCTCGTTGCGGCCCGGGTTGAGGAACCGCTCGAACATCAGCCCGTAGGCGATCGGGTCCAGGTCGGTGATGCGCAGGCAGTAGGAGACGCACGACCCGGCGGCGCTCCCCCGCCCCGGGCCGACCCGGATGCCGTGCTCGCGGGCGTGGCGGCACAGGTCGGCCACGATCAGGAAGTAGCCGGCGAAGCCGAGCTGGTCGATCACCTGGAGCTCGTAGTCGATCCGGTCGCAGGCGGCGGGCGGCAGGGGCGTGCGGTAGCGCTCGGCCGCGCCCCGCTCGACCTCGGCCCGCAGCCACGACTCCAGGGTGTGGCCGTCGGGCACGTCGAAGTGGGGCAGCAGGTTCTCGCCGAAGCGCAGCTGGACGTTGCAGCGCTCGGCCACCTCCAGGGTATTGTCGCAGGCCTCGGGGTGGTCGGCGAACAGGGCCCGCATCTCGGCCGGGGACTTGAGGTAGAACTGGTCGCCCTCGAGCTTGAACCGCTTGGGGTCGGCCAGCACGGCCCCGGTCTGGATGCAGAGCAGCACCTCGTGGGGGCCGGCGTCGGCCCTGCGGGTGTAGTGCAGGTCGTTGGCGGCGAGCAGGGGGAGGCCGAGGTCGCCGGCCAGGGCGATCAGGTCGGGGTTGACCCGGCGCTGCTCGGGCAGGCCGTGGTCGTGCAGCTCGACGAAGTAGTTGCCGGCCCCGAACAGGTCGCGGAACTCGGCCAGGGTCGCCGCCGCCCCCTTGCGGTCGCCCTTGAGCAGCCGCTGGTTGACCTCGGAGCCGAGGCAGCCGGAGGTGGCGATCAGCCCCTCGCCGTGGCGCTCGAACAGCTCCCGGTCCATGCGGGGCTTGTAGAAGTAGCCCTCCAGCGAGGCCGCCGAGACCAGCCGCAGCAGGTTGGCGTAGCCGGTCTGGTTCTCGGCCAGCAGGGTCAGGTGGCTGTAGGGCTCGGCGACGTCGCGCCGCTGCTTCTCGAACCGGGAGCCGGGGGCCAGGTAGGCCTCGCAGTTGTGGAGCACGAAGTCGGAGACGTAGGAGTTGTCCTCCTCGACCTCGAAGTTGAAGACCTCGGTATCGAGCTCAACCGGTTCCACGGACAGAATCGGCCGGTAGAGGAACTGGTGATCCTCCAAGGTGCGCGAATACCGGCGGTTCGGCTTATACGTGACGATGTACCACCGATAGTCGTGAAGGCTCCCGCCCTGCGGCAGGACGCTCGGCGACTCCCCGGTGCTGATGGTCGCCCAGTGGCCAATGTCGGCGAGCAGCGTCCGCACGCCCCAGGCGAGCGAGCGGGAGGCGGTCTTGAGGTCCCGCCGGCCGGTGGGGTTGGACTCGCGGCTCGCGTTCTTGCCATCACCGTCCAGCAGTCCATCCAGGAAGCCCCGCCGGACGTCGGGTGGTCCGTTGAGGATCTGCGCAGGAACCCGCTTGTGCCTGGCGCCCTTTCCCACCAGCGCGATCAACAGATGGGCAAGGGGCGAACTGGCTGCCTTGATCTCTTGGGAATGCCGGTCGGGCCGGTCGTAGCTGACGGCGGTAGCGCCAAAGTGGCCGAGGAGCCCGATGATGCGCGCGGCCAGCTCCGACTCATCACGGTGAAGCGTGAACCCCACCTCGCCGTTGATACGACCGCCTCGGGAACCGACATGGCCTTCAGCGGCATAGATCCCGAGCAAGTAGCCGAAGTCGTAGTCGAGCGGGATGCGGTCGGGGAATCGCGGCCAGGCTTGGTCTCCCCGGTACTTCGACCCATAGGTGCGGGTGATCCCGCCCGCCGGCGGCGCCGAGAAGTCGTCTGGGAGGAGATCGGAGGCACGGATCTCGGTCCACTCGGTGCGCAACCGTGGCAGGCAGGCCCAGGACTTCCAGCAGTTCACGCCTCCATGCTTGCTTGCCTGGCCCGCATCGATGTCCGCCGGCTTCCTCCAATCGACGAGACCATCACGTGTGCGGACGAGCACCGGGTGCTCCTCGGTGAGGGTCAAGGTCCGGCCGTAGCGTCCGCCGAGCGAGACCGTGTACGCCTGCCCCTCGTAGGGCCGTCGCATGGTGCGAAGGACACGACGGAACCGCCCCTTGTGGGTGAGCACCATGTCGCCAACGCGGACATCCTCGACATTCTTGACGCCGTCGGCGGTGATGATCTCCTGGCCCGCGAGCAGGCAGCCGAGGATGGGCTTGACCCCGTGCCGCTGGCCGGCCAGGTAGAAGTCGACGGCGCCGAACAGCTGGCCGTGGTCGGTCATGGCCAGGGCGGGCATGCCCATGCGGGCGGCCTCGGCGAACAGGTCGTCGACCCGGGCGGCTCCGTCGAGCATCGAGTACTCGGTGTGCACGTGGAGGTGCGCGAAGCTGCCCGGCATGACTGCTGTTGCTCTCCTACCGTTGCCGACTGCCTGGACCGGAGTTTCCCACAGCCCTGTGGACAAAATACACGGGTGTAATTCCGGGACGGAGCCTACACCCCGCCAGGCCCCGAGGCAACGACCTCGGAGTGTCCGAAATCGTTGCGGCACAACGGTTTCGGAGGGAACCGCCAGTTCAGGAGCTTGTGGCCGGAGGGTCCTCGACGGCCGCCCCGGCCCGGGCCCCGGCGGCGGTCAGGCGGGCCATGCGCTGGCAGGCGTGCCTGGCGAAGCGGCGCTGGACCCGGCGGCCGAACAGCCGGAAGCCGAGCCGGATGACCGGGTTGGGGATGTGGGCCGGCCGGGAGACGACATGGATGCGGAACTCGACCTCGCCGCTGTCGAGCCACTTGCCGACCTCGTAGTCCATCTGTCCCATCTCCAGGTGCCCCTGGAGGGTGCGGTAATTCCAGCCCCAGCGCCGCAGCCGGCGGCCGTCGACCGCGGTCTCCTCGTCGACCAGTCCGCCGACCCGGACGCCGAAGTGGAACCGCAGGCCCCAGAAGCGGCCCTCCAGCAGCATGTCGCGGGTCTCGAAGGGGCTGTCCTCGGCGTAGCTGGCCTGGACGATGGCCGGGTCGGCGAAGGCGTAGTCGCGCATCAGGCGCTGGGCGGCCTCGAAGCTGCCTCCCGGGGTGGGCGGGCCGGGCGGCTCGG
>JBJMHP010000155.1:0-6065 GCA_045807325.1 Actinomycetes bacterium | reverse complement strand
GAGCAGGGACCGCGGGGCGAGCTCACCCGGGTCGTGGGCGGCGCCCCGACCGGGGCGGCCGCCCCCAGGGCCAACCCGGCCGACCTGGCCGCCCAGGTGGCCATGCTGGTCGAGGGCGGGACCAGCACCAGGGACGCCGTCACGGCCGTGGCCGAGGCCACCGGCACCCGCCGCAAGACCGTCTACCAGGCCGTACTCGAGTCCCGAACCGAGCCCGGATGATGCTAGTGCCCCTTCAAGCAACCGTTGCCCTGGTGGGCGATGTTGCTCGATCCTCGCCGGACGCGCGATGAAACTCGGCATCCTGCGAGCGACATTCAGCCAAGGAAGCGTGCTCGGCTGAGTGGCCCGAGGCCAGGCAGGACCGACGCCGCTGGTCCTCGAGGTGGCGACGTCGGTCACGCCGTGCCGGCACGATACCGGCCCGACGGTGCTCGACGAGCACAGGCAGGGCTGTACTCGTGGGTCCGCCACTGTGCTTGGTGGCGATGTTGTGGGCACCTACAAGGTCGCGGTGGCCCTGGAAGTGGCAATGCGGACAGGAGAATCGGCGGCCTCCGGGTTTGGGGATGCGCTGTTGGCAGGCAGGGCAGGTGGAGGAGGTCCCGCGCTCGTCCACCAGCCGGACGACAATGCCGGCTCGTTCGGCCTTGTCCCGTAGGGCGTTGACAAGGTGGGTGCGTCGCCATTGTCGTCGGCGAAGGTTCTGTCGCCTGCCCGCAGTCTGGCTGGTGATACCCTTCGGGTCGCCAATGAGCAAGGTGCTGATCTGGTGCCGCACAGCAAAGGCGACCACTTGCCTGGCGGCTTCGTGCTGGGCCTGGTGGACGCGGCGGCGATGGCGCGCCTCCACCCGCCGCACCCGAAGCCGGTGACGGCGCCAGCGCCGCGATCCATGCTGGCCAGGCCTGGGTGCTCGCCTCGCCGCCCTGGCGAAGCGGGCCTGCTGGTCGCGTAGATGCAGATAGCCCTCGGCGCGAACGGCCCGACCCGACACCAGCAGCCCCGCGGGCTCGCTGACCACCGCGTAGGGATGGATGATGCCAAGGTCAACCCCTGCCACCCGGCTGGGGTTCAGGTTGTGCAGTTGGACGGGGACGGCGGCGGTGACCGCGAGCCACAGCCTGCCCCCTTCGGCGAGCAGCGCGACCGCTCTGACCTGTTCGGCGGGGTAGGGAAGAGAACGGCCCAGCCGTACCCATAGCTCGGGATGGCCCTTGGCGACCGGCAGTCGTATCCGTCGTCCCTGTATCAGGAATGTGCCGCTGTAGAAGCGGACCGGAACCAGGCGGCGCTTTCGGCGGGGAAACTTCGCAGACTCCTGCTGCTTGCGTCGTTTGGCGGCCTGAAACCAGGCGTCGCTGTAGCGGCGCAGCACAGATCGTGCCCCGACCGTCGACAGCTCTCCAAAGCTGTCTCGCCGCGCCAACTCGCGGCAGAGCGCCTGGTAGTTCGTAAGTGGCCGGTCACCCTGCTGCAATCGTGACCGGTTCGTATCCAGCAGCCACGCCCATACGTCACCGGCCGAGTGCAGCATCCGATAGCACCGGTCGGCCTGCCGGCGCGTCACCCGCAGGCGGATCCTGGCGGTCCGATGGACCACAGTGGCAGCCATATCGAACACATGTTCTAGCTGCCGGATGGTGGGGTCAAGACCCTTGGCGTCTGCTGTGGAAAGGGCGGCATGCGGGTGTCGCTCGCCATGCCCAAAGCTGTACCCTGCGCCCGAGCAAGAGCGAGTAGCGCCGATCGGAGTGGCAACTCCGCTGAGGCGCAGTTGGTCCGACCGCCGTTGAGTTCCGGAGGCACGTCGTACGGTGACCGAGAAGGACACCTTCTACCTCACCACCCCCATCTACTACATCAACGACCTGCCGCACATCGGCCACGCCTACACCACCATCGCGGCCGACGTGCTGGCGCGGTGGCGGCGTGCCCACGGGGACCAGGTGCTGTTCCTGACCGGGACCGACGAGCACGGGCAGAAGGTGGCCAGGGCGGCCGAGGCCAACGGCGTGGACCCGCAGGCCTGGACCGACGGGATCGTCGAGCGCTGGAAGGCCACCTGGGCCGAGCTGGACATCGCCTATGACGACTTCATCCGCACCACCGAGGAGCGCCACCTCATCGCGGTCCAGCACCTCTGGCAGCGGCTGTACGACCAGGGCGACGTCTACCTGGACAGCTACGAGGGGCTGTACTGCGTGGCCTGCGAGCAGTTCTACACCCCCGAGGAGCTGGTCGACGGGCGCTGCCCGATCCACGGCACGCCGGTCGAGGTCGTGCGGGAGGAGAACTACTTCTTCCGCATCTCCAAGTACGCCGACCGGCTGCTGGACCACTACCGGGCCCATCCCGAGTTCGTCCGCCCCGAGACCCGCCTGCGCGAGGTCGTCTCCTTCGTCGAGCAGGGGCTCCAGGACCTCTCGATCTCACGGTCCAGCTTCACCTGGGGGGTGCCGATCCCCTGGGACCCCAGGCATGTCATGTACGTCTGGGTCGACGCCCTCCAGAACTACCTGACCGCGGCCGGCTGGGACGCCGACATGGAGAGGTTCGCCCGGGTGTGGCCGGCCGACTACCACTTCGTGGGCAAGGACATCCTCCGCTTCCACGCCGTCACCTGGCCGGCCATCCTGCTCGCGGCCGGGCTGCCCCTGCCAAGGACCGTCCAGGCCCACGGCTGGCTGCTGGTCGGGGGCGAGAAGATGAGCAAGACCAAGCTCACCGGCATCGCCCCCCACGATCTGGTCGAGCCGTTCGGCAGCGACGCCGTCCGCTACTTCTTCCAGCGCGAGGTCGCCTTCGGCCAGGACGGCAACTTCTCCTGGGAGGCGCTGGTCGAGCGCTACAACGCCGACCTGGCCAACGGGCTGGGCAACCTGGCCAGCCGGGTCACGGCCATGGTCGAGCGCTACCGCGACGGCGTGCTCCCCGGCCCCGGGCCGGCCACCGACGCCGAGGTCGCGGTCCAGGACGCCGCCGCGCGGGCCTACGCCGAGGCCGCCGCCGCCCTGGAGGAGGTCGCCTACGAGCGGGCCCTGGCCGCCATCTGGCGGTTCGTGGGCGCGGCCAATGCCTACATCTCCGAGCGGCGGCCCTGGGACCTGGCCAAGTCCGGCGACGACGTCGCCCTCGACACCACCCTGTACACCGGGGCCGAGGCCCTGAGGATCGCCGCCCTGCTGACCGCACCCTGGCTGACCAGGGCCGCGCCCGAGCTGTGGGCGGCCATCGGCGCCCCCGGGGAGCTGGCCACGGCGAGGCTGCCTGGCGCCCTGGCCTGGGGCGGGCTGCCCAGAGGGGCCAGGGTGGCGCGGGTCGGGGCCCTGTTCCCGCGGCTGGACGCCGAGGGAAACGTGGCCAGGCGGGCGGGTTGAGCTTGGCCAGCCGCGGGACCCAGCCGGTCGAGGTGGTCGACTACGACCCCGACTGGACCCGCGCCTACGCCGAGGAGCGTGACCGCATCGGCGCCGCCATCGGCGCCGCCATCCTGGCCATCGAGCACGTCGGCGGGACGGCCGTGCCCGGCCTGCCGGCCAAGCCGGTGATCGACCTGATGGTCGGGGTCGAGGACATCGAGCGGGCCGGGCCGGCCGTGGCCGGCCTGATCAACCTCGGCTACGAGTACATCCCCGAGCTCGAGAGCCAGCTGCCCGACCGCCGCTACTTCCGGCGCGGCTCGCCCGAGACCCACCACGTCCACATGGTCCCGGTGTCGAGCGACTACTGGGCCGAGCACCTGCTGTTCCGCGACTACCTGCGCAGCCATCCGCTGGCCGCCGAGGAGTACGGCAAGCTCAAGCGCGGCCTGGCCAGCCGCCACCGACTCGACCGCGACGCCTACCGGGCCGGCAAGGTGCCCTTCATCGACATGGTGGTCGCCGCCGCCCGCCGCGAGGCCGGCGGCCAGTTCCTCGAGGAGCACCCATGACAACGACCAGCGCCCCGCCGGGGCGGCCACGTTCCACCGAGGTCACCGCCGGGCGGGACCGGGCCCCGGCCCGCTCGATGCTGCGGGCCGTCGGCTTCACCGACGACGACTTCGAGCGGCCCCAGGTCGGGGTGGCGTCGTCCTGGAACGAGGTCACCCCCTGCAACATCCACCTCGACCGGCTGGCCGTGGCCGCCAAGGACGGGGTGCGGCTGGCCGGGGCGGTGCCGCTCACCTTCAACACCATCACCGTGTCCGACGCCATCGCCATGGGGCACGAGGGGATGCGGGCCTCGCTGGTCAGCCGGGAGGTGATCGCCGACTCGGTCGAGCTGGTGATGCACGCCGAGCGCCTGGACGGCCTGGTCGCCATCGCCGGCTGCGACAAGTCGCTGCCGGGCATGCTGATGGCCTGCGCCCGCCTGGACCTGCCGGCGGTGTTCGTCTACGGCGGCACCATCCTGCCCGGCCACTTCCGCGGCCGCGACGTCACCGTCCAGGACATGTACGAGGCCGTCGGGGCGGTGGCCGCCGGGACCATGTCCGAGGAGGACCTGGACGAGCTGGAGCGGGTGGCCTGCCCGACCGCCGGGTCGTGCGCCGGCATGTACACCGCCAACACCATGGCCGCGGTGTCGGAGGCCATCGGCATGGCCCTGCCCGGCTCGGCCACCCCGCCGGCGGTGTCCGAGCGCCGGGCCGAGGCGGCCCGCCGCACCGGCGAGGCCGTGGTCAACCTGCTCCGCCTGGACATCCGGCCCCGCCAGATCATGACCAGGCCGGCCTTCCTGAACGCGGCCGCGGTGGTCATGGCCACCGCCGGGTCGACCAACGCCGTGCTGCACCTGCTGGCCATCGCCGACGAGGCCGGGGTCGAGCTGACCATGGACGACTTCGACGCCGTCAGCCGGCGCGTGCCCCACATCGTCGACATGCGCCCCGGCGGCCGCTTCGTCATGGCCGACGTCGACCGGGTCGGGGGCCTCCCGGTCGTGCTGCGCGAGCTGCTGGAGGCGGGGCTGCTGGACGGCGACGTCCTCACCGTCACCGGCAAGACCATGGCCGAGAACCTGGATGGGGCGGCCGAGCCGGACGGCGAGGTGATCCGCCGGGTGGCCGAGCCGATCGCCCGCGAGGGCGGCCTGGCCGTGCTCCGGGGCAGCCTGGCCCCTGACGGGTCGGTGGTGAAGATCCCCGGCAACCCCAACCTGAGCTTCCGGGGTACGGCCAAGGTGTTCGAGTCCGAGGAGGACTGCTTCGCCGCCGTCACCGGCGGCGGGGTCGGCAAGGGCGACGTGCTGGTGATCCGCAACGAGGGCCCCAAGGGCGGCCCCGGGATGCGGGAGATGCTGGCCGTGACCGGCGCCATCAAGGGGGCCGGGCTGGGCAAGGACGTGGTGCTGATCACCGACGGCCGCTTCTCCGGGGCCACCTGGGGGGCGTGCATCGGCCACGTCGCCCCCGAGGCGTTCGTGGGCGGCCCCATCGGCCTGGTTGCCGACGGCGATCCCATCTCCGTCGACGTGGCCGCCCGCCGCCTCGACCTGGAGGTCGACCCCACCGAGCTGGACCGCCGCCGCCAGGCCTGGAGGCAGCCCGAGCCCCGCTATGTCCGCGGCGCCCTGGCCAAGTACGCGTCGCTCGTCGGGGGGGCCGACCGGGGCGCGGTCTGCGGGTAGGCCGTCACCCTGGGCGCGGAACACGCCGCCGAAGAAGTTGACATCCCCGCTGACCAGATGGACCCGGTAGGTGCCATTCGGCACGACGAGCTCGAACACCGCGTTGGGCCTGCCTACCTTACCCGCCGGTAGGTCGCGGTGTAGGTGGTGGCCGTCGACGGCGCGGTGATGCTGTGACTCCCGGCGCCGCCGTCGGACCAGGCCATGAACTCTTAGTTCTTTCCTCTGTACCGCTGCGGGCTCGGGGCGGTCAGCTGGACGGCTCCCTTCTGGATCACGGTGATGGTGAACGGAGCCTTGGCGGTGGTCGAGCCGGCGGTGAGCTGGATCAGCAGGGAGGACGGGTAGTCGTGGTCAGGAGCGGAGAACGACCCCGAGCCGATCCCCTTGAAGTCCGGATCAGGTGGGTGTGGCAGCCGCTGGTGCAGTGGCGGATGAGCACCGACCAGCTC
>JBJMHP010000154.1:0-7872 GCA_045807325.1 Actinomycetes bacterium | reverse complement strand
AGAAGAACTCGCCAGCGGGAGCAATCTCGGTCGTGATCTCGCCGAAGCCAGCGGCGCGGAGGCGACCCTGGTACATGTCGCGTGACGCTTCGGCAGCCGCCTTCTGCGCGGCGGAGTAGGTGAAGATCGCCGAGCGGTATTGGGTGCCGCCGTCGTTGCCCTGGCGCATGCCCTGGGTCGGGTCGTGGTGCTCCCAGAAGATCTTGAGCAGCTGCTCGTAGGTGATCTTGACCGGGTCGAACACGACCAGGACGGCCTCGGCGTGCCCGGTCATGCCCGAGCAGACCTCCTCGTAGGTCGGGTTCGGGGTGGAGCCTCCGGCGTAGCCGACCGCGGTGGTGTAGACGCCCTCGGTCTCCCAGAACGTCTTCTCGGCCCCCCAGAAGCACCCCAGCGCGAACACGGCCTGCTCCAGCCCGTCGGGGAAGGGCGGGGCCAGCGGGGCGTCCTTGACGGCGTGCCGCGCGGGAACGGGCATGGCTGTCTCCCGCCCGGGCAGCGCCTCGGCCTCGCCCGGCATCCGGGACTTGTGCCTGGAGAAGAACATCGCAACTCCCTTGTCATGATCTGGACCGCCCACCGGGGCGATCCTCACCACCAGGGTAGCGAAGCAGCGCTAGCGGAGGGCCGGAAGTCAGGCGTGGGGGCTGGCGCCGGGCCAGGTCTGGCCCTCGGGGTCGAGCTCGGAGAGCAGGCGGTCGACATTGGCCAGCAGGTGGCCGTGGACCTGCCAGGCTCCCGGCTCCTCGCGGGCGCCGCCGGCCATCGCCTTGGCGACCTCGTCGCGGCCGGCCCGGGCCCTGGCCAGGGCGCGCAGCAGGGGTGCCGGGTTGGCCGGGGGCCCGGGGATGCTGGCCGCCGCCTGCTCGCCGAAGGTGCGCACGGTCCCGGCGACCTCGCCGAGGAGCCGGCCGATGGCGGCCCGCAGCTCTGGGTCGGGGCCGCGGCCGCCGGTGACCGTGTCCAGGTCGACCAGCGACCGGCACAGGCCCCGGATCAGGATGACCGAGTGCTCGAGGGTGCTCATCGCCTCGCGCAGCTCGTCCGAGGGGTCGCCGACGAGCCGGCGCCTGGGGTTGAGGCGCAGGCTGTCCTCGGCCTGGCGGACCGCCTCCCTGGCCTCCCCGACCTCCCGGTCGAGCTCGCGGGCCTCCTGCAGCCGCTCGTAGGCGTCCTCCCCCGACCATCCCTCGGCCAGGTCGGCGGCGGCGCCCTCCAGCACCCGGGCCATGTCGTCGGCCAGCTCGTAGATGGCCTCGCCGGCCGGCCGGACGTACACCGGCGGGACCAGGACCGCGTTCACCACCACACCGACCCCGGCGCCGATCAGCGTCTCCAGCACCCGGGTGCGGGCGATGCCGGGCGTGCCGCCGAGCGTCAGCACGAGCAGGGCGCTGATCGGGACCTCCATCCGGTGCGAGCCCAGCCTCAGGACCTGGCCGAGGGCCAGCGAGACGAAGATGACCAGGCCGATGCTCCACCAGTGGAGCCCGAGCAGGTCGGCCACGCCCAAGGCCACCAGCACCCCGGCGGTCACGCTGGCGACCCGCTGGAAGCTGCCGGTGATCGTCTGGACCACGGTCACCTGGGTGACCAGCAGGGCGGTCAGGGGAGCCAGGACCGGCGGCTGCGACCCGGGCAGACGCAGGGCCAGCTCCCAGGAGATCACCGCGGCCAGGGTGGCCTTGGCCGTGCGCAGGCCAAGCGGCGAGCCGTCCTCGCGGCGGCTGGCCAGCCGGCCCAGATCGATCCGCCTGCCCAGCCGGCGCGCCGACCGGCGCAGCCGCCGCCGCAGCGAATCGGTCGGCTCGGCGCCCACCGCGCCTACCCTCGGAAGGCGGGATGGATGACGGCGGCGTCGGCGAGCTCGAACGCCTCGAGGTAGCGGCGGTCGTCGAAGTCACCCCGCTCGACGGTCACGGGATCGAAGCGGAGCCGAACCACCGTGACCGGGGCGGCCGCGCCGGGGAGCTGGTAGCGGCCCTGCAGCCGGACGACCGGGGCGGCCCCGCCGGCCGAGAGCTGGGTCTGCTGGACGGCGCGCATGATGCGCATGACCCCGAAGCGGGCGTTGTTCTCGGTCAGGCCCCGGCTCCCGGCCTCCGCGATCTCCCAGGTGATGGTGATGGGGCCGCCGGGCGGGGCCGTCGCCGAGGTGATCTCGCCGGCCCCGCCCAGCTCGGCCTGGGCGGCCTGGCGGAGCTGGTCGGCGGCCGTCGGCGGCTGGCCGCCGGCGGTGGTCGTCGTGGACGCGGACGGGGCCGTGGTCGAGGGACCGCCGAATGCGCCGGTGGTCAGCGACGGCGCCGGTTCGGGTTCCCTGGAGGTGAAGGTCGGCACGACCAGGGCCAGCACGATCACCACGGCCGCGCCGATCAGCAGCATCCCCACCGGGTGCCGGTACCAGGGCGGCGGGCCCCCCGGCGGCCGCGAGCCCTTGGGCTGCTCGGGCGGCCGGTCGCCCCAGGGCTGGCGCGGCGTCGGCGGGGCGCCCCAGGGCTGCTGGGGCGGCGGCTCCCGCGGCGGCTGGGGGCGGCTCCACGGCTGCCCGCCCCATGGCTGGGACTGCGGCGGCTGCTCCGGTGGCTGCTCCACTCCCTCGGCCTCCCTGGTCGTGCCCGGCCGGCCCGGCTCGGGCGGCTTGAGGCAAGCCTATAGACTGCCCGGTCACAAGGACGCCGAAGCTGCGGGGAGTTGCACATGAGCGACCAGGACATCAGCGCCGCCTCGGCCGGCGGCAACGGCGATGCGCACAACGCGGTCCGCACCGCGACGGCCGGGGCGAGCTCCACCGGGGCCAACGCGACCGGGGCCACGGCCGCGGGCGCGTCCAGCGTCGGGTTCACCGCCCTGCTGGCGGTGGCGGGCGGGGCGGTCGCCCTCGGGGCTGTCGCCGTGGGGCGGCTGGTCATCCGGCGGGCCGTCATCCATCAGCTGCGCGTCGACGAGCTGGAGATCGGCCACCTGCGCGTCGGCCGGCTGGAGCTGACCGAGCCCGGCGGCTAGGTCGTCGAGGTCGTCGACGACGACGGGGTGCTGGAGGTGCTCGAGGTCGTGTCCTGACCCACGGTCGTGGTGGTTGTCGTGCTGGTCGTGGTCGGCTGGAGCGTGGTCGACGTCGGGGGTGCGGTCGTGGTGATGGTGGTGCTGGTGGTGCTGGTGGTGGTTGGGCGGGCTGTGGAGGTCGGGGCGGGAACGAACCGCCGCCGGGGTCGGGTGGTCGAGGAGATCCCCTCGACCCGCCCGCGCGGGCGCCGGGTCGTCGGGGCGGCCGCCTCCTTGGGAGGTCCCACCTGCTGGGCCACGTCACCGGACGACCCCGGCGCGGTCACGACCCCCAGGACGCTTCCCCCCGTGGCCCCCAGCACCACCGCGAGCACCAGCATCGCCCACCGTCGATCAAGCCTGAACCGCATCCATGCCCCCGCATGCTCCTCGGGGTCCCACTGACAAGCGCATCGGGAGGTTGCGCCTGACCTTTAGTGTCAGGCCGATCCGCTACTTTCGCCCGGGGGCTGAGGGTCCCGGCCGATCCCTTGTTTAGTCACCCCGCCTTAGTCTTCGGCGGCTTGGCCTCCTGGGCCTTTGGGCGGCTTGGTCCTGCCGGGCTTGTCCTTGCTCGCCTTTGGGGGCTTGGCCTCGGGCGACTCGGGCCTGGGCGGCTCACCGTGCGCGCCGACCCTGTGCCCGTAGGCGGACCCGCCGCCGCGGGAGGTCACCCCGCGACCCTGGCGGGCGGCCGCCCGTTCACCGGCCGAGGGCAGGCCCGGCGCCCGGCCGCCGGTGACGGGGGTGGTGACCGGCCGCAACGACCCGGCTCCACCAGCCCCGCCGGCTCCACCGGCCGCGCCCGACCGCGCGCCAGGGCCGGTCGCGCCGGAACCCGGCCCGCCGGTGCCAGGCCCCCCGGAGGGGGAGCGTAGCCCAAGGACGGTGAGGGCTCCATCGGCTGTCCACACCCCACCTCCAAGCCACACCCCACCCACGACCAGCATTCCGGCCAGGGCCAGGGCGACCAGGCTGGCCCGCATCCGTGTGCGACGGCGCCGGCCCCCTGCCCCGGTGGGGGCGCGCCGGCCCGCAGCCACGGTGGGGCCGCGCCCGGCGGCCCGGAACCCCGCAAGGGCGGCCTCCTCGCCGGCCAACTCCTCCCGGGCCGGCGGCCCCGCGGCCGCTTGCAGGACCCTGGCCACCTCGGCGTAGCCCGGGGGGGCGTCCTCGGGGTGGAGGTGGCCGGCGAGCAGACGCTCGGCCGTATCGTCGTCGAGCGGGACCATCGGCTTGGGGACCAGCGGCTGAAGATGGTCGTCCGGCATCTCGGCCGGGAACACGTTGTCGGCGTCCATCGTGTTACACCGCCCCCCGGACGTGGGCGGGCTGGCCGAGCCGGGTGGCCAGGCGGCGGAGGGCGCGGTGGGCCAGGACGCGGACGTGGCCTGGGCGCTTGCCGGTGATGGCGGCCACCTCGGCGACCTCGAGGCCGGCGACGACGCGCAGGAGCACCACCTCGGCCTGGTCGTGCGGGAGGGTGGCGATCAGCGCCACCGCGGCCCGGCTGGAGATGGCGTCGACGGCCGAGGAGGCAGGGTCGTCGGGGGCGGGCAGGTGGACCAGGGCGTCGGTGGAGACGAGCTCGTCGGGCCGGCGGGTGCTGCGGCGCCAGCGGTCGACGGCCCGGTGGCGGGCGACGGTGAACACCCAGGACCGGAACGCCCGCTCGTCGCCGGCGAAGCGGTCCAGCCTGCCCACCACCCGCAGCCAGGTCTCGGAGGCCAGGTCCTCGCCGGCCCCGGGGGCCAGGGCGTTGAGGTAGCGCAGCAGGCCAGGCTGCAGGTCGCGCCAGAGGATGCCGAAGGCCAGCTCGTCGCCACCGGCGGCGGCGGCCAGCACGGCCTCGAACGAGGGGCCGATCATAGGGCGATCACGCTGCCCGTCTCCGCCGGGAACTGTCAACCGGGCCGCTTGTGCCCGCTCGGTACCGCTCGTCGGCTCCGAGTGAGAATATCTGCCACGCGACGAGCGACCGTACCGGCCGTCGCGCGACGGAAGGAGCCATTCTGACCGGGACCGTGCTGGTGGCCGACGACGACGCCGACATCGTCCGCTTCGTCGAGGTCAACCTCCGTCTCGAGGGCTTCCAGGTGGTCACGGCCCGCGACGGTCAGGAGGCCCTCACCAAGGCCCTCGACCTCCAGCCCGACGTCGTCCTCCTGGACGTGCTGATGCCGCGGATCGACGGCTACACGGTCTGCGCGCGGCTGCGGGCCGACGACCGCGGGGCCGCCATCCCGGTGATCCTGCTCACGGCGAACTTCATCAGCCACGACCAGGAGGTCGCCCGGAAGGCCGGGGCCGACGACTTCGTGGTCAAGCCGTTCGACCCCTGCGAGCTCATGACCCGGGTCAAGGCGCTGGCCCGGGCTCGGCCGTGAGGGCCCGCCGCAGCACCTTGCCCACCATCGACTTGGGCAGCTCGGCGCGGAACTCGACGGTCGCCGGCACCTTGTAGGGAGCCAGGCGCTCGCGGGAGAACGCCCGCAGCTCCTCGGCGCTGGCCTGCTGGCCGGGCCGCAGCACCACCCACGCCTTGGCCACCTCGCCCTTGGCCTCGTCGGGCACGCCGGCCACCCCGACCTCGGCCACCGCCGGGTGGGTGGCCAGCACCTCCTCGATCTCCCGCGGCCAGACCTGGTAGCCGTGGGTCTTGATGAGGTCCTTCATGCGGTCAACGATGAACAGGTAGCCGTCGCTGTCCAGGTAGCCGAGGTCGCCGGTGTGCAGCCAGCGCCCGTCGTCATGTGTCCGGACGGTGGCGGCCGTTTCCTCCGGGTCGTCCCAGTAGCAGGCCATCAGCTGCGGCGCCTTGATAAGGACCTCGCCGACCTCGCCGGCCGGCAGCCGGGCGCCGCCTTCGGGGTCGACGATGCGGACCTCGACGTCGGGCAGGGGCATGCCGACCGAGCCGATCTTGTTCGGCCCCTCCACCGGGTTGACGGCGCAGGCCAGCATGGCCTCGGTGAGCGAGTAGCCCTCGACGATGCGGCCGCCGGTCAGCTCCTCGAAGCGCCGCTTGGTCTCGGCCAGCAGCGGCGCCGCCCCCGAGAAGCAGACCTTGACCGAGCTGAAGTCGACCTTGCCGGCCTGCACCCGCGGGTGGTGCAGCAGGGCGTTGAACAGGGTCGGAACACCGCTGAAGGCGGTCGGGCGGGTCTTGGCGATGGTGTCCAGCAGGTCGTCGAGGTCGCGCGGGTTGGGGACCAGGGCGATGGCGGTGTGGTTGCGCAGGGCGACGCTCTGGATGCCGATGTTGGCGAAGGAGTGGAACAGCGGCAGGGCGGCCATGATGACGTCGTCCCAGGGGGCGGTGCCGGCCTGAAGCCAGGTGCCGAGCTGCCGGCCGGTGATGGTGTAGTGGCGGTGGAGGCCGACGACGCCCTTGGGGGTGCCGGTGGTGCCGCCGCTCATCAGGATCACCGCCGGGTCGTCCGGGGAGACCGGCCCCGCCGCCCGGGGCGCGTCCCGGTGGCGGTCCAGCAGGTCGCCCAGCCACAGGTCGCCGTCGGCGATCCTCACCCGGTGGCCGTCCTTGCGCTCCCTGGCCAGGGTGAACAGCACCCGCAGCAGCGGCGGCAGGTACTCCTTGACGTTGGTGGCCACCACCCGGCGAAGGGCGGTGCGCGGCTGGACGGCCTTGACCCGGCCGTAGAAGGGGGTCAGGACCACGATCGTCTCGGCCCTGGTGCGCCGCAGCGCCCCCTCCAGCTCCTGCTCGGTGTAGATCGGGTTGAGCGGGTGGACGACCGCCCCGGCCTTCCAGGCGCCCAGCTCGCAGATCAGGAACTGGGGGCAGTTGGGCAGCAGCAGGGCCACCCGGTCGCCCTTGGCCACCCCGAGCCCGGCCAGGGCGGCCGCGAAGGCGTCGCTGCGCCGGTCCAGCTCGCCGTGGCTGATCGTGCGCCCCTTGAACAGCAGGGCCGGGGCCTCGGGCCGCTGGGCCACGGCCTCGGCCAGGTCGTCGAGCAGGGTCCGCCCCGGATAGGGCCCCAACGTCTCGGGCACGCCCTGGTCGTAGTGCACCAGCCACTGCATGCCCTGGAGCCTATCAACAGCGTCGGGTGACGGCGGCCTGCCCGACCGGCTGGGCGGCCTGGGTGGCCTGCTAGGCGCCGGGGGCCTCGGCGACGTTCTGGAGCCTGACCTTGGCGTGGGCGACCAGGCGGTGCTGCTCGTCGCGGATCTCCACCTGCCACAGCTGGGTGGTGCGGCCCCGGGCCAGCGGGGTCGCCTCGGCGCGCAGCTCGCCGCCACGCACCGCCCGCAGGAAGTCGGTGTGGTTGGAGACGCCCACCACCTTGCCCCGGTCGCCGAGCCACAGCGCCCCGCCCACACTGGCCGCGGTCTCGGCCAGGGTGGCGTGGACCCCGCCGTGGAGCAGGCCGTAGGGCTGGTGCAGGTCTTCGGTGACCGGGCAGGTCAGCACCACCCGGTCGCCGGAGACCTCCCCGAACCGCAGCCCGACCAGCTTGGTGAAGCCCCCGTGGAGCTCCGGGCGTTCCCCGGGGCCGGGGGAGGTCACGGCCGACCTTCGGGCGGCGGGGTCCGGCGCAGGGCGTCGGCCAGGTCGCGCTGGATCACCGTCAGGGTGAGGTCGCTTCTGGTCCGCTCGATGATGGAGCGGGCCACGTCGGTGGAGCGGCGCAGGTTGCCGGTGATGGCGTCCGGGTAGTCCAGGTCGGCCAGCAGGGCGTGGATCTCCTCCATGGCCGCGAACAGGGCCGTCGCCCTGGCCACGTCCCCGGCCCTGAGCACGTCCAGCAGGTGGCGGCGGAGCTCGCCGACGGTCTCGGCCACCCCGTTGAGATACGGGGCGTC
>JBJMHP010000153.1:0-15900 GCA_045807325.1 Actinomycetes bacterium | reverse complement strand
CCAGGCCCGCCAGGAGGTGGCCGAGGAGTGGCCGGCCGGACGCCAGGCCCGGCGGCGCCGCGCCGGCGGCGGCGAGGAGCAGGAGGCATCACAATGAGTGAGGACCCGGCCGCACGGACGCGGGAACCGAGCTCGGTGGCGGACGAGGGCTCGCCGGACGATCCGGCCGCGGCCCGCGCGGCAGCCTCGCCCGCGGCAGCCTCGCCCGCGGCACCTTCGGCCGCCGATGGGCGGGCCCCCGATCGGGAGGGTAGCCGCCAGCGGCGGATCGCGGGACCGGCCGTCCACAACCCCGCCCGGCGGGAGGAGGCGCGACCGGCTGTCCACAGCCCCCGGCCCGAGCTCCAGATCCTGGAGTCCCGCGTCTACCGCGGGCCCAACTACTGGTCCTACGACAAGGCCATCCACCTGCTGGTCGACCTGGGGTCGCTGGAGGCGTTCCCCTCCAACACCATCCCGTCGTTCACCGACGACCTGCTCGCCCTGCTGCCCGGGCTCCACGACCACACCTGCGGGGTCGGCCGCCGGGGCGGGTTCGTGGAGCGGCTGCGCGAGGGCACCTGGCTGGGGCACGTGGCCGAGCACGTCGCCCTCCAGCTGCAGCGGGAGGCCGGCGGCGAGCAGCGGCGGGGCAAGACCCGCGGGGCCGGCCGGCGCGGCCAGTACAACGTGATCTACGGCTACGGCGACGAGCAGGTCGGGCTGGCCGCCGGCCGCCTGGCCGTGCGGCTGGTCAACCACCTGGTCGAGCGGGAGCCAGGCTTCGACTTCGAGGCCGAGCTGGAGCGGTTCATCCTGCGGGCCGAGCGGACCGCCTTCGGCCCCTCGACCCAGGCCATCCTCGACGAGGCGGCGGCCCGCGACATCCCCTGGCTGCGGCTCAACGAGTACTCGCTCGTCCAGCTCGGCCAGGGCATCTACCAGCAGCGCATCCGGGCCACCATGACCTCCAGGACGAGCTCGTTGGCCGTGGACGTGGCCGGCGACAAGGAGCTGACGACCCGGCTGCTGGCCGCGGCCGGGCTGCCCGTGCCCCGCTCGTTCCCGGTCCGCGACGTCGCCGACGCGCTGGCCGCGGCCCGCCGGCTCGGCTTCCCGCTGGTGGTCAAGCCGCTGGACGGCAACCACGGCCGCGGCGTCCACCTGGACCTGCGCAGCCAGGAGGAGGTGGCGGCCGCCTTCCCGGCCGCCCAGGCCGAGGCCAGGCGGGGCACGGTCCTGGTCGAGACGTATGTGGCCGGCAACGACTACCGGGTGCTGGTGGTCGGCGGCAGGATGGTCGCGATCGCCGAGCGGGTCCCGGCCCACGTGGTCGGCGACGGCGTCCACAGCGTGGCCGAGCTGGTCGAGCTGACCAACGCCGACCCGCGCCGCGGCGTCGGGCACGAGAAGGTCCTGACCCGCATCCGGGTCGACGACGCCGCGGTCGAGCTGGTCCGCGACCAGGGCTTCGAGCTGGCGGACGTGCCGCCCGAGGGCACCATGGTCAAGCTCACCCTGACCGGCAACATGTCGACCGGCGGGATCTCGATCGACCGCACCGACGAGGCCCATCCCGACAACGTGGAGATCGCCGAGGAGGCGGCCCGGGTGGTCGGCCTGGACGTGGCCGGGATCGACTTCATCGCCCCCGACCTGGCCGAGCCGGTGCGCGAGACCGGCGGGGCGATCGTCGAGGTCAACGCCGCCCCAGGGTTCCGCATGCACACCCACCCGACCGTGGGCGAGCCCCAGTACGTGGCCAAGCCGGTGGTCGACCTGCTCTTCCCGCCGGGGACCCCGTCGCGCATCCCGATCGTGGCCGTGACCGGGACCAACGGCAAGACGACCACGGCCCGGATGATCGCCCACATCTTCAAGGGCATGGGCCGCCAGGTCGGCCTGACCTCGACCGACGGCATCCTGATCGACGAGCGGCTGGTGGTGACGGCCGACGCCTCGGGGCCGCGGTCGGCCCGGATGGTGCTCCAGAACCCGCGGGTCGACTTCGCCGTGTTCGAGGTGGCCAGGGGCGGGATCCTGCGCGAGGGCCTCGGGTATGAGCGCAACGACGTCGGCGTGGTCCTCAACATCGGCGCCGACCACCTGGGCCTGCGCGGCATCGACAACCTCAAGCAGCTGGCCGCGGTCAAGCAGGTGGTGATCGAGGCCGTGCCCCGCGACGGCCACGGGGTCCTCAACGCCGACGACCCGCTGGTCGCCGCGATGCGCCGGCACTGCTCGGGCGAGCTCGTCTACTTCTCCATGCACGACGGCAACGAGCTGGTCGACGCCCACACCCGCCGGGGCGGGCGGGCCGTCGTGCTCGAGGACGGCCGCCTGGGCGAGGGGATCGTGCTGCGCCAGGGCCGGCGCTCGACCCTGATCGCCCCGACCAGCGCCGTGCCCGCGACCTTCGGGGGCCGGGCCCGCATGAACGTGGCCAACGCCATGGCCGCGGCCGCGGCCGCCCTGGCCGCCGGCGCCCACCTCCACGACATCCGGGCCGGCCTGCGCTCGTTCACCACCTCCTACGAGGTGGCGCCGGGGCGGCTCAACCTGTTCGAGGTGGACGGCTACCGGGTGATCGTCGACTACTGCCACAACGCGGCCGGCATGCGCATGCTTGGCGACTTCGTCGACCGGCTGGCCGCCCAGCCCAAGGGCGGCGACGTCATGGCCCGGCGGCGCACCGGGGTCATCGCCAGCCCCGGCGACCGCCGCGACAAGGACATCCGGGAGCTGGGCGAGGTCGCGGCCCGGCACTTCGACGCCCTGATCGTGCGCGAGGACCGCAACCTGCGCGGCCGCGAGCCGGGCGAGGTGGCCGAGCTGGTGGCCGCCGGGGCCCGGGCGTCGGCCGGCGGCGGGGCCCGCTGCCGCAGCCTGGACGTCGTCCTGGACGAGCTGGAGGCGTCCCGGCTGGCCCTGGACCGGGCCAACCCGGGCGACCTGGTGGTGCTGTGCGCCGACCGGGTCGAGTCGATCGTGGACGAGCTCCAGTCCCGGGTCAGGCCTTCCGGACCTGCTGACGCAGGGGCTTGATCCGCACCAGCAGCCGCTCGGACTGGATCCGGTTGCGGTACTCGTGGCCGTGGTACTTCATCGACAGCGCGTCGATGTGGGCCCTGGCCTCGGGGCCGGTGACGGTCTCGACGACCTCGCCGCGGACCTCGGCGTAGCGGTAGGGGTCGTCGGCGTCCCAGATGGTGACCGCGACCCGCGGGTCGCGGCGGAGGTTCCTGGCCTTCTGGCGGTGGACCTCGGTGTTGATCAGGACGTGCTCGTCGTCGCAGTCCACCCACATGACGTGGGTCATGGGCTGGCCGTCGGGCAGCAGGGTGGTGAACGCGGCGAAGTTCTTCCCCTTGGCCAGTTGGCGAACGCCTTCCTCCAGCACGGTGTCCTCCGGGTCGCGGTCGGTCAGGTCGCCGCCCAGGCTACCCGGCGCGGGCGGCCACTACCCTGGTACGGATCCCGTCGGGGTCGAGCAGGGCGGCGCCCTGGGCGGTGAGCCAGGCCAGGATCGGCTCGCGCTCGGCCGGGGCCATGAGGGCCAGGACGTCGCCGGGACCGGAGGAGGCGGCCAGGGCCTGGAGGGCGGCCAGCTCGCCGGGATGGGCCGGCAGGTCGGTCATGCCGACGGTGGCCGCGCCCTCGCGGAGCAGCTGGACCAGCTCCCCGGCGTCGCGGCCGCGCAGGTAGCGGTGCTTCTCGCCGATGACGACCCGGTCGGCGCCTCGGGCCGCCAGCTCGCCCAGGGAGCGGATCAGCTCGTCCGAGCGGTCGCCGGCGGTGCCGACCATGGCCAGCACGCGCCCGCCGGGCAGGCGTAGGCCCCTGGCCACCTCGAGCAGGGCGAGGAGGCTGGCCTCGTTGTGGGCCATGTCGACGATCACCGCCCGGCCCTCCAGGTCGAGGATGTTCATGCGGCCCGGGTTCTGGCCGGGGTCCGGGCGAAAGCCGCGCAGGCCGTCCAGCACCGCCCCGGTGGGCAGGCCGATGGCGAGGCCGGCGGCGGTCGCGGCCAGCGCGTTGGCCACGTTGAAGGAGGCCAGGCCGGCCAGGGTGACGGGCACGTCGATGACCGGGAGCAGCCGCTCCACCCGGCCCCTGGTCAGCACCACCAGGTCGCCGTCGAGCACGGTGGCCGCCCGGCCGCCCTCGGTCTGGGCCTCGCGCAGGCCGGGCGCGTCCGGGTCGAGTCCGAACACGAACGGGCGGGCCCGCGACAGCCGGCGCATGGCCAGGGTGCGGGGGTCGTCGGCGTTCAGCACGACCCAGCCGCCGGACCGGGTGATCCGCACGATCGTGGCCTTGACCTCGGCCAGCTGGTCGAGCGTCTGGATGCCGCCGAGGCCGAGGTGGTCGGCGGAGATGTTGGTGACCACGGCCACGTCGTTGTGGGCGACCCCGACCCCGCGGCGGAGGATGCCGCCCCTGGCCGTCTCGAGCACGGCCAGCTGGAGGCCGGGCTGGGCCAGGACCCGGGCCGCCCCGCCCGGTCCCGACCAGTCCCCCTCCTCCACCAGCTCGCCATCGCGGTAGATGCCGTCGGTGTTGGACCAGCCCACGTGCAGCCCGGCGCAGCGGCCCATGTGGGCGATCAGCCGGGTCACCGTCGTCTTGCCGTTGGTGCCGGTCACCGCGACGGTCGGGACCCGGGGCACGGGCAGCGACGGGGCCGGGCCGGGGTCGACCCGGGCCAGGGCGGCCCCGCCCTCGGCCACCCGCTCGGCCAGGCCGGGGTCGTCGAGGGTGGCGGCCAGCTCGGCCACCGTCCGGCCGAGGGCCTCGGCGGCGTGCTGGTGCCGCCAGGGGTAGGCGACCACCACCTGGGTCGGCTCGGGCCCGGGGCGGCTGCGCACGGCCAGGGCCCGCACCCCGGCGGCGGCCGCGACCCGGCGGACCAGGTGGGCGAGCAGCCGGGTGGCGAAGCGGCGCCGCTGCTCGCCCCCGGGCGACCCGGGCGACCCGGCGGTCAGGCCGACCTCGGCGGCCACCGCCGCCGCCCGCTCCTCCTCCAGCGCCAGCAGCCGCGCGACGTCCAGGGTGAGCTTGACCGCCGGGCGGGGGAAGTACAGGTTGGCCCCGTCGAGCACCCGCAGCTCGACCAGCGCCGGTCCCGCCGTCCCGTCCATCGCCCGGACATTATCGGGTAGGGTTCCTCCCATGACCGGGTCGGCGGCGGGCACCACCAAGGTCGCGGTGGTCGGCGCGGGCAGCGTGGGGGCCACGCTGGCCTACGCCTGCCTGATCCGGGGCATCGGCCGGACCATCGCCCTGTACGACCTCAACGCCGCCAAGACCCGGGCCGAGGTGCTCGACCTCAACCACGGGCTCCAGTTCGTCCCCCAGGCCACCGTGATGGGGTCCGACGACATCGAGGTCTGCCGCGGGGCCGACCTGGTGGTGATCACCGCCGGGGCCAAGCAGAAGCCGGGCCAGACCCGCCTGGAGCTGGCCGAGGCCAACGTCGCCCTGTCGCGGGCGCTGGTCCCCAGGCTGCTGGAGGTCGCCCCCGAGGCCATCCTGCTGCTGGTCACCAACCCGGTCGACGTGATCACCTACGCGGCCCTGAAGTACTCGGGGCTGCCGCCCCAGCGGGTCCTCGGGTCGGGCACGGTGCTGGACAGCTCCCGGCTGCGGCTGCTGGTGGCCGCGCACTGCGGTGTGGCCGTGCAGAGCGTGCACGCCTACATCGCCGGCGAGCACGGCGACTCGGAGATCCCGCTGTGGAGCAGCGCCTCCATCGGGTCGGTGCCCCTGCTGGCCTGGGAGGTCCCGGGCCGGCCGCCGCTGGACGCGGCCACCCGGGAGGGCATCCACCGCCAGGTGATCGGCGCCGCCGGGGAGATCATCCGCGGCAAGGGGGCCACCAACTACGCGGTCGGGCTGGCCGGGGCCAGGATCATCGAGGCCGTGCTGGACGACCAGCGCCAGGTGCTGCCGGTCTCCTCCCTGCTCGACGGCCAGGCCGGGATCGGCGACGTCTGCCTGTCGCTGCCGTCGGTGGTGGACCGTCTGGGCGTCGACGTGGTGCTGCCCGGGCCGCTGTCGGAGGAGGAGGCCGCCGGCCTGCGCCGGTCGGCCGACACCGTCCGCGGCGTCATCAGGCGCCTCGGCCTGTGAGCGACCCGCGGGCCGAGCCTGCGAGCCTGCTCGGGCCGCTGGGCGACCGCTACGAGGGGCTGCTGGCCGGCATCGAGGAGCTGGTCAACATCGACTCCGGCTCCTTCACCGCCGACGGCGTGAACCGGGTCGCCGACTGGTGCCAGGCCCGCTTCGAGGCCGGCGGGTGGTCGGTGGAGCGCCACCGGCACCCCGGCCCGGAGTGGCTGGGACCGCCGCTCGGCGACATGGTGGTGGGCCGGCGGGCCGGGGCCCGGCCGGTGGCCGAGGGCGGGCGCCGCCTGCTGCTGCTGGCCCACATGGACACCGTGTTCGACGAGGGGGCGGCCGCCGCCCGCCCCTTCCGGGCCGAGGGTGGGCGGGCCTACGGGCCCGGGGTGACCGACGACAAGGCCGGGGTGGTGTGCGGGTTCGAGGCGGTCGAGGTCCTCTGCGACCGGGCCGGGTTCGACGACTTCGCCGCCATCACCCTGGTCTGCTCGCCCGACGAGGAGATCGGCTCGCCGTTCAGCCGCCCCCTGATCGAGGCCCTGGCCGGCGAGCACGACGTGGCCGTCGGGCTGGAGGCGGCCCGGACCAACGGGGCCCTGGTCTCGGCCCGCAAGGGCATCTCGGCGTTCACCATCGAGGTCGAGGGCAAGGCCGTGCACGCCGGGGTGCGTCCCGGCGAGGGGGTCAACGCGGTGCTGGAGGCGGCCCACAAGACGGTCGCCCTCCAGGCCCTGAACGGCCGCTGGCCGGGGGTGAGCTGCAACGTCGGGGTGCTGCGGGGCGGGAACCGCACCAACGTGGTCGCCGACCGGGCGGTCATGCAGGTCGAGGTCAGGGCGGCCACCACCGCCGCCTTCGACCAGGCCATGGACGAGGTGGCACGGATCGTGGCCGCGACCACGGTGCCGGGCGCCCGGGCCGAGCTGCTGCCGGCCCACCGCCACCCGCCCATGGAGCGCACCGACGCGGTGGCCGCGCTGGTCGCCGAGGCCCGGGCGGTCGCCCGCGACCTCGGCTTCGAGGTCGGCGAGGCGGCCACCGGCGGGGCCGGGGACGCCAACACCACCGCGGCCGCCGGGCTGCCCACGATCGACGGGCTGGCCCCGGTCGGCGGCGACGCCCACGGGCCCGACGAGTGGCTGGACCTCGACAGCGTGGTCCCCCGCACCGCCCTGCTGGCCGGCCTCCTGGCCCGCCTGGGGGCCGGGGGTTCCCAGGGAGCCCGCAGCTAGGTCCCTATACTGACCGCACCCATGGCCAGGACCCGAGCGCGGTTGGTCACGCCGGTCAGGCGCCTCGTCCAGCTTCTGCTGGTCGCGTTCGTGGTGATCTATTTCGTGCTCCCCCAGATCGCCGGGGCGCGCCGGGCCCTGCACCTGCTGGCCGGGGTCAACCTGTGGCTGATCGTCCTCGGGGTGGCCCTGGAGACCTGCTCGATCCTCAGCTACGCCAACCTGACCAGGGCGATGATCCACGGCACCCCGCCGCCCTACCTGACCCTGCTGCGGATCAACCTGTCCACCCTGGCCGTCAGCCACGTCGTCCCCGGCGGGGCGGCGGTCGGCGGGGCCCTCGGGTTCCGGCTGCTGACCCGCTTCGGCCTGTCGGGCACCGACGCCGCCTTCGCCATGGCCGCCCAGGGCATCGGCTCGGCGGTGGTGCTCAACCTCATCCTGTGGCTGGGGCTGCTGGTGTCGATCCTGGGCGGCGATTACAACCCCCTGTACGCCACCGCCGCCCTGGTCGGGGTGGTGCTGCTCGGCGGCTTCTCGGCGGTGGTGGTGCTGCTCATGCGGGGCGAGCAGGGGGCCGCCGGGGTGATGCGGACGGCGGCCAGGCGGGTCCCGCTGCTGGACGAGGAGAGCGTCCACCGGTTCGTGCTGCGCCTGGCCTCGCGGCTCCAGACCCTGGTCGCCGACCGCCGCCGGCTGGTCCGCGGCCTGCTCTGGGACGTGTCCTTCTGGCTGTGCTCGGCCGCCTCGCTGTGGGTGTTCCTGCTCGCCTTCGGGTACCGGGCCGGGATCGACGGCCTGATCGTGGCCTTCGGCCTGGCGTACGTGCTGGCCGCCATCCCGATCACCCCGGCCGGCCTGGGCCTGGTCGAGGCGACCATGATCGCCCTGCTCACCTTCTTCGGCGCCGACCGGGGGGTGGCCACCCTGGGGGTCGTCTCCTACCGGCTGGTCAACTTCTGGCTGCCCATCCCCCTCGGCGCCCTGGCCTACCTGTCACTCCAGGTCGAGCAGGAGACCCCCGAGGGTCGCCGCCGCCTGGCCGAGCACCAGCGGGCGGCCGAGCTGCGCCGCCTGGCCGAGCGCTCCCTCCGCGAGGCCGAGGAGCACCGCGTCCACCTGGGCCGCCGCGACCCCCCGCCCGAGCCCTGAACCGTTCCGCGCTTCCGGTTCGCGGGCCTGCGCTGGGCCAACCCGATCGAAGCCTGAGCTAGCGCCGGACCCGGCGCTTGTTGGCGTACATCTCGGCGTCCGCGGCCGACCAGGCCTGGGCCAGGGTGCCGGTGGGCTGGCGGGTGGCGCGGCCCACCGAGGCGCGGATGCCGGCGGCCTCCAGGGCGCCCCGCAGCCGGTCGGCCAGGACCTTGGCCGCGGGCTCGTCGCACTCGACGGCCAGGACCCCGAACTCGTCGCCGCCGAGACGGGCGACCACGTCGGCGGCCCGCCTGGTCGAGTCGATCACCTGGGCGGTGCGGCGCAGCAGCCGGTCGCCGGCGTCGTGGCCCTGGCGGTCGTTGACCCGCTTGAGCTCGTCCAGGTCGACCGCGACCAGGGACGCCGCCGAGCCGTAGCGGCGGCAGCGGGCCTCCTCCGCGTCCAGCAGCCGGTCCCAGGCGCGGCGGTTCCCGACCCCGGTGAGCGGGTCGCTGAGGGCGTCCGCCTCGGCCAGCTCGAAGCGGCGCTGCAGCTCCTGGCGCTCCAGCTCCTGGACCAGGAGGACGGCCAGCAGCCGCCCCAGCAGCTCGATGGTGGGCAGCTCGGCGACCAGCTCCGGTCCCCCGCTGGCCGGGTCGACCCCGCACAGGCAGCCGAACACCGACCCGTCGGGGGCGAGCACGGGCACCCCGGCCAGGGCGCCAACGGGCACGCCGTCGCCCAGCGAGGCCCCGGCGTAGGCCGGCACCTCGGCCGCGACCCGGGCGACCCGGGGCCCGCGGCCGTCGACCAGGGCCCGGACCGGCAGCTGGGCGTCGGCCAGCTCCCGGTCGACGGTGATGCCGTAGCCGCCGTCGCGGGCGGCCAGCACCACCGACCCGCCGCCGCCCTCGCGCAGCCGCAGCAGCATCCAGGTGCCCAGGCCGGTCCGGGCCGCCAGGCCGTCCAGCGTGGACGCGACCGCGTCCCGGAACGCCGTCGACGGGCAGAGGTCGAGCCTCACGTCCACCCCCCACGACGCCCCTGACCGGGACGCCTGCCACTCGCCACTTCCCTACTCGCCGGCGGCCTTCTTGCGCCGCCTGGCGGTACTCGGCTTGCGCTCGGGCGCCGGCTTGCCGGCCTTGGCCGCCTCGACGCTCGCCTTCAGCGCCTCCATCAGGTCGACAACCTTAGACGGTTCGGCCTCTTCGGTATAGGTGATCTCCTCACCCTGGACCTTCTTCTGGACCAGCTCCTCCAGCGCCGCCCGGTACTCGTCGTGGAACTCCTCGGGCTGGAAGGCGTCGGTGAGGCTGTCGATGAGGCTGCGGGCCATCCGGATCTCCTGGGGCCGGAGCTCGACCGACTCGTCCAGGACGTCGAACTTGGGCACACGGATCTCGTCCGGCCAGAACATCGTCTCCAGCACGAACACGTTGTCGCGGAGCCGCAGGGTGGCCAGGTGCTCCTTGTCGCGGAAGGCGACCTTGGCCAGGGCGACCTTGCCGTCGTCGGCCATGGCCTCGCGCAGCAGGTGGTAGGCCTTGACCCCGGTGCCCTCGGGCACCAGGTAGTAGGCCTTCTGGAAGTAGATCGGGTCGATCTCCTCGGCCTCGACGAAGCGCTCGATCTCGATCGCCTTGGCCGTGGTCACCGGCAGCGAGTCGAGCTCCTCGTCGGTCAGGATCACGTAGCGGTCCTTCTCGTACTCGTAGCCCTTGACGATCTCGGAGTAGTCGATCTCTTCACCGTCGATCGAGCACACCCGCTTGTAGCGGATCCGGCCGCCGTCGGGCTCATGCAGCTGATGGAAGCGGAGGCTCTTGGCCTCGGTGGCCCCATACACCCGGACGGGGATGGTGACCAGGCCGAAGGAGATCGCTCCCTTCCAGATCGTCTTCACGAAGCCAGGCCTCCTTTGACGTCGAAACCACTCCGCGAGCGGCGGGCGCGTCGGAAGGCGACGGTCATGGACCAGCTCAACTGTACGCTGGCGAGCAGCGCAACTAAAGGAGGACTGGCTTCGTTGGCAGCCGCCAGGCGCCGCCGCCTGCCGTTCCCGTCGCCCCTGCCCGCCACCCGGGCCGGCGACGCCTGGCGGCTGCAGGTCGAGGGCCGCGAGCTGCGGCTGTCCAACCTCGACAAGGTCTACTGGCCGGACGACGGCATCACCAAGGGCGACCTGCTGGCCTACTACTGGAACGTGGCCGACCTGATCCTGCCCCACCTGCACGACCGGCCGCTGACCATGAAGCGGATGCCGGACGGCCTGGCCGGCGAGCCCTTCTACGAGAAGCAGGTCCCGGCCCACGCCCCTGACTGGCTGCCCACCGCGGCCGTCCCCACCGAGGAGGACTCCCGGGTGGTGGAGTTCGTCCTCGTCCAGGACCGGGCCAGCCTGCTGTACGTGGTCAACCTGGGCTGCATCGAGATGCACCCCCTGCACGCGCGGGCCGGCTCCCTCGACCGGCCCGACTACGCCTTCTTCGACCTCGACCCCTTCGAGCCGTACACCTACGGGGACGTCCGCACCGTGGCCAAGCTGGTCAAGGTGGTCCTGGACGGCCTGGGGCTGCGCGGCTACGCCAAGACCTCGGGCGCCACCGGCATGCAGGTGTTCGTGCCCCTGGACGGCACCCACACCCACAGCGACGCCCGCGAGTTCGTCGAGCGGGTTGGCCGGCTGGTCGTCCGCGCCTACCCGGAGAAGGCCACCATGGCCTGGCCGGTCGCCGACCGGGCGGGCAAGATCTTCATCGACCACCAGATGAACCGGGCCGGGGCCAACATCGCCAGCGTCTACTCCCTGCGGCCCCTGCCCGGGGCGCCGGTGTCGACCCCGCTGGACTGGGACGAGCTGGACGACGACATCGAGCCGAACGACTTCCGCATCGACAACGTCTGGGACCGCTTCGCCGAGGGCGACCGCTTCCGCTCCGTCCTGGACGACAAGCAGTCCCTGATCCAGGCCATGGAGGCCCTCGGCCTCACCCCCGGCCCACCCGAAGAGCCCCGCGGGCGAAGCCGCCCCCGGTTCCCCGCAAAGCGGGCAACCCGTCCGTCCAGCCGCGCCACCCTCGACGAGTACGTGGCCAAACGCGACTTCACCCGCACCCCGGAGCCGTCGGGCGCCCCGGACCCCCATCCTCGGCTGGCCGCTCCCGAACCTCCACCTCCGGTCGAGGAGCACCGGCTCCCCGAGGGGCCCCATCCGGCCGGGTTGACCGAGGTGGCGCCCCTGGTCGAGGGGCGGCGGTTCACGATTCAGCAGCACCACGCGCGGCGGCTCCACCATGACGTCCGGTTCGAGCGGGACGGGGTGCTGGTCTCCTTTGCCGTGCCCAAGCGGCTGCCCGAGGAGCCGGGGGTGCGGCACCTGGCGGTCAACACCGAGGACCATCCGCTGGACTACCTGACCTTCAGCGGCACCATCCCGGCCGGGGAGTACGGCGGCGGTGAGGTCCGGCTGTTCGACCTCGGGAGCTACGAGCCGCTGGAGGTGGCCGACGGCAAGCTCACCGTGCGGCTCCACGGCACCCGCTACCAGGGGGCCGAGTACCACCTGTTCCGGACCCGGGACCGGGACTGGCTGGTGATCCTCAAGGGGAAGGTGTCGCTCCCCCAGCCGGCCCCGCCGCCGACCTACGAGCCGATGATGGCCGTGCTCACGGCCAAGCCGTTCGACGACGACGAGTGGCTGTTCGAGGTCAAGTGGGACGGCCACCGCTGCCTGGCCAACCTTGGCACCTCGACCCGGCTGACCTCGCGGACCAGGCGCGACATGACCGCCCAGTTCCCCGAGCTGATCGACATGCACCGCCAGCTGGCGGCCCGCAACGCGGTCGTCGACGGCGAGATCGTGGCCCTGGACCGCGACGGCCGGCCGTCGTTCGAGCGCATGCAGGACCGCTTCCACCGCACCCCCGAGGAGCTGGCCCGCAACAAGGGCCGGGTGCCGGTCCAGTTCCTGGCCTTCGACCTGCTGTGGCTGGACGGCCGGCCCCTGCTGGAGCTGCCGCTGCACGAGCGCCGGGCCCGGCTGGAGGAGGTGCTGGTCGAGACCAAGGACATCCGCCTCTCCCAGGTCGTGGAGGGCGCCGGGACCGCCTTCTTCGACCACGTCAAGGCGCTGCAGCTGGAGGGGATCGTGGCCAAGCGGGCCGACAGCTGCTACCGGCCGGGTGTCCGCTCGGCCGACTGGCGCAAGATCAAGGCCCTGTGCGTCCAGGACTGCGTGATCGTGGGCTGGACCCCGGGCAAGGGCGGCCGGGCGGCCACCCTGGGCTCGCTGCTGCTGGCGGTGTACGACGACGGCCGGCTGCGCTACGCCGGCAACGTCGGCACCGGCTTCACCCACGCCTTCCTGGCCGACCTGCTCGACCGGCTCCAGGAGCTCCAGGTCCCCCGGCCCCTGTTCGAGGGCTTCGAGGGCACCCTCCGCCCCCGCGGGGCCCGCTTCGTCCGGCCGGAGCTGGTCTGCGAGGTCGAGTACCTACGCTGGACCGAGGACAACAAGCTCCGGGCGGCGTCGTTCAAGGGCCTCCGTCCCGACAAGCCGCCCACCGACGCCCGCCGCGAGCACCCGGTGGACACCCCGAGCTAGGCAGTCGCGCCGCCGAGCAGGCAGAATGGCCCCAAGGCAGCGAGCAGAAGCCGTCGGACGGCGGCAGGTTCATCGGTGGTAGGTGCATGGGCGCACACATCCTGGTCGTCGACGACGACCCCCTGTTGGCCGCGGCCCTTCGCCGTCCGCTGGCCTACGAGGGGTTCGAGGTCGAGGTCGCCGTCTCCGGCGAGGAGGCCCTCGGCCGGGCCCTGGACCACCCGCCCGACCTGGTGATCCTGGACGTGCTGCTGCCTGGGATCGACGGCCTGGAGGTGTGCCGGCGGCTGCGTCAGGCCGGCGAGGTGGCCGTGCTGATGCTGACCGCCCGCACCGAGGTGCCCGAGCGGGTGGCCGGGTTCGAGGCCGGCGCCGATGACTACCTGGTCAAGCCGTTCGCCTTCGAGGAGCTGCTGGTCCGGGTGAAGGCGCTGCTGCGGCGGGGCCGCAACGGCTCCGGGTCGGCCGAGCTGCGCTTCGGCGACCTGCGCATGGACCGCTCCACCCACGAGGTGTGGCGGGGCGAGCGGACCATCTCCCTCACCCGCCAGGAGTTCGATCTGCTGGCCCTGTTCCTGGAGCACCCGCGGCAGGTCCTGACCCGCTCGACCATCCTGGAGCGGGTCTGGGACTACGACTTCGGCCGCGACTCCAACGTCCTGGAGGTCTACGTCGGCTATCTGCGCCGCAAGCTCGAGGCGGAGGGCGAGGCGCGGGTCATCCACACCGTCCGCGGGGTCGGCTACGTCCTGCGCGAGGACCCGGAGGGCGGGCGGTGACCTTCCGGGCCCGGCTCACCCTGACCTACCTGGTCCTGCTCACCACCGCCCTGTCCGGGTTCGGGCTCTGGGTCTACGCCTACGTCGACCGCAACCTGCACAAGGAGTTCTACGGCTCGGTGGAGCGCCAGAGCAATCAGCTGGCCCGGGTCCTGGCCAGCGACTACGACGCCGCCGCGAACCAGGTCGGCCCCACCCTCGACCAGCTGACCAACGAGCAGGAGCGCGACACCTTCATCGTGGTCGAGACCCGCAAGGGCCAGGACCTGGGACTGGACATCGTGGCCAAGCGGCCCAAGGACGCCCTCGGCGGGGTCGACCTGCCGATCGTGCCGCCCGGCCAGGTCGTCAACGTCCGGCCCGAGGCCAACAACCTCGGCCTGCCCCTGGCCGTATACGCCAAGCGGTTCGAGGCCAGCAAGGCCATCCCCCGGAACCACCCGGCCCCGGCCGACCAGCCGAGGGAGATCGTCAGGCTCCAGGGCCAGGTGACCGTGGCCCGATCCCTGGCCGGGGTCGAGCGGTCGCTGCGGCTGCTGCGGACCATCCTCGTCGCCGGCGGGCTGGCCATCCTGCTGGTCGCCGCCCTTCTCGGCCTCGGCCTGGCCGCGGCCCTGCTGCGGCCCCTGGACCGCATGCGGGCCACCGCCCAGCGGATCGGCGACGAGCGCGACTTCTCCCACCGCATGACGGTCGAGGGCGACCCGCACGACGAGCTGGGCCGCCTGTCGCTGTCGTTCAACCAGATGCTGGCCGAGCTCGAGCAGGCCAACCTCGGGCTCAAGACGACCCTGGACTCCCAGCGCCGGTTCGTGGCCGACGCCTCCCACGAGCTGCGCACCCCCCTGACCTCCATCCGCACCAACGTCGAGTTCCTGGCCCGGGTCCCCAGCGCCCGCACCGAGGACCGGGTCGAGGCCCTACGCGACGTGCTCATCGAGCTGCGCCGGATGGAGACCCTGGTCGGCGACCTGCTGGCCCTGGCCCGACTGGAGGCGGCGGCCCGGGCGGCCCGGCGGACCTTCCGGCTCGACCACGTGCTGGCCGACGTGCACCACGACGCCCTGCGGACGGCGCCCGCCGGGGTCCAGGTGACCCTCGGCCCCCTGCCCGAGGTGTGGGTCTCCGGCGACCGCGACGACCTGCGCCGGGCCGTCTGGAACCTGGTCGACAACGCCCTCAAGTACACCAAGGCCGGCAAGGTCGACCTTCGCCTGGCGGCCGAGGACGGCACGGCCGAGCTGGCCGTCCGCGATACCGGCATCGGCATCGCCGAGGACCACCTGGAGCACGTGTTCGACCGCTTCTGGCGCGCGCCGAGCGTGCGCGGCATGGCCGGGTCGGGCCTCGGGCTGGCCATCACCAGGTGGGTCGCCCAGACCCACGAGGGCACGGTCACCGTGGAGTCGACGGTCGGGCACGGCACGACCTTCGTGCTCACCCTCCCGGTGGTCCAGGGCCCGCCGACCGACGCCGGCCGGCGCCAGGGCGCCAGGGCGCAGCCGGTGTCGACCCGATGACCGGTTTGGGACGCCATTCTTAAGAGTGTCCTAATAGAAACTCATGGTTCTCTCAGGGACGCCGGGTACAACCAAGGCCTTCGCGGCGGACGGGCGTGGGCGGCGGACGGCGAGGCCGTCCCGTCAGCCGCCCGGCCGCTGCGGCGGCGACGCCCGAGGCCTGCATGGTGGGACGAGGCCGGAGCCCGCTCCGGCCTCGGGGCCTTGGGGGCGTCTCTCCGGGAAAAGTCCCCACGGTTGGTAGTGCCTTCTGCGGCGGAGAACGCTAAGGTGGAAAAACCGGCCGCGCTCGTGTGGCCATCCCCTTCGGCCAAGGAGCACGCCAGGTGACCGACCAACCCTCCCGCCTGGCGCCTGTGGCCGACGCCCCGGTCCCCCGCCAGCAGCTCGAGGCGGCGTTGTTTGAGATCAAGCGGGTGATTGTCGGTCAGGAAGGCATGCTGGAACGGGTCCTGGTCGCCCTGCTGGCCGGTGGCCACCTGCTCCTCGAGGGCGTCCCCGGGCTGGCCAAGACCCGCACCATCGCC
>JBJMHP010000152.1:0-13166 GCA_045807325.1 Actinomycetes bacterium | reverse complement strand
ACGAGCTGGTGGTGGCGATGCTGAACGACCTGTTCGGCATCCAGGCCAGGGGCGGCTGCTCGTGCGCCGGCCCCTACGGGCACCGGCTCCTCGGCATCGACCCGGACCGGTCGCGGGCCCTGAGTGAGCAGGCCGGCCGGGGCTACCTCGGCATCAAGCCGGGCTGGACCCGGGTCAGCTTCAACTTCTTCGTCTCCGACGCGGTCGCCGACTTCCTGGTGGACGCGGTCGACCTGCTCGCCGGCCGCGGGCACCGGCTGCTCGGCGACTACCGGTTCGACCCCCACAGCGGCCAGTGGCGCCACCGCCTGGCACCGCCCGACCCGGTGCCGCCCCTCAGCGAGCTGCTCGACGGCCGGGCCGGCCCAGGCCCTGGGCCGGGCGCCGGCGAGGACGCCCTGGCCGGCTACCTCCGGCAGGCCCGGGCGCTGCTCGGGGCCGCCGGTCCGTTCACCACGGAGGCGGGGCCGAGCTGGCTGCCGCCCGAGCTCGAGCGGCTGCGCGACTTCCACCTGCCCGGCGGCGCAGCCAGCTGACGGCCCCGGCGACCACGACGGCCAGGGCCACGGCCAGGCCGACCCTGCCGGTGAGCCGGTCGACGTGGCGCCAGCTGGCCCCGGCGGCGAAGCCGAGCAGGACGTGGGCCACCGCCCAGAGGGTCGCGGCCGCCCCGGTCCAGGCCGCGAAGACCCGGTAGCGCAGGCCGAGCATGCCGGCCAGGCCGGGGAGCACGACCCGGACCCCGGCGGTGCAGCGGCCCACGAACAGGGGCCCGCCGCCGCCCCTGGTGAGCAGGGACTCGACCCGGTGCAGGCGGGCCGGGCCGACCCGGCGGCCCAGGCGGGTGGCCAGCAGCCACGGGCCCCAGCGCCGGCCGATCCAGTAGCCGGCCGTGTCGCCGGCCAGGGCGCCGGCGGTGCCGACGGCCAGGGCGGCGGCCAGGGGGATGCGGTCCTGGGCGGCGAGCACCCCGCCCAGGATCAGGGCGACCTCGCCCGGCAGGACCAGGCCGAGGAAGGCCGGGGCCTCAAGGGCCGGGAGGACGAACAGGAAGGCCAGGGCCGCCCAGCCGGACAGTCCGAGCAGGCTCTCGGCGAGCTGTCCCATGGTCCCTCCCGGCGTCTCGTCCCCGCTCCGAGGAGCAGGGTCGCCGAACGCCGGGGCGGTGACATCGGGGTCGACCCTGGACCCGTCCCTGGACTTCGGCCCCGGCCCTCGGGGACATCCCCGGGGCCAGGGCTCAGCCGGCGGTGGCCAGCAGCCAGATGAAGGCGAAGTGGCAGGCCCCGGCGGCCACGGTGAGGGCGTGCCACACCTCGTGGTAGCCGAAGACGTCCGGGACCGGGTCGGGGCGCTGGCGGATCAGCACGACCACGCCCACGGTGTAGAACAGGCCGCCGACCATGGCCAGGCTGACCTTGCCGAGGCCGAGCGTGCCCACCAGCTGGGGCAGCAGCAGCACCGAGACCCAGCCGAGCCCCAGGTACAGGAGCATGCGGGTCAGGCCGACGACCGGGTTCGCCGTCCGCAGCAGCACCAGGACGATGCCGGCGGCGGCCACCGTCCAGACCAGGGCCAGGAAGGCGACCCGCCAGCCCGGGCGGAGCGCGAGCAGGATCACCGGCGTCCAGCTGCCGGCGATGAGCACGTAGATCATCGCCCGGTCGAGCCGGTCCATCCGCAGCCACGCCCTCGGCGACCAGTGCCGGCCGTGCAGGGCGGCGCTGGTGCCGAACATGGCGGCCAGGCTGACCACGTAGACCAGCGCGGCCAGGCGGGCCCGGCCGGAGCCGGCGGCCACCAGCAGGGCCGCCCCGGCCGGCAGCGAGACCAGGAAGGCGATCTGGTGGAGCCGGCCACGCAGCCGGGGGCGGGTCGGCCGGGGATGGGGGATGGCGTCGTCGCTCATCTCGTCACCACCCCCTCATCGCCGTCGTTCCGCGAGGTTGAGTGACGCCCCGGCCCTGCCCGGGGGAGCGTTCAGAGCCGAGGCGCCAGCAGGTCAATACCCAGGACTGGTCCGGTCGATGCCGTCACCGCACGGTGAGCGTGCCGCGCATCCCCAGGGCGGCATGCCCGGGGATGCGGCAGGAGAAGGAGTAGGTGCCCGGCCGGGCCTCGAAGGTGGCCGAGCGCAGCCGTCCCACCGGCGTCCTGATCTCCACGCCCAGCCGGTCGATGGTGAAGGTGTGCCAGAACAGGTCGCGGTTGCGCAGCGCCACCGTCACCTTGCCGCCCGGCGCCTGGAGCGTCTTGGGGTCATAGGCGATGTTGATCGCCTGGACCTCCTGCGCTCCCTGGGGGGCGACCTCGGGGGCGGCCTTGGTCATGGCCCAGACCAGGCCCAGGCTGGCCATGACGAACACCACCGCCAGGACCCCGGTCGGGCCGGCCGTCCCCCGCCCGGCCGCCTGGTCGTGGTGATGGATGACCCCGCCGACGGCCCCGATGAAGCCGGCCAGGGAGAAGGCGACCAGCGACCCCGGGACCAGCAGGTCGATCAGCCCGACCCGGTAGATGGCGTTGCCCTGGGCCGCCGGGAACATCCAGAACTCGATGTTCACGAACAGGGCGGCCAGCACCACCGGGCCGAGCAGCCCGCTGCCGACCCGGAGCAGGCCGAGGCCGACCAGCATGATCGCGGCGAAGGCCAGCGCCTCCCGGTCGCCCCTGGTCAGGCCGTAGCCGAGCAGCACCACGATGTTGGCCAGGGCGGCCACGACGGCCAGTCGGCGCCATCCCACCAGTCCTGAGCCGAGGCGTGGGGCGGTCCGCATGCTCCTCCCAGGTCCCGGCTCGGCGGTCAGGGGCGGGGGCTGCGGAGCCGGCTCGACAGCGGCCCCCGGCCGAAGCCGTGGGCCAGGTCCGAGCCCTGGCGCAGCCACCTGCCGGAGCCGGGCCGGCGCTCCTCGGCCCGCTTGGCCAGCTCCTCCAGGCCCCAGCCGACCAGCGGCAGGGCCACCATGATGACCGCGAGCTGTGCAAGACGTTTCCTGATCCGCATCGTCCCACCTCGCCTCGAGACGTCGATAGCGGCAAGGTAGCAGGATTCCCCGACCGGCTCGGCGCCCGCGCTTGACCGTGGTCGGTGGTGCCCGGACACTTGGGGCTGGCGTCCTTCGGGGGAGGGGTGCATGGGGCTTGGCGACCTCGGTGACCACGGGCGGTTCTCCGACCCGTCGTTGCTGGTGATGTCCAGCCTGGCCGACGGCCCCAAGCACGGGTACGCCATGACCAAGGACATCCAGCGGTTCGCCGGGGTGGTCCTCGGCCCGGGGACGCTGTACGGCGCCCTGGCCCGGCTCCAGCACCAGGGGCTGATCGAGGCCCTGCCGGCCGACGACCGCCGCCGCCCCTACCGGCTGTCCGACCGGGGGGCCAAGGTCCTGGCCGCCCAGCTGGAGGCCCTCCAGCAGGTGGCCACGACCGGCCTGCGGCGCCTGGGCAGGGAGTAGCGTCGGCCCGCTCAGGGAGCGGTCGTCGTGGTGGTCGAGGTGGTGGTCGACGCCGGCCCGGTCGAGTCGGTCGACGAGCTCGTGCCGCCCCCGCCGCCGCCCCCTCCGCCGCCAGAGCCCCCGCCGCCCCCGCCGTCGCCCTCGCAGGTCCCGGGGCTGGCCACGCACTCGGCGCCGCCGGTGAAGGCGCTCTTGACGCTGTCGGAGAGCACGAAGATCCCGCCGACCAGCAGCAGCGCGAGGATCGCGACCATCACCGCATAGGCGACGGCGGTGGCCCCCCGCTGCGCTCCGGCTCTGTTCACGCCAGGATTGTGCACCACCCGCTTGAGGACAGCGACAGCGGCCGCCGGCCTCGCCCGCCCGCGCTGACCTGGGTCGCAGTTGCTACAATCCCGCCGCCAAGCCGAACGATCCCGACCGGGGGCCGAGGCTGGACGGCCCCCGGGACCCCGACAGGAGCGCACCGCAGCATGCCCTTCGCCGTCGCCCGCAGTCTGCCGCCCCGCCTCCTCCCCCTGGCCCTGGCCGTCGCCCTGCTCGGCGTCGGGCTGGTCCTGGCCGCCGGGCGCCCGGCCGCCGCCCAGGCGGCCTCGAACAAGGCCACCATCGACGGCACCGCCCAGGACAGGTGGCAGCCGGCCGACGTCACCATCAAGCCGGGCGGGACGGTCACCTTCCGGGTCGCCGGCGGGGCCACCCACCCGGTGGTGTCGGGCGACGGGTCGAACCTGCAGGGTGACAACCGCTTCGACGACTCCGGCTGCACGCTGGCGCACATGACCAAGGTCGGCGACTCCTGCCAGGTGAAGTTCCCCAAGGCCGGGACGTTCCCGTACTTCTGCCAGGTGCACGTGTCCCTCGGCATGAAGGGCGTGATCCAGGTCGGCGCGGCGGCCGGGGGCGCGACCACGACCACGGCCGGCGGCGCCGCCGGCGGGGTGGTGGAGCCCCCGAGCGCGGCCGCGCCCCCCTCGGCCGGCCGCCCGGCCATCTACTGGGCCGGCTGGGGCCTGTTCGCCCTGGGAGCGCTGCTCGCCCTTGGCCTGATCGCGCTCTACGTGCGCTTCTCGCCCGGCTTCGGCCGCCCCAAGTCCTGACAGGGCCCGCCCCCGCCGAACCGGCCGCCCTGGCGTAGCCTGGGAGCGGCACGTCGCCTCGTTCCTGGAGCAACCGTGGTCTCGACCGCCCTTCCCACCGACGTTCCCGAGCTCGTCGACTGGCAGCTCGCCGCCCGGGTCGGCCGCCGGGTGGCCGGCGGGTCGGAGCTGCCCGCCCGCGCCGCCTGGTCACGCCAGTTCACCGAGCTGTCGACCGCCGCCGACCGGGCCGTGGCCGAGTTCACCGGCCTCGGCGGGGACCTGCCGCCGCCGGTGGCCGAGCCCCTCGACCGCGGCCAGTGGGTCGAGGCCAACCTGGCCACCCTGCGCCGCATCCTGCGCCCCCTGGCCGAGAAGGTGGCCGAGCGCAAGGCCTGGAAGGCCAGCGGCCCCATGCCCACGGCCATGCGCAGCAGCACCAGGGCCATCGCCGGCGCCCAGGCCGGCACCCTGCTCGGCTACGTCGCCCAGCGCGTCCTCGGCCAGTACGACCTGCCCATGCCCGGCCCCGACCAGGCCGCCTCGCCCAACGGCGAGACCCCGCTCCCCGTCAGAGCCCACGGCGAGGGCACCGTCTGGTACGTGGTCCCCAACATCGTCGCCACCGAGCGGCGCCACCGGTTCCGCCCGGCCGACTTCCGCCTCTGGATCGCCCTGCACGAGACCGCCCACCGCCGCCAGTTCCGGGGCGTGCCCTGGCTGCCCGGCCACATCCAGGGCCTGCTGGACGAGTACCTGGGGTCGGTGGAGGTGGACGACGAGGCCCTCAGGCGCCTCACCCAGCGCCTCCAGGGCCTGGCCAGGCGGGTCATTGGCGGGGAGAAGATCGACCTGCTCGACCTGCTGGTCACCCCCGAGCAGCGGGCCGTCGTCGACCGGGTCCAGTCGACCATGACCGTGCTCGAGGGTCACGGCGAGTTCGTGATGGACCAGCTCGGCGACCGCCTCGTCCCCAACCACCAGCACATGCACGACACCCTGCGGGCCCGCCGCAACGACCCCGGCGCCGCCGAGCGCCTGATCCAGCAGCTCCTCGGCTTCCGCCAGAAGCTCGACCAGTACGCCATGGGCGAGAAGTTCATCCGCCGCCTGTACGAGCGCGGCGGCATGCCCACCGTCAACGGGGTCTTCGCCGAGCCGGCCGCCCTGCCCACCCTGGACGAGGTCCGCGACCCCGACCGCTGGCTCGCCCGAGCCGGCTAGGGTCACGGCGGCCATGCCCTGGGGGCGGCCGGCTCGCCCGGGTCGGGTCGCGGGGCGGCCATGACCAGGGCGCCGGCCGAGCTCCGCCTGGTCGCCGACCTGGCCGCCAAGGCCCTGGCCGCGGCCGGGGCCCCGGCAACCGGCGACGGGGTCGCGGTCGCCGTCTCCGGCGGGGCCGACTCCCTGGCCCTGCTCCACGCCCTGCGGACCCTGGCCGGCCCGCGCGGCTGGCGGCTGGCCGTCCTCACCGTCGACCACGGCCTGCGCCCCGGCTCAGCCGCCGACGCCGCCTTCGTGGCCGACCACGCCAAGGCCCTCGGTCTCCCGACCCGGGTGCTGACCCTCACCCCGGGCGACCTGGATCCCCACCGCCCCGTCGGCCCGGAGGCCGCCGCCAGGGCGGCCAGGTACGCGGCCCTGTGGCCGGCCGCCGGCGAGCTCGGCTGCGCCTGGCTGGCCACCGGCCACACCCTGGACGACCAGGCCGAGACGGTCCTGCTCCAGCTCCTGCGAGGCGCCGGCCCCGACGGCCTGGCCGGCATGACGGTCCGGACCGGCCGCCTCCTACGGCCCCTCCTCGGCGTCCGCCGCGCCGACACCCACGCCGCCTGCACCGCCGTCGGCCTGACCTGGCGTGAGGACCCAACCAACGCCGAGGACGGCCCCCTCCGCAACCGGGTCCGAAGCCGGCTGCTCCCTTTACTGGAGGAGCTACGCCCAGGCGCGACCAGGACCCTGGCCCGCACCGCCACCCTGGCCGCCGACGAACGCGACTGGCTCGGTCCCCTGGTCGCCGCCACCCTGGCCGCCACGACCCACATGGGGCGGCCCGGGCCACAACCCGGGGACCGGGAGAGGAGTGGGGACATGGAAGGCGGCTCGGGTGGAGAGAGGGAGGGGGGTGTGGACGGCGGCGACCCCCCGATCCCGCCGTCGGCTACCCTCCCGGTAGGGGCCGCCCCACCGTCCCTCGCGCTCGACGCCGAGGCGTTGGCGGCGCTCCCGGTGGCCCTGGGGCGGCGGGTGGTGAGGGCGGCGGCCCGGCGGGCCGGCATGGCCGTCCCCGACGCCGCCGCCACCGACCGGGTCCTGGCCCTCACCGCGGCCGCCGACGGCGACGGGACCGGCTGGCCGGGCGGGTCGGCCAGACGGGAGGGGACGGCCGTGCGGCTGGGGCCCCCGTTGGGCCTCACGCTGGATTGACGCAGCCGTTAGGCTTACCCCGCCATCCGGGGGGTGACCGCCCTGAGCCTCCCGGACCCCCCCTCCCGAGCGGATCCCCACAGGAGCCAGGCGCTGGTGTACGAGGACGACATCGAGTCGGTGCTGCTCACCGAGGAGCAGGTCCAGGGCAAGGTCCGCGACCTGGCCGCGCAGATCTCCAAGGACTACGCCGGACGTGACGTGCTCCTGGTCGGCGTGCTCAAGGGCGCCTTCATCCTCATGGCCGACCTGGCCAGGCACCTCACCGTGCCGCACGAGTTCGACTTCATGGCCGTGTCGTCCTACGGCTCGGCCACCCAGACCTCGGGCGTGGTCCGTATCCTCAAGGACCTCGACCGCGAGATCCAGGGCCGCGACGTGCTGATCATCGAGGACATCATCGACTCCGGCCTGACCCTCAACTACCTGCTCAAGAACCTGCGCAGCCGGCGCCCGGCCACCCTCGAGGTGTGCGCCCTGCTGTACAAGCCCGAGCAGCTGAAGGCCGACATCGAGGTGAAGTACGCCGGCTTCGACATCCCGAGCGTGTTCGTGGTCGGGTCCGGGCTGGACTACGCCGAGCGTTACCGCAACCTGCCGTTCGTCGGCACGCTGAAGCCCGAGGTGTACCGCGGCCGGTGAGGCGCTGCTACGATGACGCTTCTGACCACCCGTTTCGTTTCCCGCCCCTCCGACCCGGGCACCGCCCGGTCCTCCCGGCTTCACAAACGGCAAGGTCGTGCCACTATGGTCCGGGGAGGAGCGACAGGATGACACGATGCCCAATCTGAACCGACTGTTCCGTGGACCAATGGCATATCTGTTGTTGATCCTCGTGCTGGTCTTCCTGTTCTTCCGGTTCTTCGCCGCCAGCCCCCAGGTCGAGCAGGCCCGCCTGTCCGACGTGGTCAACGCCGTCCAGTCGGGCAAGGTCCGGGACGCGGTCCTGAAGGACCAGGACCAGAAGATCACCGGCACCTACACCGACGGGCGCAAGTTCGAGGCCGCCTACGCCGAGCAGCAGGGCAAGGACCTGTTCAACATGCTGGAGGAGAAGGGCATCCCGGCCCGGGTCGACCCGCGCGGCCAGTCGGTGCTCGTCCAGATCCTCATCCAGCTGCTCCCCTTCGCCGTGCTCCTGCTGCTGTTCTTCTTCCTCATGCAGCAGATGCAGGGCGGCGGCAACCGGGTGATGAGCTTCGGCAAGTCCAAGGCCCGCCTGGTCACCAAGGATCAGCCCAAGATCACCTTCCAGGACGTGGCCGGGGTCGACGAGGCCGTTGAGGAGCTCCAGGAGATCAAGGAGTTCCTCGAGAACCCGGCCAAGTTCCAGGCCATGGGGGCCAAGATCCCCAAGGGCGTGCTGCTGTTCGGCCCTCCGGGGACCGGCAAGACCCTGCTCGCCCGGGCGGTGGCCGGCGAGGCCGGGGTGCCGTTCTTCTCCATCTCCGGGTCCGACTTCGTGGAGATGTTCGTGGGCGTCGGCGCCTCCCGCGTCCGCGACCTGTTCGAGCAGGCCAAGGCCAACGCCCCGGCGATCGTGTTCGTGGACGAGATCGACGCCGTCGGCCGTCAGCGCGGCGCCGGTCTCGGCGGCGGCCACGACGAGCGCGAGCAGACCCTGAACCAGCTGCTGGTCGAGATGGACGGCTTCGACGTCAAGTCGGGTGTGATCCTGATCGCGGCCACCAACCGGCCCGACATCCTCGACCCGGCCCTGCTGCGCCCGGGCCGCTTCGACCGCCAGATCACCGTCGACCGGCCCGACCTCAAGGGCCGCCTGGACATCCTCAAGGTCCACGCCCGCGGCAAGCCGATCGCCCCCGGGATCGACCTGGAGGTCCTGGCCCGCCGGACCCCCGGGTTCACCGGGGCCGACCTGGCCAACGTGGTCAACGAGGCCGCGCTGCTGTCGGCCCGCCACGGGCGCAAGGAGATCGACGACGAGGAGCTCGAGGAGGCCATCGACCGGGTCATCGCCGGCCCGGAGCGCAAGACCCGCGTGATCTCCGACAAGGAGAAGCGCATGATCGCCTACCACGAGTCGGGCCACGCGATCGTCGGGCACGCCCTGCCCAACGCCGACCCGATCCACAAGGTGTCGGTGATCTCCCGCGGCCGCGCCCTCGGCTGGACCCTCAGCCTGCCCGTCGAGGACAAGTTCCTGGTCACCCGGAGCGAGATGATCGACGAGCTGGCCATGCTGCTCGGCGGCCGGGTGGCCGAGGAGCTGTGGTTCCTCGACCCGACCACCGGCGCCTCCAACGACATCGAGAAGGCCACCCAGGTCGCCCGCAAGATGGTCTGCGAGTACGGCATGAGCGACCGGCTCGGCTCGCTGGTCCTCGGGACCAAGCAGGAGAACGTGTTCCTGGGCCGCGACTTCGGCCACCAGCAGGACTACTCCGAGCAGGTCGCCTTCGAGATCGACAAGGAGATGCGGCGCCTCGTCGACGAGGCCCACGCCGAGGCCGAGCAGATCCTGACCACCTACCGCGACGTGGCCGACGCCATGGTCGAGGCGCTGATGGAGAAGGAGACCATCGGCAAGGAGGAGCTGGCCCAGATCCTCGCCCCGGTGGTCAAGCGTCCGGCCCGCGGCATCATGGCCCCGCCGCCCGGCCACGTCCGCTCCAACGGCGGCCGTTCCCGGGACGAGGCCGGCATCGCCCGCGCCCAGGACACCCCCTCCGACTGAGCCCCCGCCCGTGACGGCCCGGCACGACGGCCACGGCCAGGTCGGCGACCTCGCCGGCGCCAAGGGTGTCGACCTGGCCAGGATCGAGGCCGGCGTCCGCCTCATCCTCGAGGGCATCGGCGAGGACCTCGACCGCCCCGGCCTGCGCGAGACCCCCGAGCGGGTCGCCCGCATGTACGAGGAGATCACCTCGGGCCTGCGCGAGGACCCGGCCCGGGTCCTGGACGCGGTCTTCGACGAGGGCCACGACGAGATGGTCATGGTCCGCGACATCCCCATGTACAGCCTCTGTGTGCCGAGCATGCAGATGGTCAACGCCGTGGGAGGCCAGAAGGCGGCGCGTGACGTGCGAGCGGGCGACGAACTCTGGACGTTGGTGAACGGCCGCGTGCAGCCGACGCGGGTGGCCCGGGTGGAAGCCCGAAAGACTCGGGACCTTGTCCAGGTCCGGACCGAGGAGGCGACCTTCCGGGTGACGCCAGACCATCCCTTCGCGACGCCTCAGGGCTGGACCGAGGCGAAGGATCTCGAAGGCACCTTCATCGAGTGGACGGCGCCCCGTAGCCTCCGCCGTCCCCGCTACGCTCCGACGGTCGGCTACGACTTCGGATACGCCATCTGCGCCGATGGGACGGTCGCCAGGCGCCATGTCTCTCTGGTCGTCGCCGACCAGGAGTATGCGAAGCGGTTCGCGGTCTCGACGGAGCGGGCCTTCAACGTCCGCATCGCCGACAGCTGGATGCGCCGTCATGGCTTCCGTCAGGAGTCCCACCGGACCGATCTCATCGAGTCGCGTTGGGTGCCGGTGGAGGAGGTCCGACCGGTTCATGCCGACGGGGCGAAGCCGTTCACGGTCTACAGCCTCACCTGTGAGCCACACCCGACGTTCCTGGTGAGCGGCCATCTTTCACATAACTGCGAGCACCACATGACCGTGTTCCACGGCAGGGCCCACGTGGCCTACATCCCCAACGAGCAGGGGCGGATCACCGGGCTGTCGAAGCTGGCCCGGCTGGTCGATGGGCTGGCCAGGCAGCTGCAGGTCCAGGAGCGGCTCACCGCCCAGATCGCCGACGCCATGGTCGAGCGGCTGCAGCCGCGGGGGGCGCTGGTGGTGATCGAGGCCGAGCACCTCTGCATGAGCATGCGCGGCGTCCGCAAGCCGGGCGCGGTCACCGTCACCTCGGCCGTCCGGGGCTCCTTCCGCGACTCGATGTCGACCCGCATGGAGGCCATGAACCTCCTTGGCGTCACCCGCCTGGGTTGAGGCGTCCACGGACCCCGTAAGATGACCGGGCCAACTCCCGGAGGTCGTCTCGTGTCTGTTGTCCCGCTCGTGCCGCACGACCTTCGGGTCGGTGACCGGGTCCTGCCGACCTCGCGGCGCTGCCTGGTCATGGGGGTGGTGAACGTCACCCCGGACTCGTTCTCGGACGGCGGCCGCTACCTGGACCCGGCGGCGGCCGTGGCCCACGGGCTGGCCCTGGTCGCCGACGGCGCCGACCTGCTCGACGTCGGTGGCGAGTCGACCCGGCCCGGGGCCACCGACGTGCCCGGGGCGGTCGAGCTGGAGCGGGTCCTGCCGGTGGTCGAGGAGCTGGCCCGGACCGCCGAGGTGCCCGTCTCGATCGACACCCGCAAGGCGGCGGTGGCCGCGGCCGCCCTGGCCGCCGGGGCGACCATGGTCAACGACGTCAGCGCCGGCCGCCACGACCCCGACCTGCTGGGCGTGGCCGCCGACGCCAAGGTGCCGCTGGTGCTGATGCACATGCTCGGGACCCCGGCCACCATGCAGGACGACCCCCGCTACGACGACGTCGTGGCCGAGGTCGAGGCGTTCCTGGCCGAGCGCTGCCGGGCCGCCGAGGCCGCCGGGGTCGACCACCAGGCCCTGGTCGTCGACCCCGGGATCGGGTTCGGCAAGCGCGACCAGGACAACTACGCCCTGCTCGACCAGCTGGCCCGGTTCACCCGGCTGGGCCACCCGGTGATGGTCGGCACCAGCCGCAAGGGGTTCATCGGCCGGGCCCTTGACAGCCCGGCCGACCAGCGTGTCGAGGGCACGGCGGCCACCGTCGTGTGGGCGGTGGAGCGCGGGGCCAGGATCGTGCGCGTCCACGACGTCGCCCCGATGGTCCGGGCCGTCCGCATGACCGAGGCCATGCTCCGCTGGGGCGCGACGTGAACCCGGACGACGTCAAGGCCGTGACCGGGGCCAACGAGGAGTTCTACGCCGCCTTCGAGGCCCTCGACATGGACCGCATGGAGGCCTGCTGGCTGCACGACGACGAGGTCCGCTGCATCCACCCGGGCTGGGACGTGATGACCGGCTGGCCCCAGGTCAGCCGCTCCTGGGTGGCCATCTTCGCCAACTCGGCCTACATCCAGTTCTTCCTCACCGACGTCCGGGTCCACGTCGACGCCGACACCGCCTGGGTCACCTGCGCCGAGAACATCCTCTCGGGCGGTGCCGGCGGCCCGGACATGGAGGACGCCAAGGTGCTGGCCACCAACGTCTTCCGCCGCGACCGCGGGCGCTGGCGGATGGTCCTGCACCACGGGTCGCCGGTCCTTCGTCCATGAGCAGGGACCGCATCCTTCTCAGCGGGCTGCGGGTGCGCGGCCACCACGGCGTCCTGCCCCATGAGGCCCAGCTCGGCCAGGTGTTCGTGGTCGACCTGGAGCTGGCCGTCGACCTGGCCCCGGCCGGGCGCACCGACGACCTCGACAGGACGGTGGACTACGGTAGCCTGGCCGGCCGGGTGGCCGAGCTGGTCGGCGGCCGCCCCAGGAAGCTGCTGGAGACGGTGGCCGAGGACGTGGCCCAGCTGGTCCTGGCCGACGACCGGGTCCGCCAGGTCCGGGTCAGGGTGGCCAAGCCGCAGGCGCCGCTGCCGGTCGACGCCACCGTGGCGGTGGAGATCACGCGGGACCGCGAGGCGACGGGGGAGGGACGGGCATGACACGAGCCCATGTCGGGCTCGGCTCCAACCTGGGCGACCGAATGGCCAACCTGGACACGGCCGTGCGGGTGCTGGACGCCGACGAGCAGACCCACGTGATGGCCGTGTCCCGGGTCTACGAGACGGCGCCCGTCGGCGGGCCCGAGCAGGGTCCCTACCTGAACGCGGTGGCCGTGCTGGAGACCGACCGCAGCCCCCATGAGCTGCTGAAGCTGCTGCAGGCCACCGAGGACGGGCTGGGCCGGGTCCGGAAGGAGCGCTGGGGGCCGCGGACCGCCGACCTGGACCTGATCCTGTACGACGGGCCGCCAATCGACTCGCCCGAGCTGACCGTGCCCCACCCGCGGGCCCGGGAGCGGGCGTTCGTGCTGGTGCCCCTCTGCGACGCCGACCCCTTCGCCCGGTTCCCCGACGGCGAGCTGGCCGCCGCCGCCCTGGCCCGCCTCGGCCCGGTATCCGGCGTCGTGCCCGTCGGGGACCTGGAGCCCTGATGAGCAGGCTCGGCTTCGAGCTGCTGTGCGGCCAGGTGCTGGAGGCGCTGCCG
>JBJMHP010000151.1:0-14862 GCA_045807325.1 Actinomycetes bacterium | reverse complement strand
GAGGAGGCCGTCTGCGCCTTCTGCCGCTCCAAGGCCCGCCTGGTCAAGCCCCTGCCCCTGGTGTCGGGGTGAAGCCACTCGAGGCGGGGGAGCGGGTGCTGCTCCAGGACGTCAAGGGGCGGCGCTACCTCAGCACCCTGGAGCAGGGGGCGACCTTCCACACCCACAGGGGACGCCTGGCCCACGACCAGCTGATCGGCTCGGCCGAGGGGGTGGTGGCCCGCACCGACCTGGGCCAGAAGCTGCTGGTGCTGCGGCCCACCCTGGCCGACTGGGTGGTCAAGATGCCCCGCGGCGCCCAGGTCATCTACCCCAAGGTGCTGGCCCTGATGGTGATGGCGGCCGACGTCCAGCCGGGCATGACCGTGGCCGAGGCCGGCGCCGGCTCCGGGGCCCTGTCGATCGCCCTGCTCCAGGCGCTCGCCCCCGGCGGGCGGCTGCACTCCTTCGAGCGCCGCCCCGACTTCGCCGACCAGGCCCGGCGCAACGTGGAGCGCTGGTTCGGCAAGGCCCCCGACGGCTTCCAGCTCCACGAGGGCGACGTGGTCGACGGCATCGCCGACCTCGGCCCGGTCGACCGCGTCCTGCTCGACCTGCTGGAGCCGTGGCTGGTCGTGGGTGGCGCGGCCGCCGCCCTGTGTCCGGGCGGGGTGCTGGTCTGCTTCGTGGCCACCGTGCCCCAGGTCATGCGGCTGGTCGAGGCCCTAGAGGGGTCGGGCAGCTTCGGCCTGGTCGAGACCTCGGAGGCCATCTTCCGCCCCTGGCACGTCGACGGCCTGGCCGTCCGCCCCGAGCACCGCATGATCGGCCACACCGGCTTCCTGGTCTCGGCCCGCCGGGTCGACGGCCCCTGGCGGTCCCCGGGCCGCATCCCCTGACCCGTTTGGGCCCGGGGATCGGCGGGCAGCCAACCGGTGGAGGTGATGCCCCAGTGGCAACCGACGACAAGCTGCGCAACCAGGGCCAGGACCTGAAGGGCAAGGGCAAGGAGTCCATCGGCCGGGCCACCGACGACGAGGAGCTGGAGGCGGCCGGCCGCGCCGACCAGGCCAAGTCCAGCCTCAAGCAGGCCGGCGAGAAGGTGAAGGACGCCATCAAGGACGCCTGAGCCGACGCCGATCAACGACCGGGCCGCCGCCCCGCGCGGCCCGGTCGTCGCGTTCGGAGGAGGTGGCGTTGCTGGTAGAGCCCGATTCCCACCGCTTGTTGAGAACGCCCGGTAGCATGGCCGCAGGGACCACCTCCGTGTCCCCCGAACCGACTCCGACCCCCAACCCGCCTGCGTCGCCGCCACGACTCGGCGGACTACTCCAGATCTGGTCACAAGCGCGCTATCGGAAGAGCCGATAGGGTTTAGGCAACTCTACCTAGCCAACCATCGGTAGCCTCCACCAACGCCGAAGGGGGGACTCACGTGAAGGACGCCGACCGCTCCCGGCAGTCTCGGTCCCGTCGCGACCCCGACCCCACACCAGAGGAGGCGCCAGAGCCGAGCGAGCTCCAGCGGCAGATCCAGTTTCTCGAGGAGGAGACGGCCTTGCTCCGCCGCCGCCTGCAGGACTCGCCCCGCCAGGTGCGGGTGCTCGAGGAGCGCCTGCTCGAGACCAAGGGCCAGCTCGCCCAGGCGCTGTCCCAGAACGAACGCCTGGCCGCCACCCTCAGGGAGGCCAGGGAGCAGATCATCGCCCTCAAGGAGGAGGTCGAGAAGCTCACCGCCCCGCCGTCCGGCTTCGGGGTGTTCCTCGGTGTCAACGACGACGGCACCATCAACATCTCCTCGGGCGGGCGCAAGCTGCGGGTCAACGTCCACCCCGACATCGACCCCAAGTCGCTCCAGCCCGGCCAGGAGCTGATGCTCAACGAGGCCCTGAACGTGGTCGAGGCCTGCACCTACGAGGTCCAGGGCGAGGTCGTGCAGCTCAAGGAGATGCTGGGGGTCGACCGGGCCCTGGTCATCGGCAACGCCGACGAGGAGCGGGTGGTGCAGATCGGCGAGCCGCTGCGCAACCGCACCCTGCGGGCCGGGGACTCGCTGCTGCTGGACGCCCGCTCCGGGTTCGTGCTCGAGCACCTGCCCAAGCCGGAGGTCGAGGAGCTGATCCTGGAGGAGGTGCCCGACATCTCCTACCAGGACATCGGCGGTCTGGCCGACCAGATCGAGCAGATCCGCGACGCCGTCGAGCTGCCGTTCCTGCACGCCGACCTGTTCGCCGAGCACCAGCTCAAGCCGCCCAAGGGCATCCTGCTGTACGGCCCCCCGGGCTGCGGCAAGACCCTGATCGCCAAGGCGGTGGCCAACTCCCTGGCCAAGAAGGTCGCCGAGGTGACCGGCAAGCCCTCGGGGCGCAGCTACTTCCTCAACATCAAGGGCCCCGAGCTGCTCAACAAGTACGTGGGGGAGACCGAGCGCCAGATCCGGCTGATCTTCCAGCGGGCCAAGGAGAAGTCCTCGGAGGGCGTGCCCGTGATCGTGTTCTTCGACGAGATGGACTCGATCTTCCGCACCCGCGGGTCGGGGGTGTCCTCGGATGTCGAGAACACCATCGTGCCTCAGCTGCTGAGCGAGATCGACGGGGTCGAGCAGCTCAAGAACGTGATCGTGATCGGCGCCTCCAACCGCGAGGACATGATCGACCCGGCGATCCTGCGGCCGGGCCGCCTGGACGTGAAGATCAAGATCGAGCGGCCCGACGCCGACGCCGCCCGCGACATCTTCTCCAAGTACCTGCTGTCCTCGCTGCCCCTGGCCGAGGACGTGGTCGCCTCGGCCGCCGGCGACCGGGAGGCCGCCCTGACCCGGATCATCAACGAGGGCGTCAAGCGCATGTACGCCGACGCCGACGAGAACCGCTTCCTGGAGGTGACCTACGCCAACGGCGACAAGGAGGTCCTGTACTTCAAGGACTTCAACTCCGGGGCGATGATCGAGAACATCGTCAACCGGGCCAAGAAGATGGCCATCAAGCGGTTCCTTGAGACGGGCGAGAAGGGCATCAAGGCGACCGACCTGTTCGGCGCCGTCACCGACGAGTTCAAGGAGAACGAGGACCTGCCCAACACCACCAACCCCGACGACTGGGCACGCATCTCGGGCAAGAAGGGCGAGCGCATCGTGTACGTGCGGACCCTGATCGAGGGCGGCAACTCCAAGGACCTCGGGCGCACCATCGAGCAGGTCAACGCCGGGCAGTACCTCTAGGCTTCGGCCTGGGGGCGTGCTCCGGGGAGGGGAACAGACAGATGGCCATCACCAAGGTCATGGGCATCGAGACCGAGTACGGCATCACCGTGCCCGGCGCGCCCGACTCCAACCCGGTGCTGGCCTCCAGCCTGCTCGTCAACGCCTTCTCGGGCCGGGGCCGCAAGGTCCGCTGGGACTACGAGGAGGAGTCGCCGCTGCGCGACGCCCGCGGGTTCGAGGCCGCCCGCGAGCCCGAGACCCCGGCCGAGGACGACCTCGGGCTGGCCAACGTCATCCTGACCAACGGGGCCCGCTACTACGTCGACCACGCCCACCCCGAGTACTCCTCGCCCGAGTGCCTGGACCCGCGGACGCTGGTCACCTACGACAAGGCGGGGGAGCGGATCCTGGCCGAGTCGGCCCGGCGGGCGGCCGAGCTGGCCCCGGGCGGCCGGCGCATCCAGGTCTACAAGAACAACACCGACGGCAAGGGCACCTCCTACGGCACCCATGAGAACCTCCTCGTCGACCGGGCGACCCCGTTCGCCCGGATCGTCCGCGACCTGACCCCGTTCCTGGTCAGCCGCCAGGTGTTCGCCGGCGCGGGCAGCCTGGTCCGCGACCACCACGACGGCTCGGTCGCCTTCCAGATCGCCCAGCGCAGCCAGTTCTTCGAGGTCGAGGTCGGGCTGGAGACGACCCTCAAGCGGCCGATCGTCAACACCCGCGACGAGCCCCACGCCGACCCCGAGCGCTACCGGCGCCTGCACGTGATCATCGGCGACGCCAACATGAACGAAGTGGCCACCTTCCTCAAGACCGGGTCGCTGGCCATCGTCCTCAACATGATCGAGGACGGGGTCGTGCCCGGCGACGAGTGGCAGCTGGCCAACCCGGTCCAGGCGCTGCGGGCCATCGCCAAGGACCCGACCCTGCGCACGGTGGTGGAGCGCAAGGACGGCCGCCGCCTGACCGCCTGCGAGCTCCAGTGGCACTACCTGGAGGCGGCCAAGACCTACCTCAAGGACCGGGAGCCCAGCCACTGGCAGCTCGAGGTCCTGGGGCGCTGGGAGGCCGTGCTGGCCCAGCTCGAGGACGACCCCCTGAAGGCGGCCCGGACGGTCGACTGGGCGACCAAGTACCAGCTCATGCAGCAGATCGCCAACCGCGACGGCCTGGAGTGGGAGGACGCCAAGCTGGCCCTGGTCGACCTCCAGTTCCACGACGTGCGCCCCGACCGGGGCCTGTACTACCGGCTGGCCGCCGCCGGCCGGGTCGAGCGGCTGGTCGCCGAGCAGGAGATCACCACCGCGGTGGCCGAGCCCCCCACCGACACCCGGGCCTTCTTCCGCGGCCGCTGCCTCTCCAAGTACGCCCCTCAGATCGCGGCCGCCGGCTGGGACGCGATCATCTTCGACATCGGCCGGGAGACCCTCCAGCGGGTCCCCATGCTCGAGCCGACCCGGGGCACCGCCGCCCACACCGCAGCCGTCCTCGACGCCAGCCCCACCGCCGAGGACCTGATCCGCAACCTCCAGAGCTGATCGGTGTCCACAGCCGGCGTGCCCGCCCTGCGGGTACGGTGTCCAGGATGAAACAATCGCCTCAACGCTCGTCCAGGGAGGCACGATGGCCAGAGACAGCGGCGGCGGCGCCGAGCAGAAGCGGCGCACGCCCGGCAGGCAGGACGCGGAGCAGGAAGAGGCCCAGGCGTCCCCCGACATCACCGAGAAGGGCGAGGAGCTCAAGGAGGAGCTCGACTCCCTCCTGGATGAGATCGACGACGTGCTCGAGGAGAACGCCGAGGAGTTCGTCAAGCAGTATGTCCAGAAAGGCGGAGAGTAGGCTCTTGACCGTTTATGAGGAGAGGCCGGCGTGAGAAACCCGTTCGAGGGGCCGAAGCTGTTCAGCCCGTCGTTCGTGGATGCGTTGCGGGCCTACGCGCCGGAGCTGCTGGAGGTACGGGCGGCGGCGGGGGGGACGGTGCCGGAGGTGCCGCACGGGACCACGGTGGCGGCGCTGCGGTTCGCCGACGGGGTGGCCATGGGCGGCGACCGGCGGGCGACCGAGGGGTTGACCATCGCCCAGCGCGACATCGAGAAGGTGTTCCCGGCCGACGACTTCTCGGCGGTGGCGATCGCCGGGGCGGCCGGGCCGGCCATCGAGATGGTGCGCCTGTTCCAGAGCGAGCTGGAGCACTACGAGAAGATCGAGGGCTTCCCCCTGTCGCTGGAGGGCAAGGCCAACCGGCTCGGCCAGATGGTCAGGGGCAACCTCCCCCTGGCCATGCAGGGCCTGGTGGTGGTGCCGCTGTTCTGCGGCTACGACACCCGCCGGCACGCCGGCCGCATCTTCCGCTACGACGTCACCGGCGGCCGCTGGGAGGACGCCGACTTCCACGCCACCGGCTCGGGCGGCCGCGACGCCCGCGGCAGCCTCAAGAAGCGCTGGCGGCCCGACATCGACGCCGATACCGCGGTGGAGGTGCTGGTCGAGGCGCTGTACGACGCCGCTGACGAGGACGCCGCCACCGGCGGGCCGGACCTGGTCCGGGGCATCTTCCCGGTGATGGCCACCGTCACCGCCCAGGGCTACCGGCGGGTCCCCGACGACGAGCTGCGCAAGGCGGCCGAGCGCCTGGTCGCCACCCGCGCCCAGGAAGGGAGCTGACCGGTGAGCGTCCCCTTCTACGTCCCGCCCGAGCAGCTCACCAAGGAGAAGGCCGACTTCGCCCGGAGAGGCATCGCCAGGGGCCGGCCGCTGATCGTGCTCGAGTACGCCGGCGGGATCCTGTTCGTGGCCGAGAACCCCTCGACCCACCTGCGCAAGGTGGCCGAGCTGTACGACCGCATCGCCTTCGCCGCCGTCGGCCGCTACTCGGAGTTCGAGAACCTGCGCCAGGCCGGGGTGCGGCTGGCCGACATCCGCGGCTACGCCTACGGCCGCGAGGACGTCACCTCGCGGTCGATCGCCAACGCCTACAGCCAGACCCTGGGGCAGATCTTCGTCCAGGAGTTCAAGCCGTATGAGGTCGAGCTGTGCGTGGCCGAGGTCGGCACCGAGGGCGCCGCCAACGCCATGTACCACATCGTCTTTGACGGCAACGTGTTCGAGCGCAAGGGCTTCCTGGCCATGGGCGGCCAGAGCGACCAGCTGAACGCCGACCTCCAGAGCGCCTATGACGAGGACATGGAGCTGGACGCGGCCCTGCAGCTGGCCCTGCGGGTCCTGCGCCAGGCCGCCCCGGCCGGCGAGACCAACTCCGGCCTGGAGGTGGCCGTGCTGGAACGCGACCGGCCGCGGCGCTCGTTCCGGCGCCTGACCCAGGAGGACGTCGAGGCCCGGGCGGGCGAGCCGGCGTCGTGACCCCGCCGGAGCCCGGCCGCCCGGGCTGGCCGCCCCCCGCCCCGGGCGCGGAGCCCCGGCCCCAGGACCGCCCGGCCTGGCTCCCGCAGCCGGGCCCCGGGCCCCAGGGATGGGCGCCGGCGCCGCCGCCAGAACCGCCCCGGCGGCGGGTCGGGGGGCTGAGCGCGATCCTCATCCTGCTGCTGGTCGTCGGGCTGGCCGCCGGCGGGCTGGTGTTCGCCACCCGCCGGGAGCCGCCGGCCAGCGGGGCCACGGCGGCCGCGCCGGCGACCCGGGCACCGGCCGGTCGCCCTCCCGCGACCCGGGCCCCGGCGGCCTCGGCGCCCACCCAGGAGATCCGGGCCGTGGAGCGGGCCGTGGCCGAGCTGCGGGACCTCCAGTTCGAGCGGCGGGTGCCGGTGACCGTGGAGTCGCCCGCCAGGCTGGCCAAGCGGCTGCTGGGTGCCCTGGCCGAGGAGACCAACGAGGACCGGCTGCGCCGCCAGGGCCGGGCCATGGAGGTGCTGGGCGAGCTCCCGCCCGGCACCGACCTGCCCCGGCTGCTCAGGCGGATCCAGGCCGAGAGCGTGCTCGGCTTCTACCTGCCGGGCCGGCCGCCCAGGAAGGGCGGCCTGTACGTCCGCTCCAACCGCGGCCTCGACCCCTACGCCAGGATCATCCTGGCCCACGAGCTGACCCACGCCGTCACCGACCAGCGCTACGACCTGACCCGCGCCGACCGGCTGGCCGCCCAGACCGCCCGTGAGGACGAGCTGGCCGCCTACTCGGGCCTGGCCGAGGGCGACGCCACCCTGACCATGCAGCGCTACCTGGCCCAGCGGCTGACCCCGGCCGAGCAGGCCAACGCCGGCCTGGTCGCCGCCACCGAGCGCACCCCGGTGCGTGATGCCGCCCCGGCGGCCATCCGCGAGTCGATGCTGTTCCCCTACCAGGAGGGGCTGCGCTTCGTCAGCGTCCTGTACCAGCGGGGCGGCTGGGCGGCGGTCAACCGCGCCTACCGGGACCCGCCGACCTCCACCGAGCAGCTGCTCCACCCCGACCGCTACCTGGGCGACCGCGACCGGCCCCAGCCGGTCGGCGTCCCCGACCTGCGGGGCCGGCTCGGCGGCGGCTGGGGCCCGGGGGTCGAGCTGAGCTTCGGCGAGTTCGACGCCCGCCTGCTCCTCCAGGGTGAGCTGGCCGTGGCCACCGCCCAGCGGGCCGCCGCCGGCTGGGACGGCGGCCGCATCCGCACCTTCCGGCGCGGCCGCAGCACCGCCCTGGTCCTCCGCAGCGTCTGGGACTCCAGCAGCGAGGCCGCCCAGTTCTGCGACGCCATGCGCGGCTGGGCCACCGCCCGCTTCGGCCCCGCCACCCGCACCGGCCCCACCCCCCACTGGTCAGGCCCCGCCCAGGACACCGCCCTCCTCTGCCGCGGCCCCCGCGTCGCCTGGCTGTCGGCGCCCGACCGCCCCACCCTCGACCGCCTGTCCACCGGCCTGGGCGGCCCCTGAGCCCCGTCGGCAGGCACGCCGCACCACCCTCACCCCGCGGTGCTGCCCGCGCCCTCACCGGTGTGCTGGCCGCGTTGACGAGGGACCGACCGGGTAGGGACCATGGGAGGGCCGCCACCGAGCACCTGGGAGCCGATGCTGCGTCGATGGATCGACCGCCGACCGCTCGCCCTGTCGGTTGTGGTGGGGCTGGTCGCGCTGCTGGGGGCGACCCGGCCGGACCGGTCGCCGCCGCTGTTCGCGGCCGGGCTGCTCGGGAACCGGGAGGTGGTGGTGTCGGTGCCGCCCGACCAGGCGGGCGGGGCGGCCTACCTGGAGCGGAGCACGGTGCTGCGGCTGGCCGACGGGCGGCTGCGCTACCTGCCGGCCGGGGCCGCCCACCCGGTCAGCGGGCCGCCCGGGGACCCGGCGGCGCTGGCCGTGGCCGCCGAGGAGCGGGCCTGGCTGGCCGCCGGGACGGTCCCGGGGGCCACCCCGGTGCAGCGGGACGTCGCCGCCCGGTCGCTGCTGTTCCTGCGGCTGCTGGTCCGTCCGGGCGGGGCCGCCCTGGCCGCCCAGACCCCCTACTGGGCCTATGTGTGGCCCCGTGACGCCAGCTTCACCGCCGCCGCCCTGGCCGTCACCGGCCACCGCCGCGAGGCCGCCGCCGTCCTCGGGTTCCTGGCCGGCACCCAGCGGCCCGACGGCGGCTGGCCGGCCCGCTCCCACCCCGACGGCCGGCCGGTCGACGACGGCCGCCCGGCCCAGCTGGACGCGGCCGGCTGGGTGCCGTGGGCGGCCTGGCTGGCCACCGCCCAGGGCCGCGACCGCGACCTGGCGACCCGGCTGTGGCCGACGGTGCGGGCCGCCGCCGACCGCGCCGCCGACGCCCTCGGCCCCGACGGCCTCCCCCCGGCCGGCCCCGACTACTGGGAGCGTCCCGAGCGCGCCCCCACCCTGGGCACCGCGGCCGCCGTCCTGGTCGGCCTGCGCGCCGCCGCCCACCTGGCCGACGCCCTGCCCGGCCGGGCCGCCGAGGGCCGCCACGCCGCCTGGGCCCTGGCCGCCGACCGGCTGGCCAGGGGCGTGGCCGCCCGGTTCGGGCCGGGAGGGTTCCAGCGGCACCCGGCCGGGGGCGGGCCGGACGCGGCCGTGACCTGGCTGGCCCCGCCGTTCCGGCCGCCCGACCCGGCGGTCGCCCTGGCGGTCAGGACGGCCTGGCGGCGGCTCACCGTGGCCGGCGGGGCCGTGCCGGGGCGGCCCTGGCTGGGCGGCGACCCCTGGACCCCGGCCACCGCCTCCTTCGCCCTGGCCGCCATGGCCTCGGGCGACCGGCCCGCCGCGGAGGCCCTGCTCGCCTGGCTGCTGGACCACCGCACGGCCCTGGGGGCCTTCCCGGAGCGGGTCGGGCGCGACGACGGCCACCCGCGCTCGGTCGCCCCCCTGGCCTGGACGCACGCGATCGTGCTGCTGACCCTGGTCAGCCGCGATCGCGCGGTTCCGACGCCCTGACCTCGGCCGGCGACGGCGCCGCGGCGTCCCCCCCGTCGTCGCCGACCGCCCCCGACGGCGACGGCACCGCCTGGTCCGTGGACGGATTCGTGACCGCGGTCGCGGCCCCGGGGATGGGGCTGGCCCCGGCCGCGGTCTCGTGGGCGATCAGGCGCTCGTTGAGCAGCACGTTGAAGGCGGCGGCGACCGGGATGGCCATCAGGGCCCCGACCAGGCCGAGCACGGTGGCCCCGATGAGCCCGGCGATCAGGACCGCGGCCGCGCCCAGCTCGACCGTGGTCTTCAGCACCCGCGGGGCGATCAGGTAGTTCTCCAGCTGCTGGTAGGCGACGAAGAAGGCCGCCACCAGCACGGTGTGCCACAGGTCGGTGGAGAACAGGGCCACCGTGACCCCGATGATCGCCCCCAGGGTGGCCCCGATCATCGGGATCAGGTCACACAGCGCGACCACGAACGCCAGCGGCACCGCGAACGGCACCCGGAGCAGGCTGAAGGCGATGAAGGAGGCCAGCCCGGCGATGAGCGAGATGATGATGTTGCCGATCATGTAGCCGCCGACCTTGTCGACCACCAGGTCGACGACCTGCCGGGCCCGCGGCCGGCGCTCGACCGGGAACAGCCGGACCACCCCGGTGCGGATCCGCGGCATGTCGGCCATGAAGTAGATGGTGAACACCAGCACGGTCAGGGTGTTGAACACCGCCCCGAACACCCGGCCGGTGAAGCCCAGCAGCCCGGTGCCGAGCCGGCTGGGCAGGGTCCCGACCAGCCCCTGGAGCTGGTCGGAGATGTTGTAGCGGTCGTTCAGCTCCCGGAACCGGCCCGACCGGGCCTGCAGCTGCGACAGGTAGCCGGGCAGGTCGTCGACCAGGTTGCGGAACTGGGTCACCAGCGGCGGGATCACCGAGAGCAGGAACCCGGCGACCAGGGCCAAGGCGACCAGGAAGATCAGGGTCACGGCCACCCCGCGGCGCAGCCCGCGCCTGGCCAGCAGCCGCACCGCCGGGTCGAGGCTGACCGCGATGAACAGGGCGATCAGGATCCGGACGAGGATCGCCCTGACCGTGTACAGGGCGTACAGGCCGACCACGGTGGTGGCCGCCCCGAGGGTGAACAGCGCACCCCAGCGGAACAGGTGTGCCGGCTGGAACCGGTCCGGAGGTGTCGAGGGCACCATGCCGCGATGCTACCCCCCGGGCGATCCCGGCGATATCGCCGGTTACGACGCGGCCCGCCCCCGGTAGCTTCCCCTTGCCGCCAGGGGACGACTGGCAGATGCTTGGGCCGATGGGTGACGGCTGGAGGAGCGGGCGATGACCGAGCAGGCGACCGAGGGCACGGCCAGGCGGTCCTCGCCGGCCAAGATGGCCGCGCGGATCGTCATCGCCCTGGTGCTGATCGTCGTCATCTTCTGGTACCTGCTCAAGGACATCTCCCTGGCCGACGTGTGGGCGGCGATCACGGCCATGACCTGGACCGAGCTGGTCGGCCTGGCCGTGGTCGCCGGCTGGAACCTGGTCACCTACGCCCTGGTGTGGATGACGGTCACCCCCGGGCTGGGGTTCGGCCGGGCCATGCTCATGACCCAGGCCACCACCGCCATCACCAACACCGTGCCGGCCGGGTCGGCCATCGGCATCGGCATGACCTACGCCATGCTCCACAGCTGGGGGTTCTCCCGCTCCCGGACCACCATCGCGGTGCTCGTCTCCGGCGTCTGGAACGCCTTCGCCAAGCTGGCCATCCCCGTGCTCGCCCTGGCCCTGGTCGCCCTCCAGGGCGACGCCACCGCGGCCCGGATCACCGCGGCCGCCTTCGGCATCGGCGGCCTGATCGCCGCCATCGTCATCTTCGCCCTGATGCTGCGCAGCGAGCACATGGCCGAGCGGGTCGGGGTGATCGCCGGCCGGATCACCTCCCGGCTGCTGGCCCTCATCCGGCGGCCGCCGGTGCAGGGCTGGGAGATCGCCACCGTCAAGTTCCGCAACCGCACCGTCGACCTGCTGGAGCACGGCTGGTTCCCGATCACCGCGGCCACCGTGGTCAGCCACCTGTCGCTGTACCTGGTGCTGCTGGTCTGCCTGCGTGACGTCGGGGTCAGCAACGCCGAGGTCGGCTGGGCCGAGGTCCTGGCCGTGTTCGCCTTCGCCCGCCTGGCCACCGCCATCCCGATCACCCCGGGCGGGGCCGGGGTGGTGGAGGCGGTGCTGATCACCGGCCTCAGCGCCGCCGGCGGCGACAAGGCCGAGGTGGTGGCCGCCGTCCTCGTCTACCGGGCGCTGACCTGGGGCCTGCCCGTCCTGGTCGGGGTGGTCTGCCTGCTCTGGTGGCGCAGGCAGACCCTCACCAGCCCGGCGGATGAGGCCAGCTCCACCGGGGCCGCGCGGCCATGACCGCCGGCCGGCGGCCCATCCGGCGCCGCCCGACCGACCTCATCTGGCTGGCCGCCGGGACCGTGGCCCTGGTGCTGTGCGCCCTGCCGGTCCACGCCGACCGCGTCGACCCCCTCGAGGCCGACGCCTTCCGGCTGGTCAACGACCTGCCCAGCGTGCCCTTCGGGGTGGTCTGGGCGCCGATGCAGCTGGGCAACTTCCTGGTCGTGCCGGTGGCCGTCCTGGCCGCGCTCGCCTTCCGGCGCTGGCGGCTGGCCGCCGGGCTGGCCCTGGCCGGGGCCGGCGTGTACGCCCTGGCCAAGGTGGTCAAGCACTTCGTTCTGCGGGGGCGGCCCAGCGGCCTGCTCGACGACGTGGTCGTGCGCGGGGCGGCCCCGCACGGGCTCGGGTTCGTCTCCGGCCACATCGCCGTGGTCACCGCACTGGCCCTGGTCGCCTGGCCGTGGCTGCCCCGCTGGGGACGCTGGGCGGCCGGCGCGGCCGTGGCCGCGGTGTTCCTCACCCGCATGTACGTCGGCGCCCACCTGCCCCTGGACATGGTCGGCGGGGCCGCCCTCGGGGTGGCCGTGGGCGCCCTGGTCCGGCTGCTGCTCGGCGTCCCGACCGGCCCGCCCGGCACGGCCGACGACGCCGCCGCCGCGGCCACCGACGCCCGCAAGGTGGCCTGATGGCCTGGCTGCCGCGGCCCGGCTACACCCGCCACCCGGGTGACGCCGTCCGGGTGGTGCTGGGCGGCGGCGTGCTGGCCCTGACCACCACCGCCATCCACAAGGACGTCGTCGGCGACCGCGAGGCCGCCCTGTTCCGAGTCGTCAACGAGCTGGCCCTGCCCGGCTGGACCTGGCCCGGGGTATGGCTGGTCATGCAGCTGGGGGTGCTCGGGGCCGTGCCCCTGGTCGCGGTCCTGGCCCTGGCCACCCGCCGGCTGCGGCTGGCCCTGGACGCCGTGCTGGCCGCGGGCAGCATCTACCTGATCGCCAAGCTGGTGAAGGAGTTCGTGCAGCGGGGCCGGCCCCAGACCCTGCTGGACGGCGTCCACATCCTGGGGGAGCCGGCCCGCGGCCTCGGCTATGTCTCCGGGCACTCGGCGGTGGCCGTGGCCCTGGCCACGGTGGCCAGCCCGTACCTGGGCCGGCGGGCCCGGCGGGTCGCCTGGGTGCTGGCCGGCTGCGTCTGCCTGGCCCGCATGTACGTCGGCTCCCACCTGCCCTTCGACGTCGTCGGCGGGGCCGCCCTGGGCTGGGCGGCCGGGTCGCTGGTGCTGTTCGTCCTCGGCGCCCCCGACCCGCGGGTGCCGCTGGCCAGGCTCAAGGCCGCCCTGACCGAGCACGGCCTCGACCCCACCGGCCTGACCCCGGTGGGCGGCGACGCCCGCCGCTCGACCTGCTATGTCACCGGCGGCGACGGCTCGGCCGACAGAACCCCGGCCCAGGGGCCGGAGCTGTTCGTCAAGGTGGTGCTCAAGGAGTGGCGTGAGCGCGACCTGCTGTGGCGGGCCGTCCGGCGGCTGGCGCGCCGCACCCACACCCGGCCACTCCGGGTCGGCTCGCCCCACCACGAGGTCGAGCACGAGGCCTCGATGGCCCTGCTGGCCGCCCGGGCCGGCGTCCGTGCCCCCGAGGTCCTGCTGGTCCGGTCCTTCGACAACGGCGCCGGCATGCTCGTCGAGCGGCGCATCGGTGGCGCCGACCTCCAGCACACCGAGCCCTCCCGGATCAACGACGCCCTCCTGACCGAGCTGTGGCGCCAGGTCGGCCTGCTCCACCGGGCCGGCATCGCCCACGGCGAGCTCGTCCCGGCCAACTGCATGGTCGACCCCGACGGCCGGCCCTGGCTGGTCGACTTCGACCAGTCCCGGGCCGCCTCACCGGGCGCGCCGCTGGAACGCGACCGGGCCGAGCTGCTGACCACCCTGGGGGCCCTGGTCGGCCCGGACCGGGCCAGACGGACCTCCGAGGCGACCCTGGTGTGAGCTCCGGGCGGGCCTCCCGGGCCAAGCTGCTGGGTTCGCTGCTGCTGGCCGCGGCTATCTTCGCCTTCCTGTTCCGGCGGGTCGACGTGGCCGGCGTCCGGGCCGAGATCCAGGAGATGACCTGGCTGGAGCTGGCCACCGTGACCCTGATCGCCGGCTGGAACCAGGTCACCTACTGGCTCCTGTGGATGGCCGTGACCCCGGAGCTGGGCTGGGCTCAGGCCATGACCCTGACCCAGGCGGGCACGGCGGTGACCAACACCGTGCCCGGAGGGTCGGGGATCGGGGTCGGCCTGGCCTACGCCATGCTCGACTCCTGGGGGTTCTCGCGGGCCCGCAGCACCCTGGCCGTGCTCGTCACCGGGGTGTGGAACACCTTCATCAAGCTCGTCCTGCCGGTGCTCGCCCTGGCCCTGATCGCCCTCGAGGGCGACGCCAGCCGCTCCCGGGTCGCCGCCGGGGCGGCCGCCGTCGTCCTGCTGGGCCTCGCCGTGGGTGGCTTCTGGCTGGTGCTGGGCAGCGACCGGGCGGCGGCGCGGGCCGGCGAGCTCGCCGAGGGGGCCGCCAACCGCGCCCGCCGGCTGGTCCGGCGGCCACCGGTGCAGGGCTGGGCGCGGGCCACGACCAGGTTCCGGTCGCGGGCCAGGGACCTGCTGGCACGGCGCTGGCCCGCCATCACCGGTGCGGCACTGCTCAGCCACCTGTCGCTGTACCTGGTCCTGCTGGTCTGCCTGCGCCACGTCGGGGTCGGCGACGCCGAGGTCGGCTGGGCCCAGGTGCTGTTCGTCTTCGCCGTCGCCCGGCTGCTCACCGCGGTCCGGTTCACCCCCGGCGGGGCCGGGGTGGTCGAGGCGGTGCTCATCGGCGGGCTGGTCGCCTTCGGCGGCGACCCGGCCCAGGTGACCATCTTCGGCGAGTCGGCCGGCGGCACCAGCGTCTGCCTGCACATGCTCAGCCCGCTGGGGG
>JBJMHP010000150.1:0-3263 GCA_045807325.1 Actinomycetes bacterium | reverse complement strand
CGCGCGCGCGCCGACCCGCCCGGTGCCGCGGTCCGGCGGCCCGGGCCGGCCGGCCCGGCGCCTGCCCCGCGAGCTGGTTGTGACCGACGAGGGCGGGCGGCGCACGGTCCCGCTCAAGGAGTCGCTGACGGTCGGGCGGGCCGCCACCTGCGACATCGCCATCCGCGACACCTACGTGTCGAACGTGCACGCCCGCATCTACCAGCGGGACGGGTCGTGGTGGCTGGAGGACCTCGGCTCCACCAACGGCACCTACATGAACCGGACCCGGGTGCAGCAGCCGACCGCGATCGGCCCGGGCGACGAGGTCAAGCTGGGCAAGGCCACACTGGAGCTGCGCCGCTGATGCGCCTGGTATTCGCGGCCGCCACCGACGTCGGTCGGATGCGGAAGAACAACGAGGACAGCTACCTCAGCGCCGAGCCGGTGGCCGCGGTCGCCGACGGCATGGGCGGCCACAGCGCCGGCGAGGTGGCCAGCGCCATCGCCATCGAGGAGCTGGCCGCCCTGGGCGAGCGGGGGCCGTGGGAGAACGAGACGGCCGCCACCGACGACCTCAAGCAGGCCATCCTGCGGGCCAACCGGCGCATCCGCGGGATGGCGGCCAGCGACCGCAAGCTGAACGGCATGGGCACCACCCTGGTCGCCCTGCTGCAGGACGGCGACATGGTGCACGTGGCCAACGTCGGCGACTCCCGCGGCTACCTGCTCCGCCAGGGCGAGCTGTCCCAGGTCACGGTCGACCACTCGCTGGTCCAGGAGCTGGTCGACGACGGCCGGTTGTCCCCCAAGGACGCCGAGCGGCACCCCCAGCGCAGCGTCATCACCCGCGCCCTCGGGATCGACCCCGAGGTCGAGTTCGACCTGTTCACCTACAAGCTCCAGGTGGGCGACCGGCTGCTGCTGTGCTCGGACGGCCTGTCCGACGTGGTCGAGCCGACCCAGATCCGCAACGTGCTGCTGCGGGTCCGCAGCCCCCAGAAGGCGGCCCGGCAGCTGATCACGGTGGCCAACGAGCAGGGCGGCCCCGACAACATCACCGTGATCGTGGTCGACGCGGTCGACGAGTCGGCCGCCCTGGACCTCGAGGACGAGCAGACCGGCGACCTGACCGACGGGTCGGCCACCGGGGCCCTGCCGCTGGTCTCCGGTGACGGCGACGCGCCGGTCGCCCGCGGCCGCGGCGGCCGCGCGGCCCGTGCGGCCAAGGACCGCTCCCTGGCCATGCACCGCCGCCTGCAGCGGTTCCTGATCGCCGGGATCGTGGTCCTGCTGGCGGCGGTGCTGCTGGTCGCCGGGCGCAGCTTCCTGTTCAGCCGCTACTGGGTGGGGTTCGACGGCGACTCGGTGGCGGTCTTCCAGGGGGTGCCCGGGGACGTGGCCGGGCTCCGGTTCTCCCGTCTGGTCGAGCGTAGCCCGGTCAGCCGGGCCCAGGTGCCTGCCGGGTACGCGGCCCGCCTCGAGGACGGGGTCCAGGCCGACAGCCTGGCCGACGCCCGGGCCATCGCGCTGTGCGCCCCGCTGGTGTTCAGCCCCGGCGGCTGCACCGGCGTGACCCCATCCTCGACCGCGGCCACCCCCACCCCGACCACGGCCGTCGGGACCACCAGCACCCGGGCCGCGGGAGGCTGAGGCGTGGAGTCCCGCCGCAACGTCGAGCTGTCGCTGCTGCTCCTGGCCCTGATCCTGTCCGTCGGGGCCTACGTGATCGTCGGCCTGGCCGCCGACAACGAGGTCCCGGCGGGCAGCGCCGGCTACGGTGCCACCCTGGCCGGCCTGTTCCTCGGCGCCCACCTGGTCCTGCGCTGGCGGGCCCCCCAGGCCGACCCGATCCTGCTGCCCGGCGCGGCCCTGCTCAACGGCCTCGGGCTGGTCATGGTCAGGCGGCTCGACTACGCCGAGGCGGCCAAGGAGAACTACCGGCCCGAGGCCCCGGCCCAGGCGCTGTGGACGGTGCTCGGGGTGGCGGTGTTCGTGGCCGTGATCGTGGTCATCCGCGACCACCGGGTGCTGGACCGCTACCGCTACACCTGGCTGCTGGTCGGCCTGGTCCTGCTGGTGCTGCCGGTGCTGCCGGCCCTGGGCCGCGAGATCAACGGGGCCCGGCTGTGGGTGCGCATCGGCCCCTTCTCCGGCCAGCCGGCCGAGGCGGCCAAGATCGCCCTGGTGGTGTTCCTGGCCGCCTACCTGGCCGAGCGCAAGGAGCTGCTGGCCACCGCCACCTACCGGGCGGGGCCGTTCCTGCTGCCGGAGATCAAGTACTTCATGCCCCTGGTGCTGGCCTGGGCGGTCAGCCTGTTCGTGCTCTTCTTCGAGAAGGACCTCGGCTCCAGCCTGCTGTTCTTCGGGATCTTCGTGGTCCTGCTGTACGTGGCCACCGGGCGCTTCTCCTACGTGGCCGCCGGCCTGGCCCTGTTCCTGATCGGGGCCGTGGTCGCCTACAACCTGTTCGCCCACGTCCAGGTCAGGGTGGCGACCTGGCTGGACGTCTGGAAGTACTACAACAACCGCGGCTACCAGCTCGCCCAGGGGCTGTTCGCCCTGGCCACCGGGGGCATCCTCGGGCAGGGCTGGAACCAGGGCCGGCCCGACTTCATCCCGTTCGCCTCCACCGACTTCATCTTCGCCGCCTTCGGCGAGGAGCTGGGCCTGCTCGGGGTCACCGCCATGCTGCTGGTGTACCTGCTCATGGTGTTCCGGGGGCTGCGGATCTCGCTGGCCGCCCCCGACGACTTTGGCAAGCTGCTGGCCGTCGGCCTGGTGACCAGCTTCGCCCTCCAGGTGTTCGTGATCGTCGGCGGGGTGACCCGGCTGATCCCGCTCACCGGCATCACCCTGCCGTTCGTGAGCTTCGGAGGCTCCAGCCTGCTGGCCAACTACGCGCTGATCGCGCTGCTGTGCCGGATCTCGGACGAGGGCACGCCGGCCCCGGCGGCCCGCCGTCCGGTCCCGGCCGACACCGGGGAGGTGACGGTCGTCCGATGAACCGGCAGATCCGGCGGGTGGCCGTGGTCGTCCTGGTGGCCTTCCTGGCCCTGCTCGCCGCCCCCCTGTACTGGCAGGTGCTGGCCGCCCCCCGGCTGGCCAACGACTCCCGCAACACCCGGGTGCTGATCAAGGAGTACTCGATCGAGCGGGGGCCGATCGTGCTCGCCGACCGTACCCAGGTGGCCGAGTCGGTCCGCTCGCGGCAGCGCGGCGACCCGCTGGACTTCGTCCGCCACTACCCCCAGGGCGAGCGCTACGGCATGGTCACCGGCTTC
>JBJMHP010000149.1:0-5358 GCA_045807325.1 Actinomycetes bacterium | reverse complement strand
CCGGGCGCCCCGGCCGGCGACCCAGTCCGCACCCCCACCCGGGGGGGACCGGCCCGCGCCCCCGGCCGGCCCCGCCCGGCTGTCAGCCCCCGACCGGCAGGTCGATCTCCAGGGTGGTGCCCTCGCCGGCCGGGCTGCGGACGGTGATGGTGCCGCCCAGCGCCTGGACGCGGTCGCTGAGCCCGATGAGCCCCGAGCCGTGGGCGACGGTGGCCCCGCCGACGCCGTCGTCGCGGACCACCAGGCGCAGGAGCCCGTCGCCGGCTCGGGCGTGGACGTCGACCACCGACGCCTTGGCGTGCTTGGCCGCGTTGGTCAGGGCCTCGGAGACGACATAGTAGGCGGCGACCTCGATCGACGCCGGGAGCCGGGTGGTGTCCAGCTCCAGGTCCAGCTCCACCGGGACGGCCGAGCGGCGGGCCAGCGCCCGCAGGGCCGGACCCAGGCCGCCCTCGGAGAGGATGGCCGGGTGGATGCCGCGCGACAGCTCCTGGAGCTCGGTCAGTGACTCCCCGAGCCCGCCTGCGACCTGCTCCAGCTGCTTGCCCAGCTCGGCGTCCTCGGCCGCGGCGGTGGACTGGGCGGCGCGGAGCTCCAGCCCGAGGGAGACCAGCCGCTGCTGGATGCCGTCGTGCAGGTCCCGTTCGATCTGGCGCCGGCTGTCGTCGGCGGCGGTCACGATGCGGACCCGGGAGGCGGCGAGCTCGGCCCGGCTCTCGGCGTTGGCCATGGCCGTGGCCACCAGGTCGGTGAAGTCGGCCATGCGCTGCTCGGTGTCGGCCGGCAGCGGGGCATGGGTGGTGGCCACCGACAGGGCCCCCCACAGCCGACTCTCGACCACGATCGGGCTGGCCGCCGCCGAGCGGACGTGCAGCCGCCGCAGCGTGTCGGGGAGCGGCCCCGGCGCCTCCTTCCAGAGGTCGTCGTCCACCCGGGCCGAGTGGCCGGTGCGCCAGACCCGGGTGATGGCCGAGACGTCGTCGGCCCGCCAGCGGGTCCCCACCGGGGGCCGGTCCTCGCCCAGCCCGACGACCACGACGGCGGTCCCGTCGGGCTCGAAGCGGACCACGGCGGTGTCGTCGGCGCCGACGAGCCGGCCGACCTCGGTGGCGACCGCCGAGAAGATCTCGCCCGGGGGCACGGCCCGGGCGACGAGGGTGGCCACGCGGCGCAGCGCCGCCTGCTCATCGAGCAGCCGGGTCAGCTCGTCGCGGCTCCGCTCCAGCGAGCCGGCCATGGTGTTGAACGAGCGCTCCAGCGCCCCGACCTCGTCGACCCCGGTCTCGGGCATGCGCACGGCCAGGTCGCCGCCGGCCAGCTGGCCGGCCATGGCGGCGGCGCGGCGGACCGGCTGGACGATGGCCCTGGTCAGGTAGCCGGCGAACAGCAGGACGAGCAGGGCCGAGCCGACCAGGCCGCCGACGGTGGCCGCGATCGCCCGGCCGGCGGCGGCGTCGGACTGGCGCTCACGGGCCAGGGCCAGGCTGCGCTCGGCCGTCACCAGCCGGTCGAACTCGGCCCGGATGGCGTCGATCTTCTGCCGGCCCTCGTCGGTGGCGGCCTCGGTCCGGACCGAGTCCGGGTCGCGCTGGGCCGCGGTCACCAGCGGCACCGAGTAGCCCTGAACGTAGGCGGCGGCGGCGCGTCCGATCCGCTCCGCCTGCTCGTGCTGGCGGTCGCCGGCGGTGAGCTGCTCCAGCCGCTGGCTGGCCCCGGGCAGGGCCCGCCGGGCGTCGCGCCAGGGGTCAAGGAACTTCTCCTTGTTGGTGATCACGAACCCGCGCTGGCCCGTCTCGACGTCGACCACCAGCCGCTCCAGCTGGTTGGCGGCGGTCAGCACCTCCTGGGAGTGGAGGGCCAGCCGCTCCGAGGTCCGGAGGTCCTCGACCGAGATCAGCAGCACCACGAAGGCGGCGCTCACCACCAGCGCGAGCAGGCCGCTCGCGACAGCCATACGGCGGGTCAGCCCGCCGCTCACGTCAGCCTCCGGTGCACACCAAGAAGGCTAGCTGGAATCTCGCGGAACCGGGTCCAGGTGGAGCCGCCCGCCGGAGCGCTCCTCCAGGCGCCGGTCGAGGGCCTGGCGGCTGGCGAACCCGAGCACCGCCGGGGCCTCGGCGGCGAACCAGCCGTCGGGGTCGGTGGCCGACCGCAGCCGGGAGGTCACGCAGCCGCCGGGGAACCGGTCGTACCAGGTGGCGGCGAAGCCGCCGGCGGGGCGCTCGGTCCGCTGGTAGTGGCGCACGCCCGGGTGCCTCGAGGCCTGCTCGGCCGCGCCGGCCGGGTCGCAGGTGGCGGTCAGCCGCACGACCATGGCGTGCTCGCCGGCCCGGTCGTGGTTGAGGGTGATCTGCGACCAGCCGTTGCGGGCGTTGGCGCCGGCCAGCTTCCAGCCGGACAGCTCCCGAACGCACGGGACCAGCGACGCCGACGGCACCGCCTGGGCCTGGAGCCACAGCGGCTCGGGCCGGTCGCAGTCCACGGTGGCGATCTGCAGGCGGGTGGTGTTGAGGTCGGAGTTGCCGAGGACCACCGGCAGGACCGGGGCCAGCAGCAACGCCACCAGCACAGCCAGCAGCAGCAGGCCGACCCGGCGGGCGCTCCAGCGCTGGATGCGGACCGGGCGGGGCCGGGCCGGCAGCAGCCGCAGGAACGCGGCGTGCACGTCCCGTCCCTGCTCGCGCAGCATCCGCCGCAGCTGGGTGGGCAGGGCCAGCCCGCGGGCGGCGGCGAACCCCTCGGTGATCTCCTCCACGCTGAACTGGCCCAAGGCCCGCTCATAGACCAGCTCGGGACTGGACCGCAGGGCCAGGCACAGCATCATGTTGGCCAGGTCGACCGCCTGGCGCCAGGGCGAGGGGCGGGCCTGCACGAAGGCCACGTCGATCAGCAGCAGGTGGCCGTCACCGACCAGCAGGTTGGCCGGCTTGATGTCCCGGTGGGCCAGCCCGGCGTCCCACAGCTTGCGGATGATGCCCAGGCCGTCGTCGATCACCTGGGTGTCGACCTCGGCCTCGCCCAGCTCGGTGGCGCCGGCGAAGAACTCGGTGACCAGCAGGTACTCCCGCTCCGGGGTGAGCTCGACAAAGCCGTGCGGGGTGGGGCTGGGCAGCCCGGCCCGCGCCATCAGCGACAGCGCGTAGTCCTCCTGCTGGACCAGCCGCCGCACGGTGTTGAACGGCTTCTCGTCCTCCAGCCGCCCATACAGCAGCGCGCGACCGAGCTTGTAGGACCGGTCGGCCCGCAGGTGGCTTTTGGCGTACAGCTTGGCGAACAGCCACGCGTCCTGCTCGCCCTTGACCTTGACGCGCAGCGGCGTCGAGCCGGCCGACCCCTCCAGGGCGAAGGGCTGGACGTCGTCCACGATGACGCCGAGCTGGTCCTCCAGGGCTCGGCGGATCGCCTCGCCGCGGCGCCCCCCCACGTCCAGGTGGGCGGTACGACCGCGGCGGTAGGCCACCGGGAACACCTCGTCTGGGCACAGCAGCCGGAAGGCGACCAGCGGGATGGTGACGCCGATGATGCTCGCGACCAGCACCCCGGTCGGCGTGTCGACGGCCAGATACATGCGGGCCACCGCGACGACCGCGATGACCCCGGCGACCACGCCCTTGCCCATCTGCCGCAACCGGCCCTGCGGGACGAGGGCGTACAGCATGCTGACCCAGCCGGCCCGTCAGCACCGCGACCGGCAGCAGCGGGTAGGCCGACCGGCCGGCCGAACCGAGCGTCGCGATCCCGGCCGGTCGGACCGCGGAGGTCGCCTCCAGGATGCCGTTGGCGAGGTAGGTGGCCAGCGCCTGGACCAAGAAGGCCGCGCCGAGAAACACCAATAGGTGCCGGAACCGACGGACCGCCAGCAGCACCAGGATGGTCACCCACCCCAGCACGACGATCGTCCAGCGGGAGCCGAGCGCGGCCACCACCAGCATCACCCTGGTGAAGGCCGGCGTGCGCAGACCAGCAAGCGCCTCGAGCACCCGCTGGTCGACCGGCAGGAGCGCCCCTCCGCCGTGGGCGACCGCGACCGCCCACCCGATGATCGCGATGGTGCCCAGCCCCAGCCACCACCAGCCGGTCATGCCGATCCGGTGCGGCAGCGGCGGCGGCTCCCCTGCCGGACGCCGGCGCCAGCGCGTCCGGACGACCCCAGTCCTGCTCAGGCCGGTCACGTCGCGCGCAGGCACCCGCGCAGGGGATACGGGTCCTCGCTCCATGCTGCTCCTACCGTGCGGCGCGATCGTTGTCAGCCTGGCGGTATGGTCAGGTCAGGCGGCTGACGCCTGCAGGTCTGCCCTGAGAGTGTCCAGATCCAGGCGTTCCTTGCGAGCCCGCAGATCAAGGTAGAGCAGCACGCCAACCAGCGCCCCGTACGGCAGCGTCACGATCGTCGCCACCGCGGCAGCAACCCCCTGGACGAACCAGGCCCCAGCGCTGAACGGCGCGGTGATCACGCCGTTCACGACCCCGGTGATCAGGGCGGCGACTAGCAGCGTGGCGAACGCGTGCCACCAGTGGCCACCGACCAGCGCCCAGGAGCGGCCCATCGCCTCGGTCCCCCGCTTGCCCTCCACCACCAGCGCCTGGATGCTGACTGCCAGGCGCACACCGATGTAGATGCCCGGGATGATGAACACGATCAGCCCGGCCACGGTTGCCAGCCCCACCACGACGCTCACCAGCAGGATCGACCACAGCCGCATGAACCCGAAGCGGTAGCTCTGCTCAACGCCGGGGTCCTCCCCAACCACCTCCGCCGCGATTGCCCTGGTGATCGCCCCCGTGAGGACCTGGTAGATGAGCAGCCCGACCAGCGCGGCCAGCAACGAGGCGGTCGCCGCCGCCCAGAACGAGGTCGAGACCACCACGCCGTTGCTGGTGACCTCGCCCTGGGTGCGAAGCCAACGCCCAAACACGTACTCCAGCAGCGTGAGGGGAACGACTACCACTGCGGCGATCCCAAGCAGTGTCCGCCAATGCCGCCGGTAGAGCTGGAAGGCCGTCGTCAGGATCTCGCCGATGCCCCTCGGGCCGAGCGCCGCAGCTCCGCCGCCTTGCTCCACCGACTCGCTCATGTCCTAACCCTCCAGTTGGCGCTCCCGCGCTCGGGTCGATGTCCGGAGCCTTCCTCACAAAAGGGCGAATCCTGCCTGACCGTCCTAGCACTGGGACTCAAGACCAACAAGGGGCATCAGCAGCGGCGCACCGACCAGCTGGTCCGGGGCGGGAATGAGTCACAGCTGGAAGCGACCGACTGCCGGCAGGGAGGACGAGTTGGATTCCTTTGGCTCGACGGGCGACGCCGACCTCGCCCACGCCCGGGACCTGCGTGCTTCGCTGGTGACGTCGAGGCCACCC
>JBJMHP010000148.1:0-12271 GCA_045807325.1 Actinomycetes bacterium | reverse complement strand
TCCCGCAGGCGAACCATCTGTGCTTCGAATTCGGCACGCTTGCGTTTTGCGGTCGGCGGGCTGATGAGCTCATCCGCCACCTTGTCTTCCAGGCGATCCAGCAGGCCCTGTAGGCGTGCTAGATCGGCGTAGATGACGCGGGTAGGGTCCTCATCAAACTCGCCAGCCGCGCCCTGGAAGTGTGGCGACTCAACGCGGTAGAACACGCGCTCCATGACTTCCTCGTCGACAAGGCCGACCAGGCGGGCTAGGCGCGGTGGCGTGTCCGGTCCGAAGGTCTCGCACATGTAGAAGGGGCGCTTCAAGTCGCGGTGCCAGTGGTTACGAGCCCGCATACGCTGCTTGCAGTTCCAGCAATAGATCAGGCCAGTCAACAAGTACGCCGGTCCTCTGCCGCGCGTCACCTTGCGCGCCGGGTCGGCGAGGATAGCTCTCACCTGTTCCCAGTCTTCCCTGGGCACGACGGGCGCCCAGACAGCCGGATACGTCGCGCCCTTGTGGTCGCGCAGACCCGCGAGAGCCGGGCTGGTCATCACTCTGCGGAAGCCAAACCGCGACCAGGCGCCATCGGTGGTCGTCCTGACCCCCCGTGCATTCCAGTCGTTGACAATTCCTCGCACGGAGTCGCCCGCGATGATGCGGGCCACCGCTTCCCTGATCAGCTCCTTCTACTGCCTGACGCGAGACATGGGAACGGCGTTGCCGGGCACCATCCTGCCGTCTTGGCCCTTGACCCACTTCTGGAAGCCGAAGTGGCGAGGACTGCCACCCTGCGGGTAGCCCTTCTCGGCCGCCTGTTGGCGTTGCCGACGCAGTCGCTTGGACGTCTTCTCGACTTCCGCCTCGGCGAATCTGACCTTGATGAACCACAGGGAGACGGCGTCAGGATCGTCGAGGTCGTACTCGGCCGCAGGGGTGGCGACCCTGACGCCGTGCTCCCGGCAGATGTCGATGAACTCGGCCAGTTCGAGGACCTGCCTGTGGGCGCGGTCTTCCATCCACGCAACGACTATTCTCGGCCCGTCCGGTGCCTCGATGGCGGCGAGCAGTCGCAGATAGTCCTTGCGCTCCTTCTTGCTGAACTTCGACGCGCTGACCACATCGGTGTAGACGTCTTCGGGCGCGACCGTGCCGCCCATGCGCTCGGCAAGTGCCATGCCGTCTTCGAACTGGCGCTCCTCCCAGTCTGGAGTGTCCTTGCCCTCGGACATCCGGCGGTAGACTGCTGCCCTTACCGGTCGACTCCGCTGCGCGCTGCTCACCGGCATCCACCCTCATCTACCCTGCTCAGGACCCAATGGATCCACACTGAGAATCTACCATAATGACAACCGCGTAGGCGCCCGCATCCAGGTCCACCGGGCCGGCCCGGAGGTGGCCGTGTTCACCCGCACCCTCGACGACATCACCGCCCGCGTGCCCGAGGTGACGGCGGCCGCCCTGGCCCTGCCGGTGGAGACGGCCGTGCTCGACGGCGAGGTCATCGCCCTGCACCCCGACGGCCGGCCGCACCCGTTCCAGGTCACGGCCAGCCGGGTCGGCAGCCGCCTGGACGTCGAGCGGCTGGCCGCCAGCCTGCCCCTCACCGCCTTCCTGTTCGACCTGCTCCACCTGGACGGCCAGGACCTGCTCGACCGCACCGGGGCCGAGCGGCACGCCGCCCTGGCCCAGGTCGTGCCCGAGCCGCTGCGCATGCCCCGCCGGGTCACCGCCGACCCCGGCGAGGCGGCCGCCTTCCTGGACGACACCCTGGCCAGGGGCCACGAGGGCGTGATGGTCAAGTCGCTGGCCGCCACCTGGGAGGCCGGCCGCCGAGGCGCCGGCTGGCTCAAGGTCAAGCCGGTGCACACCCTCGACCTGGTCGTGCTGGCCGTCGAGTGGGGCCACGGCCGCCGCAAGGGCTGGCTGTCCAACCTCCACCTGGGCGCCCGCGACCCCGGCACCGGCGGGTTCGTGATGCTCGGCAAGACCTTCAAGGGCCTGACCGACAAGCTGCTCACCTGGCAGACCGAGCGGCTCCAGGAGCTGGCCGTGGCCAGCGACGGCTACACCGTCCAGGTCCGCCCCGAGCTGGTGGTGGAGATCGCCTTCGACGGCCTCCAGCGCAGCCCCCGCTACCCCGGTGGCCTGGCCCTGCGGTTCGCCAGGGTGGTGCGCTACCGCGAGGACAAGCGGGCCGACGAGGCCGACACGATCGACACCGTCCGGGCCATCTACGACGCCGCCCACGCCCGGGAGCAGGCCGACGGCCCATGACGGGGCTGTCGGCGGCCGAGCTGGCCGACCTCGCCGGCGTGACCGAGGGCGAGGTCGAGCGGCTGGCCGACCTCGGCATCCTGGCCGCCCGGGACGGCACCGGCCCGTTCCTGGAGGCCGACGTGCCCAAGGTCCGCCTGGCCGTGGCCTGCGAGCGGGCCGGGCTGCCCATGGAGGGCATCGCCTCGGCGGTCCGGGCCGGCCGGCTGTCGTTCGCGTTCCTGGAGGGCACGCCGTTCCGGCGCTGGGCGTTCCGCTCGGGGCGGACCTACCGGCAGGTCAGCCAGGACACCGGGATTCCCCTGGAGACGCTCGGGGCGGTGCTGGAGCAGATGGGGTTCGCCCGGGTGGGTCCCGACGAGCCGATGCGCGAGGACGAGCTGGACGTGGTGCCGCTGGTGGCCCACGGCCTGTCCAGCGGGATCCTCGATCCGGCGTGGCTGGCCCGCCTTGGCCGGGCCCATGTGGAGGGGCTGCGGCTGATCGCCACCGCCTGGGGCGACGTCTACCAGGCGCGCTTCGAGGGGCCGGTGCTGGCCGCCGGCGGTGACCAGCGGGCGGCCATGGAGCGGGCGGCCCGCCTCAGCATCGACTTCCTGCCGCTGGGGGACCCGGCGCTGCTGGCCATGTACCACCGGCAGGAGGAGCTGCTGTGGACCGAGGGCCTGGTCGAGCGCATCGAGCACGAGCTCGAGCAGGCCGGCATCCTGGGCCGGCCCGGGCGGGTCCCGGCCATGCTGTTCCTGGACCTGGTCGGCTACACCCGCCTGACCGAGGAGCGCGGCGACGCCGCCGCGGCCGCGCTCGCCGAGTCCCTGGCCGTGCTGGTCGACCGGTCGGCCCGCGCCCACGGCGGCGTGCCCGTGAAGTGGCTGGGGGACGGGGTGATGGTCCACTACCGGACTCCGGCCGGGGCGGTCGGGTCGGCCCTGGAGCTGGTCGAGCAGCTGCCCGAGGCCGGCCTGCCGCCGGCCCATGTCGGGGTGGCCGCCGGGCCGGTGGTCGTCCAGGGCGGCGACTACTTCGGCCGCACCGTCAACCTGGCCGCCCGCATCGCCGCCCGGGCCGGCGCCGGCCAGGTCCTGGCCAGCGAGGGCGTGGCCGCCCCGGACCCGCCGGCCGGCGTCCGCTTCCTGGAGCTGGGGGACCTGGAGCTGAAGGGGTTCGCCCGCCCGGTGCGCCTGCTCGAGGCCCGCCGGGTGTAGCGGGCCGGCGCCGGGACCTCAGGACGGGCGGAGGGCCCGCAGGGGCTCGGCGAGGTCGCGGGCGAAGAGGTCGAGGAAGCCGTCGGGGTCGGGGCCTGGTAGCGGAGGAACGGGCAGGTGACGCCGGTGGCGAGCTCGATCCGCTCGGTGCGCGCGGCGGTCGCCCCCAGGATCGACCAGGCGACACCCGCGGCATGGGGCTTGACAACCGGCTCTCGCGATATATCTTGTACGCCAAGAGACGCGATATATCTCGGAGGACGCGATGGCCAGCTGGACGCTCGACGAGCCCGACAAGATCACCTTCGACCAGGTCCACCGGGTCCTGGTCCGGATCGTGGAGGGGGCGGTCAGCGTCGTCGGCAGCGACGACCGGCCGACCCTCGAGGTGGCCGAGCTGGCCGGGGCGCCGCTCCAGGTCCGCCTCCAGGACGGGGACCTGGTCATCGAATACGAGCGCCCCTGGCGTCCCGGGCCGCTGGGCTGGCTGGTCGGCCGGGGGCAGCGGCGCCGGGCCGTGCTGTCGCTGGCCGTGCCCCGCGACTGCCGGGTCGAGCTGCGGGCCGTCTCGGCCAGCCAGATGGTGGGCGGCCTGCACGGGCCCGTGGAGGCCAGGACGGTCTCGGGCGAGATCACCCTCAGCGGGCTGCGAGGCCCGGTCGAGGCCGAGACCATCTCCGGCCCGGTCCAGGCATCCGGCGTCACCGGCGACCTGTCGGCCCGCACCGTGTCCGGCGACCTGACCGTGGCCGAGGGCGGCGGCGGGTCGGTCCAGGCCCGGACCGTCTCGGGGGCGGTCGCCCTCGACCTCCAGGCCTCCGGCGACCGCGACATCCGCCTGTCCAGCGTCTCGGGCGACCTCACCGTGCGTCTGCCCGAGGCCAGCGACCTGGAAGTCAAGCTCCAGTCGACCAGCGGCCAGGTGGCCAGCGCCTTCGAGCAGCTGGAGCACGACCACACCCCGGGCCGGCACTCGGCCAGGGGGCGGCTCGGGGCCGGCGGCGGCCGGCTCCGGGCCGCCAGCACCTCCGGCCACGTCGCCCTGCTCCGCCGCGCCCCCGAGGCCACCGTATGAGCCCCGTCTTCAGCCACGGGCGGCTGCGGCTGTACCTGCTCAAGCTGCTGGAGGAGAGCCCCCGGCACGGCTACGAGGTGATCCGGCTGCTGGAGGACCGCTTCATGGGCCTGTACGCCCCCTCCCCGGGGACCATCTACCCCCGGCTCCAGCGCCTGCAGGCCGAGGGCCTGGTCACCCAGAGCCAGGAGGGCGGGCGCAAGGTCTACCAGATCACCGACGCCGGCCGCCAGGAGCTGGCCGGCCGGCGCGAGGAGCTGGACGAGCTGGAGGCCGAGATCTCGGGGTCGGTCCACGGCCTGGCCCGCGAGGTCCGCGACGAGGTGCGGGGCAGCGTCCGCGACCTCAAGGCCGAGCTGAAGCAGGCGGCCCGGGAGGTGCGCCGCCAGCAGCGCCACGAAAACCGGTCGCGCCGCGAGCGGTGGGACGACCATCATCGCTGGGACTGGGACGACGAGGGCCTCAACGGCCGCCTGCACGAGTTCCTGGACCGGACCGAGCGGGCCGTGCGGCGGGTCCAGCTGACCGAGGCCCAGCTGCGCGAGTGCGCCGCCATCCTCGACGAGGCGTTCGAGCGCATCCGCCAGACCCTCAGGACAACCGACGAGCAGCGCCACGACCACGAGGAGACCAGGTGAGCCGGACCGGCGCGGCCATCGAGGCCCGCGAGCTGACCAAGACCTACGGCGGGGGCGTCCGCGCCCTGGACGGGCTCGGCTTCACCGTCGAGACCGGCACCGTCTTCGGCCTGCTCGGCCCCAACGGCGCCGGCAAGTCGACCACGGTCAAGATCCTGACCACCCTGAGCCGCCCCGACAGCGGCCAGGCGAGCGTGGCCGGCGTGGACGTGCTTGCCCAACCCGAGCGGGTGCGACGGGCCATCGGCCTGGTCGCCCAGCGCTCCGGGGTCGACCTGGAGGCCACCGGGCGGGAGAACCTGACCCTCCAGGGCCAGGTGTACGGGCTGCGCGGCGCCGAGCTGCGCGGCCGGGTGGGGGACCTGCTGGGGCGGTTCGGCCTGGCCGAGGCGGCCGACCGGGTCGCCCGCGGCTACTCCGGCGGCATGCAGCGGCGCCTCGACATCGCCATGGGCCTGATCCACCGCCCGCGGGTGCTGTTCCTGGACGAGCCCACCACCGGCCTGGACCCGGAGGTCCGGGCCGACATGTGGGCCGAGATCGCCCACCTGGCCGCCGAGGGCCTGACCATCCTGCTGACCACCCACTACCTGGAGGAGGCCGACCGGCTGGCCGGCCGCCTGGCCATCGTCGACCGCGGCCGGGTGGTGGCCGAGGGCAGCCCGAACGAGCTCAAGGGCGAGCTGCGCGGCGACGCCATCCACGTCGAGCTGGGCGACCCCGAGCCCGACGGGCGGGCCCACGCCGCCCTCGACCGGGTGCCCGGGGTCTGGGAGGTGACCATCGAGGGCCGCTCCCTGCGGGCCCGGACCCAGGACGGCTCGGCGGCCGTCCCGGCCGTGCTCCAGGCGCTGGAGGCCGGCGGGGTCCGGGTCGCCTCGGTGACCATCGCCCGCCCGTCCCTGGACGACGTCTACCTGCGCCACACCGGCCGCAGCTTCGCCAAGGTGGCCGAGGAGGTCTCGCGGTGACCACGACCCTCACCCATTCCTGGTTCATGACCATGCGCCACCTGCGCAACCTGGCCCGCCAGCCCTGGTGGATCGCGATCACCCTGGTGCAGCCGGTCATCTGGCTGCTGCTGTTCGGGGCGGTGTTCAAGGCCACGGCCGACATCCCCGGGTTCGTGGACGACTCCTACGTCGACTACCTGACCCCCGGGATCGTGGTCATGACGGCCGCGTTCGCTGGCGGCTGGGCCGGCATGGGCGTGATCGAGGACCTCAACCGGGGCGTGGTCGACCGCTTCCTGGTCTCCCCGGTGGCCCGGCCGGCACTCATCAGCGGCCGCCTGGTCCAGCTGGCCATCGTCTCGCTGATCCAGTCGCTGATCGTGATCCTGCTCGGCCTGCTGGTCGGCGCCCACTTCCCCGGCGGCGTCACCGGCCTGGCCGTGCTGGTCGGCTGCTCGGCCCTGCTGGGCGCCTCCCTCGGCGCCCTCTCCAACGGCATGGCCCTGCTGGCCCGCAAGGAGGAGACGGTGATCGCCGCCTCCAACTTCGTCCTCCTGCCCCTCACCTTCCTGTCGTCGGCGTTCATGCAGCGCGACCTCGTCCCCGGCTGGATCCAGACCGTGGCCAGGTACAACCCGGTCGAATGGACCGTCCAGGCGGGCCGTGAGGCCCTCACCGCCCACCCCGACTGGGGCCTCGTCCTGAGCCGCGCCGGCCTGCTCGCCGCCCTCTGCGTCGCCTGCACCTGGCTGGCGACCCGCGCCTTCCACAGCTACCAGCGCTCGATCTGAGCCTCCCTGCGACCGGGGGAGTAGTGGCGGTGTCTCCGCTGCTCCCCCGGTGGTAGGCGGGGAGGCGCCCGGGGTTCGATGACGGGGGCCGCCGGGTTGGCCTACCGTTCCTTGCATGCGGACTGTCAGGGATGCGCCGGGGCGGCCGGATCGGGGGCTGTTCGGGGTGGTGCCTCCGGGGCGGCCGACCGATGTGGCTGTGGCCGTGCTGGTCGGGGTCGCCCAGCTGGGGCTGACCACGCTCGCGGCCAGGCACCGGACCGACCGTCTTTCGCTGGACCTGCTCAGCTACCTGCTGCTGGCCGTGGGGCCGGTGGCCCTGCTGTGGCGCCGGCGCTCCCCGGTGGGGGTGCTGGCCGTGGTGATGGGCGCCTGTGTGCTGTACTTCGCCCTCGGCTACCCCTACGGGCCGGCCTGGCTCGCGTTGATCGTGGCCCTGTGGACCGCGGTGACCGGAGGGGCCAGACGGGCCGCGTGGGTCACGACCTTCGTGGGCCTGGCCGTCTACTTCACCCTGGCCGCGGTCGTCGGGCGGGTCGAGCCGATCAACCCGGCCACGGTGGCCGCCCACACCAGCTCGCTCCTGCTGGTCCTTGCCGTGGCCGAGCTGGCCATGGCCGGCCGTCAGCGGCGTCTGGCCGCCGACCGGACCCGGGCCGAGGAGGACAGGCGGCGGGCCGGCGAGGAGCGGATGCGGATCGCCCGCGAGCTGCACGACGTGCTCGCCCACAACATCTCGCTCATCAACGTCCAGGCCGGCGTGGCCCTGCACCTGATGGACGAGCAGCCCGGCCAGTCCCGCAGCGCGCTGGTGGCCATCAAGCAGGCCTCCAACGACGCCCTGGGCGAGCTGCGGTCGGTGCTCGACGTGCTCCGCCAGGGCGATGAGGCCCCGCCCCGCTCGCCGGCGTCGGGCCTGGCGCACCTGGACAGCCTGGTCTCGGGGGCCGGCGCCACCGGCCTGGAGGTCCGGACCCGGGTCGAGGGGACCCCCCGGCCCCTGTCCGCCGGGACCGACCTGGCCGCCTACCGGATCATCCAGGAGGCGCTGACCAACGTGACCCGCCACGCCGGCCCCGCCACCGCCAGCGTCCTCGTCCGCTACACCAAGGACGGGCTGACCGTGCAGGTCGACGACGACGGGCGCGGGCCGTCGTCGCCCAACGGCACGGGCGGAAATGGCATCCTCGGCATGGGGGAGCGGGTCGCCGCCCTCGGCGGCGACTTGGACGCCGGGCCCCGCCCGGGCGGTGGCTTCCGGGTCCTGGCCCATCTCCCCCTGGACGACCAGGGAGGGGAACCCCGGTGATCAGGGTCCTGCTGGCCGACGACCAGGCACTGGTCCGGGCCGGGTTCCGGGCCCTGCTGGACGCCCAGGAGGGCATCGAGGTGGTCGGCGAGGCGGCCGACGGCGACGAGGCGATCCGCCTGGCCAGGGCCCTGCGGCCGGACGTGGTGCTGATGGACATCCGCATGCCCGGCCTCGACGGGCTGGAGGCGACCCGGGCCATCGCCGCCGACGAGCTGCTGGACGGTGTCCGCATCGTCATCCTCACCACCTTCGACCTGGACGAGTACGTGTTCGAGGCCCTGCGCGTCGGGGCCAGCGGCTTCCTGGTCAAGAACACCGAGCCGGCCGACCTGATCCGCGGGGTGCGGGCGGTCGCCTCCGGCGACGCCCTGCTGTCGCCCGGGGTGACCAGGCGGCTGGTGGCCGAGTTCGCCACCAGGGCCCGGGAGCCCCGCCCCTCGCCCACGCTGGACCAGCTCACCGAGCGCGAGCGCGAGGTCATGGGGCTGGTCGCGGCCGGCCTGTCCAACGACGAGATCGCGGCCAAGCTGGTCGTCAGCCCGGCCACGGCCAAGACCCATGTCAGCCGGGCCATGGTCAAGCTCGGGGCCCGCGACCGGGCCCAGCTGGTCGTCTTCGCCTACGAGTCCGGCCTGGTCCGTCCCGGCTGGCTCGCCTGAGGAGAAAGGAGCAGCATCATGCGATCCACCATCACCGCCCTCCAGATGGGCATCCGCGTCGTCGGGGTGGTCCAGCTCGCCCTCGGCGTCCTCTTCTGGACCGGCAACGCCCTCGGCCTGGTCGACCTGCACCAGCTGCTCGGGATCCTGCTCGTGCTCGGGCTGTGGACCCAGGCCGTCCTGGCCGCCAGGGCCGGGGTGGAGCCTCGCCTGGTCGCCGTGGCCGCCGTCTGGGGCCTGATCGTGCCCATCGTCGGGCTCACCCAGACCAACCTGCTGACCGGCTCCCTCCACTGGGTGATCCAGGTCATCCACCTGCTGCTCGGCCTCGGGCTCCTCGGCCTGGCCGAGACCCTGGCCACCAGGGCCAAGGCCCGGCTGGCCCCGGTCGTCTGACCCGACCGGGGGGCCGGCATGCCCGAGACCGTCGACGTCGTCGTCATCGGGGGCGGCGTGATCGGGCTGTCGGTCGCCCGCGAGCTGCGGCTGGCCGGCGTCGACCGGGTCCTCGTCCTGGAGCGGGAGGCGTCGGTCGGCCAGGGCTCGTCCTCGCGGGCCAACGGCGGCGTGCGGGCCCAGTTCACCACCAGGGCCAACATCGAGTTCTCGGCCTGGTCCATCGCCGAGCTGGAGCGCCTCGACGCCCGCGGCGGGCTGCTCGGCTTCCACCAGACCGGCTACCTGCTGCTGTGCGGCACCGAGGCCGCCGAGCCGGGGCTGGCGGCCGCCTACGAGCTGCAGCGCTCCCTCGGTGTCGAGGTGCAGTGGCTGACCCCGGCCCAGGCCCTGGAGCTGGTGCCGTTCCTGCGCCCCGAGGGCCTGCGGGCCGCGACCTTCCACGGCCGCGACGGCTTCCTCGACCCCCACGGCGTGGTCGCGGCCATGCGGGCCGAGGCCGAGCGCCTGGAGGCCCGGATCCGCACCGGCGCCGAGGTGACCGCCATCGAGCCGGCCCCCGGCGGGCGCCTGGACCTGCGCGCCGGCGACCGGACGGTGCGGGCCGGGATCGTGGTCAACGCCGCCGGGCCGGCCGCCGGCCGGGTCGCCGCCCTGTGCGGGGCCGACCTGCCGGTGGCGCCGGTGCGCCGCAACCTGGCCTACGTGCGCGAGCCGGAGGGACCCGGCGAGCTCATCCCCATGTGCGTCGACCTCGACACCGGGGTCCTGGTCCGCCGGGAGGCCAGCGGCGGGTTCGTGGTCGCCTGGTCGGACCCGGACGACCAGCCGTCCTGGGAGACGGCCGTCGACCCGCGGTTCCTCGAGCAGCTGGCCCAGCGGGTCGGCAACCGGTTCCCCCTGCTCGAGGACCTGCCGCTCGACCCGCGCCAGTGCTGGGCCGGGCTCTACCCGGAGACCCCCGACCACCACGCCGTCATCGGCCCCGACCCCCGGGTCCCGGCGCTGCTGCACTGCGCCGGGTTCGGGGGCCACGGGGTGATGCACTCCCCGGCCGCCGGCCGGGCCGTGGCCGAGCTGGTGACCCTCGGGAGCTGCCGCACCTTCGACCTGCGCCCGCTGCGCCCGGCCCGGTTCGCCGAGGGCGACCTGGTCGTGGAGACGGCCGTGTTGTGACCAACACGACGATACTGCCCTCTCGAGTGTTTCTTCGTGGTCGCGCTCAGTCGGCGGTTGTGGTTTCTTGTCGGCCTTGTTCGGAGCAGGGGGGGAGGGCCGTACCGTGACCGCCGAAGCCGTCAGCAGCGCGCCCGTCGGGGAGGCCGGCTTCCGGCCGCTGACCGACCCGGCCGGGAGGTGGGGAGCATGAGGCGGCCACGGCTGCTGGTCGTGGACGACCACGACATGCTCCGCCAGGCCCTGGCCGAGCTGCTGGTCCAGGCCGGCTTCGACGTGGTCGGCGAGACCGGCGACGGCGCCGACGCGGTCGCGGTGGCCAAGCGGCTGCACCCCGACGTGGTCCTGATGGACCTGCGCATGCCGGTCCTGAGCGGCCTGGACGCCGCCCCCCTGATCAGGGAGGCCTGCCCGGACACCCAGGTCGTGCTGCTCAGCGCCTTCGAGAGCCCGGCCCTGGAGCAGCAGGCCCTGGACGCGGGCTGCTTCGCCTACCTGGTCAAGGGCGGTCCCCCGGGCGACCTGCGCCTGGCCATCCACCGGGCGGTGGCCAGCCGCCGGGCCCTGCTGGGGCCGTCCGGCTCAGCGGCCGTCGACCTCTAGCCGGGTCTCGATGGCCAGGAACCGGCCCAGGTCGGCCGCCTCAGCCTCGAGGCCGGGCCGGGCCCGGCGCGGGAGCCGGCCGGCGAACGGCTCGACGGCGACCTCCAGCCGGCCGCCGGCGCGGCGGGCCCGCCAGGTCCCGGCCACGCGGCCGTCGACCACCACCACCGGGTGGACCCAGCCGCCGGCCGCCACCCGCCTGGCGAACCGGGCGTCCAGGATCAGGTCGCGGCCCCGCCAGCCCAGCAGGAAGTCGTCGAAGCGGCCAAGCAGCCGCATCACCGGGTCGCCGGCGGGGGAGGGGGCGGCCGGGGCGTCGGCCGGTGTCCACAGGCGGCGGCCGTCCACCTCCAGCTCGCGCAGCTCGTCGGCGACCAGCTCGAAGGCCCGCCGGGCCCGGCCGACCGGCAGCCCGGACCAGGCGGCCAGGTCCTCGGGGCCGGCCGGGCCGTGGCCGCCCAGGTAGCGGCGGGCCAGCTCGGCCAGGGCGTCGTCGGGGCCCGGGGGCCGGCCGGCCCCGCCGCCCACCCAGTCCTCCAGCAGCACGTAGCTGGCCTGGTCGCCGTCCAGGTCGGGGCCGCGGCAGACCAGGCCGCGCATGGCCGCGTAGCCGACCAGGTGGGCGGGGGCCTGGCCGCTCGGGTCGATCCGGACCCCCTCGGCGGCCAGGCCGCGGACCAGGTCGGCCCGGGACAGGGGGCCGGCGGCCAGCACGGCCGGCAGCGCCGCCAGAGCACGCTCGCAGAGGTCGTCGTCCAGGCCGAGCTGGAGGCGCCGGCGGCGGTCGGCGGCCACGAACACCGGACCAAGGAGGGCGACCAGCCAGCCGACGTCCACGGCGGCGACCAGATGCAGAGTGCCGCGCATGGCCCAGGTCCTGACCACCGAGCGGTCCTGGTTGCAGGCCCGGCGGACGGCGGCCTCGTCCAGGCCGGTGCTGCGGGGTCGCACGGCCAGCCGGGACGCCGGGGTGTCCTGGGCCTGGAGGCCGCCCACGGCCCGCACCACCTCGGCCACCGCACGGGGACGGCGGCCGGTCAGCCGCTGGGCGGCCATGCGCAGGCGGCGCAGGTCGTCGGTGCCGAGCCGGGTCGGCCTGCCGGTGGACCGGGGGGGTCCGGGGGACCGCCGGGGTGGTTCCCCGGTGGACCGGGGGGGTCCGGGGGACCGCCGGGGTGGTCCCCCGGTGGACCGGGGGGGTCCGGGG
>JBJMHP010000147.1:0-4238 GCA_045807325.1 Actinomycetes bacterium | reverse complement strand
TTGGCCTGGAACCAGTCGCGGAAGTGCGGTGCCGCCTCGACGACCCCGCCCCCCAGGAAGTAGGTGTTCGGGTCGATGAAGTTGGCGGCGATCGTGAACAGCCGGCCCAGCGCCATCGCCTGTTGCTCGAAGATCCGCAGGGCCAGTGGGTCGCCCCGCTCGCCGTAGTCGCGGACCTGCTTGGCCGCCTCGGGGGGTTGCAGCCGGCCGAGTTCGTGGTCCTCGAAGCGGGTCAGCCAGTAGGGCAGCAGGTTCCTTTCGATGCCGGTCAGGGAGGCCACGCTCTCGGCGTCGCCGACAAAGCCGCAGTTGCAGGTGGGCAGCGGCTGGCCCTCGGCCAGCAGGCCCTGCATGGGGATGTGGACGTGGCCGAGCTCCCCGGCCATGCCGGCGGCACCCCGCACCACCCGGCCTGCCTCGATCACGCCCCCGCCCAGCCCGGTGCCGACGACCGCCGAGATGGAGGAGTGGCTCCCGGCGTCGGGGCCGAAATGGACATGGTGGGCGTAGAGCGCGGCGGCGTTGGCGTCGTTGTTGTAGATCACCGGCAGTCCCAGCCGGGCCTCGAGGGCGCCACGGATGTCGAACCCGTGCCAGGCCGGCTGGGCGAAGTTGGTCGCCCCCTTGGAGGAGATGACCCCGTCGGCCGAGGCCTGGCCGGGCGTGTCCAGGCCAACGGCACGCACCGACGTCCTGGCCGTCCCGGTCTGCTCCAGAATGTGGTCCAGTGCCTGCACGAGCGCCTCGACCGCGACGTCGGGGCCTTCCTGCACGCAGCTTGGGGTTTCGACCAGCCGATCGACCAGGAACCGCCCGGAGGGGTCCAGGACGGTCGCGTTGTTGCTGGTGCCGCCGTTGTCAAGACCCACCACGACCCACGAATCAGGACGTCCCATCGTTCCTTCCCGGCCAAGGGATCGGCGGCTGGCGGTCCTATTCGATGTTGGGGCGGTCGGTGTCGGTGTCTTGGAGGTCCTCGGCCCGCAGGGGGCGGAGCCTGGCCCAGGCCAGGAAGACGGCCCCGCCGGCCAGGATGACCAGGCCGGCCCAGAGGTTGATGTTGATCCCGGCGGCCTTGGCCTTGGTGTCGCTGGAGGCGAACAGCCCCAGGACGGTCAGCACGATGCCGTACAGGGTGAGCAGGCCCCCGATCACCATGCGGAGGTCGAACAGGCTGGCCATGCCGCTGGCCCGGTCGCGGGCCTCGGCCGCTTCGGTCTCGGCGATCTGCTCGCGGGCTTGGCGGTCAGGATCGGAGTTGGCCATGGGTCACTCCTCCTTGGAGCACAAAGACTTAGAACACGAAGACCAGATACAGCAGGGCGGTGAGGCCGAGGGCGAGGCCGCCAAGCAACCCCGGGCGGCGCCACCAGACCCGTTCGGCCGGGTCCTGTTCGGCGGTGGTGTCCTCGGTCTCGGACAGGCCCCAGACCAGCCCCCGCAGCTCGTGCTCGGGTTTGGGCTGGGTGGCCAGGCTGACCGCGACCGTCACCACGATATCGACCACGAAGGCCGCGCCCGCGCCCCAGAAGTCGGCCGCCAGCGGCGAGCCCAGGTCCAGCGGCCCCCGCGAGTGCAGGAAGTGGACAGCGACTGCGGCCAGGGTGCCCGAGGCCAGCCCCCAGAAGCCGGCCCAGGGGGTGGCCCGTTTCCAGAACATGGCGAGGATGAAGGTGGCGAACAGGGGCGCGTTGAAGAACGAGAACAGCGCCTGGATGTAGTCCATGATGCTGTTGAACCCGGCCGCGATGAAGGCGGTGCCGATGGCGATGATGATGCCGAGCACGGTGGCGATGCGGCCAAACCACACGTAGTACTCGTCGGGCTTGTCCTTGCGGACATAGGCCTGCCACAGGTCGTAGCTGACCACGGTGTTGAACGCGGTCACATTGGCGGCCACCCCGGCCATGAAGGCGGCCAGCAGCCCGGTGATGGCGATCCCCAGCATCCCGTTGGGCAGGTAGGTGGAGATCAGGATGGGGACGGCGTTGTTGTACTGCAGGTCGCCGGTCTTGGCCCCCAGCCCCTTGACGGTGACGGCGGCGATCAGGCCGGGGACGACCACGATCAGGGGGATGAGCATCTTGGGGTAGGTGGCGATCAGCGGGGTCCGGCGGGCCGCCGAGAGGTTCTTGGCCGCCAGGGCCCGCTGGACCTCGGCGAAGTTGGTCGTCCAGTAGCCGAAGGAGAGCACAAAGCCGAGCCCGAACACGATCGCGATCCAGTCGGCCCCGATCGGGTTGGTGACGTTGCCGACCCCGGTCCCCTGCCAGGGGTGCAGGGCCAGCGGGCCCAGGGCCTTGGCCTGGCTGATCTTGTCCTGCAGGCCGCTCCAGCCGCCGACCGCCTTGAGCCCCACGATGGTGAGCGGGACCAGGGCGGCCAGGATGATGAAGAACTGCAGCACCTCGTTGTAGATGGCCGACGACAGCCCGCCCAGGGTGATGTAGACCAGCACGATCGCCGCCGCCAGGACGATCGAGATGGGGATCGGCCAACCCAGCAGCAGCCGGATGACCAGGGCCATGGCGAACAGGTTGACCCCGGCGATCAGCACCGTAGCCACCGCGAAGCTGAGCGAGTTGAGCACGTGGGTGGGGTCGTTGAAGCGCAGCCGCAGGTACTCGGGGACGCTGCGGACCTTGCTGTTGTAGTAGAAGGGCATCATCACGATGCCCAGGAACACCATTGCCGGGACCGCCCCGATCCAGTAGAAGTGCACGGTGGCGACCCCGTACTTGGCGCCGTTGGCGGCCAGCCCCAGGATCTCCAGGGCGCCCAGGTTGGCGGCCATGAAGGCCAGCCCGGTGATCCAGGCCGGCAGCGAGCGGCCCGACAGGAAGAAGTCCAACCCGGTGTGAACCTGGCGCCTGGCCGCAAACCCGATCCCCAGCACCACCGCGAAGTACACCGCAAGGATCGCATAATCCACCACACCAGCATGAACCCGGAACACGAGCGACACCTCCCGAATCGGCCAACTACAAAACGGTTCCCCTCCGCAGCATCGCGACAAACGAGTGTCCTGCTCGGCCTCGCCATGTTGAGGACGACGTGTACGAAGCCGATGAGCCCGGAGGCGGCTGGTCGCCGCGAAGCGCCGCACGCGCCTGTCCCAGCGGACCATTGCCCGCAAGGCGTCGGTGCCCACCTCGCCCCGACAGCTGCCATCCAACCAACCGTGGCCACGCCCGGCTGTCGCACGAGGTAGCGGTGCGCTGAAACGACCCAAACGGACTATTGCGGGATGCTTGGTCTGGTCTCGATACTCGTCCTGTTCGTCCAGCACCAGCCACGGCACCGAAGAACCATCGGTGCCGCAGGTCCGCACCGTCGGTGCCGGACGAACACCCCGGTCACCACCGGACCCGGGCGCTGCCGGGGTCCGCCGCACGAAAGGGATGCGCCGTGGCAGCCCAACCCAGCAACAAGGCCGCACCCACCCACCCCAGCTACCTCCGGGCCGCCGAGGTGGCCGACCTCCTGCACGTCTCGCCCAAGACCGTGTCCCGCTGGGCCAAGGAAGGCAAGCTGCCGTTCCTCAAGACCCTGGGCGGCCACCGCCGCTACCCAGAGGCCGAGATCCGCGACCTGGCCGAAGGACTTCGCGAGGAAGCAACGGCCTAACGGTCCGTTCGTCGAGGACGGCAGACCCCGACCCGGGCGAGGCGTGTAGGCTGCCTGCACCGCATGGACAAGGCCGCTAAGAACGCATCCCTTCGTCTCCGACGCTCGCGTGCGGCCTGGGGAAACGCCGGTCCGCACAGCGCGTAGCCCTCGATACCTGGTAAGGATGAGGTCCCAGGTTCAAGTCCTGGCAGGCCCACCACGGTTCTCCCAACTCACAGCGCTGCCACCCCAGGCCATGCCGACGGCGGCGCCCGCTGCCAGCGCCTGGCGCCGACGCAGGGCAGTCACCGACCCGGCCGTCTGTGCCGCTGGCTGTCCGAGGATATGGACAGGGCGACCAGGGCCCGGCCGGCGGCCGGACATCGTGGGCCACGACGCCCAGCGCCGCCCTGGGACCGCCGTGGTCTGGGGACGGCGCCTGCGGGGCTCGGGAACCCATGACGGCTCGGCGGTGAGGCCACCGGCCAGCGCGGGACCACCGGCCGCGCTCCCAGGCGCCACTGGGTCGCTCGGCCGGCCAAGCCGCGCCTCGGCGCACTGCTGTCCTGGGACGACTGTCGGGTCGAGGGTAGAGCGAACGGCTTACGGTCAAGTGTCATGGCGCTTGC
>JBJMHP010000146.1:0-2968 GCA_045807325.1 Actinomycetes bacterium | reverse complement strand
CACGAGCGGGCCCGGGCCGAGATGCTGGTCACCGACGCCCGCCAGGCGATTAAGGAGGAGGCGCCGCTGGAACGCCTGCGCTCGCTCACCGGCGAGCTCCAGCAGGCGCTCCAGGGCCTGATGCTGGCCGGCGGGGGCGCCGGGGGCGGCCAGCAGGGCGGACCGTCCCAGCCGCCTCCGGGCGGCGACGACGACGTGATCGACGCCGACTTCACCCCCAGCTAGGTGGTGGCCGCAGTGAGCGTGCAGCAGCCGCCGCCGGAGCCGAGCGGCGAGACGGCGACTCAGGTCGACGAGGCCGCCGCCACGGCCGCACTGGCCGACCTCGAGGACCGCTGGCGACGGGCCGTCGCCGACCTCGACAACCTCCGCAAGCGCTATGCGCGGGAGCTGGAGCGGGAACGGGCCGCCGAGCGGGCCCGGGTGGCCGCCCAGTTCCTGCCCGTGGTGGACAACCTGGACCGGGCGCTGGCCCACGCCGGCGGCGACCCGGGGGCGATCGTGGAGGGCGTCCGGGCGGTGCGTGAGGAGGCCCAGGCCGCCCTGACCCGGCTCGGGTTCCCGCGCTACGAAGAGGTGGGCGTGCCGTTCGACCCCAACCGCCACGAGGCGGCCAGGGTCGTGGAGAGCGACGAAGTGCCGGCGGGCACGGTGGTCGAGGTCCTGCGGCCCGGCTACGGGCGGGACGACCGCTGGCTGCGCCCGGCCGCGGTCGCGGTCGCCACCGCACCAAGGCAGGAGTGAGGCCGGGTGGCGCGCGACTACTACGAGGCCCTCGGGGTCCCGCGCACCGCCGATGCCGACGAGCTCCAGGAGGCCTACCGGCGGCTGGCCCGCCGCTACCACCCCGACGTGAACAAGGACCCGGCCGCCGAGGAGCGGTTCAAGGAGGTCAACGAGGCCTACCACGTACTCGCCGACCCCGACACCCGGGCCCGCTACGACCGCTTCGGCCCCGACTTCCGGCAGATCCCCGAGGGGGCCGAGCGGGCCTGGGCCGGCGCTGGGGCCCGACGGCCCGGCGGGCGGCCGCCGGGCGGCGCCGGGCGCGGCCGGACGTTCGACGAGGAGCAGGTCTTCGTCAGTGGCGAGGGCCTCGACGACGTCGACCTGGAGGACCTGCTCGGCGGCCTGTTCGGGAGCCGCCGGGCGTCCGGGCCGATGGCCGGGGCCGACCAGGAGGCCGAGCTCGAGCTGACCGTCGAGGAGGCCTACCGGGGCGGCCGGCGCTGGGTCAGCCTGGCCGGGCCGGACGGGCAGCGCAGCTACGAGGTCACCATCCCGGCCGGGGTGGTCGACGGCCAGCGGATCCGCCTGGCCGGCCAGGGCGGCCGGGGCACCGGCGGGGCCGGACCGGGCGACCTGTACCTGGTGGTCCGCATCGCCCCGCATCCCCGCTTCCGCCTGGACGGTCGCGACCTCCACGTCGACCTGCCGGTGAGCCCGTGGGAGGCGGCGCTCGGGTCGACCGTGCCCGTCGACACCCCGGGCGGGGAGGCCAAGGTCAAGGTCCCCGCCGGGTCCTCCAGCGGCCGGCGGCTGCGGCTGCGTGGCCAGGGCCTGCCCAACCCCAGGGGCCAGCCCGGCGACCTGTACGCCGAGGTCCGGATCATGGTCCCCCGCAACCCCGGCCGCCGCGAGCGGGAGCTGTTCGAGGAGCTGGCCACGGTGTCGGACTTCGACCCCAGGAGTGGACGATGAGCCGGCCACGACCGTCGGCCGCGGCCGGCGCCGACCGGTGGGTGGTCCGGTACCCGCTGGCCCGGCCACCGCGGCTCGACCTCGACGGCTTCGCCGCGAGCGCCGGCCTGCACCCGGAGTTGGTGCGCCGCCTGGTCAAGCTCGGCCTGCTCCAGGCCACCCGCGACCGCGCCGGCAGGCTGTGGTTCACGCGCGCCGAGCTGGTCACCGTGGCCCGCATCCAGCGGCTGCGGACCGGCCTGTCGCTCAACTACGCCGCCATCGGGCTGGTGCTGGACCTGCTGGACCGGATCGACGTCCTCGAGCGCGACCTGCGCGCGCGTCCCCGCCCGCCAGCGAAGGAGTGAGCGTTGGACCTCAACCGTCTGACCCAGAAGTCGCAGGAGGCCCTGCACGACGCCCAGACCAAGGCGCTGCGCTTCGGCCACACCGAGGTCGACGGCGAGCACCTGCTGCTGGCCCTGCTCGACCAGCCCGACGGCCTGGCGCCACGGCTGCTGGAGGGGGCCGGGGCCGACCCGGACGGCCTCCGGGCCGCGGTCGAGGAGGACCTGGGCCGCCGCCCCCGGGTCACCGGCCCGGGGGCCGCCCCCGGGCAGGTGATGGTGACCCAGCGGCTGGCCCGGCTGCTCGACGCCGCCGAGCGCGAGGCCACACGCCTCAAGGACGAGTACGTGTCGGTCGAGCACCTGGTGCTGGCGCTGGTCGAGGAGGGGTCGGCCACGGCGGCCGGGCGGCGCCTGAAGGAGCAGGGCCTGACCCGCGACCAGTTCCTGACCGCCCTGACCCGGATCCGCGGCAACCAGCGGGTCACCTCGGCGATGCCTGAGGTCGCCTACGAGGCCCTGGCCAAGTACGGGCGCGACCTGGTCGCCGACGCCCGGGCCGGCAAGCTCGACCCGGTGATCGGCCGCGACGCCGAGATCCGCCGGGTGGTCCAGATCCTGTCCCGCAAGACCAAGAACAACCCGGTCCTGATCGGCGACCCCGGGGTCGGCAAGACCGCCATCGTCGAGGGCCTGGCCGGCCGGATCGTCCGGGGCGACGTCCCCGAGGGGCTGCGCGACAAGACGATCTTCGCCCTCGACATGGGCGCCCTGGTCGCCGGGGCCAAGTACCGGGGCGAGTTCGAGGAACGGCTCAAGGCCGTGCTCAACGAGGTCAAGGCGGGCGAGGGCCGGATCCTGCTGTTCATCGACGAGCTCCACACCGTGGTCGGGGCCGGGGCCGCCGAGGGGGCCATGGACGCCGGCAACATGCTCAAGCC
>JBJMHP010000145.1:0-4793 GCA_045807325.1 Actinomycetes bacterium | reverse complement strand
TACGTCGAGGGTGCCTATGCCGAGGGCGACTACGCCGACGGCAGCTACGTCTACGACGAGCAGGGCAACCCGATCGGCGTGATGCCGGGCACGCCCATGTCCGAGGCGTTCCAGGAGGCCGGCTTCTACGAGGGCGGCTACGACGCCGAGGGCCAGCCGACCGAGGGGCCGGCGGCCGAAGGGCAGGCGGCCGAGGGGCAGGCGGCGGAAGGACAGCCGGCCGAGGACCAGGCGGCCGAGGACCAGGCGGCGCCGGAGGCCGAGCAGGTCCAGGCGGCCGACGCCGGCCAGGCGCCGAGCGACGACACGCTCGAGAACATCGTCGAGGACCTGAAGCGCAAGAACGCCGGCGAGTAGCGGGCCAGACGGCCCGCCGCCCGGCGGTACAGTCGGCCGGTCAGCACGGGAGCTACCTACCTCGAGGGGGCGGCGGCATGCTGCTGGTCGGGCTCACGGGAGGCATCGCCTCGGGCAAGAGCACGGTCTCGGCCATGCTGGCCGAGCAGGGCGCCGAGGTCATCGACGCCGACCACATCGCCAGGCAGGTGGTCATGCCGGGCACGCCGGCATGGTGCAAGATCCGCGAGCACTTCGGCCCGGGGGTGCTGCACCCCGACGGCCAGATCGACCGCCAGGCCCTGGCCGACATCGTCTTCGCCGACAAGACCAAGCTGGCCCTGCTGAACGAGATCACCCACCCGGCGATCTTCGCCCGCATCGCCGACCGGCTCGAGGAGCACCACGACCAGGACGTGGTCGTGGTCCTGGACGCGGCCCTGCTGATCGAGGCCGGGCTGTCCGACGGCGTCGACGTGGTCATCGTGGTCCACTCGCCCCAGGAGATCCAGCTCGAGCGGCTGGCCGCCAAGGGGATGGGGGAGCGGGACGCCTCCGACCGCATCGCCGCCCAGCTGGCGCCGGAGAAGCGCCTGGCCAGGGCGGACATCGTGATCGACAACAGCGGGTCGCTGGAGAAGCTGGGCCGGCGCGTGGACGAGGTCTGGCAGGAGCTCCAGCGGCTGCTGGCGGCCGGGGTCCGGCGGCGGCGCGGACCATCCTGGCAGCCGCCCGGGCGGTCCGACGGGTCGTGACTGCGGCAGGTCGCGGGCTGTAGCCTGCGCGGTATGAGCCGTCCTCCCCCCATTCCCGACCCGCTCCATTGCGTGCTGTTCGACGCCGGCGACACCCTGCTGGCCCCGGCGCCGAGCTTCCAGGGACGGTTCGTGGCCGTGGCCGCCGCCCACGGCCTGCCGCTGGAGGAGGCGGCCGTGGACGCGGCCATCGCCGAGGCGGTCCGGGCCGCGGAATGGCCGGCCGACTGGACCGACCCGGCCACCCAGCGCAGCTTCTGGGTTGGGTTCTACCGGCAGGTCCTGGCCGCCCTCGGGCATGAGGAGGGCATGGAGGGGTCCGGGGAACCCCAGGGGGGTGCCCCGGTTGGGCTGGAGCTGGCCGAGGCGCTGTTCGCGGCGTTCAGCGACCCGGCCGGCTACCGGCTGTTCGACGACGCCCGCCCGGCCCTGGAGGCCCTGGCCGGGCGGGGCCTCAAGCTGGGGGTGGTGTCCAACTTCGAGCCCTGGCTGGAGGACGTCCTCGCCCTGGAGGGGGTCGACCACCTGTTCGCGGCCGTGGCCATCTCGGGCAAGCTGGGGGTGGCCAAGCCCGACCCGGAGATCTTCCTGGCCGCCCTCACCGAGGCCGGGGCCGACCCGGCGGCGACCGTGCATGTCGGCGACCAGCCGGGCAACGACGTGGCCGCGGCCAGGGCGGTCGGGATCACCCCGGTGCTGATCGACCGCTTCGCCCGCCACCCCGACCCGGACGGCGTCCACCGGGTCGAGGACCTCCTTGGATTAGTAAGGCTTCTTAACGGGCATGGTTCCGGCTGATGGACCGGAGCTTCTGGCGGGTCATCGCCAACGACGAGAACGCCCTCCCCCAGGGCGAGTGGGTCGCCGAGCTGACCCCCGAGCTGCTCGGCTGGCTCGGCTCCACCGACCCTGAGCTGCGGGACGAGTTCGCCTACCGGATCCTGGCCGCCTGGATCGAGCGCGGCCAGTACGGGGCCGACCAGCTGCGCACCATGGCCAAGCAGATGACCGCCAACCTGGAGATCGGCCTGGGCGAGCGCGGCACCGACTCGGTGTACCTGCGCACCTACTCGGTGCTGATCCTCATGGAGATCGTCGCCTTCGACAACGCCAACCCGTTCCTGGACCAGGCCGACCTGGACGGGTACCTGGAGGCGGCCCTCGGCTACCTGCTGCGCGAGCGTGACCTGCGCAGCTGGGTCCCGGGGCCGGGCTGGGCGAACGCCGTCGGCCACACCGCCGACCTGCTCATGATGCTGGCCCGCAGCCCGCATCTGGGCACGACCGAGCTGCAGCGGATCCTGGACGCGATCGCCGACCGGCTGCTCACCCCGGGCCCGGTCGTGTTCGTCCACCACGAGGACGAGCGCCTGGCCTACGCCACCCTCAACGTGCTCCGGCGCGACCTGGTCGACCGGACCTGGCTGGTCGCCTGGCTGGACCGCTTCACCGCCGCCCCCGGTCAGGAGTCCTGGCGGTCCGCCTACGCCAGCGAGGCCGAGTCGGCGGCCCGGGCGAACGTCACCGCCTTCCTGCGCAGCCTGTATTTCCAGCTGATCCTCACCGAGAGCCCGCCCCCCGACGCCCAGCGCACCTCCGACGCCGTCCTGGTCACCATCAGACGGGCCGACATCGGCTTCTACGACCTGGCCTGAGCCGGCCGGTCCAGGGTGGCCGCCGCCCAGCAGGCCAGGGCGGCGGCGCCGAGCAGGTGCCAGGCGGCGTGGGCCTAGAGGAGGCTGTCCGGGTCGCACCAGGGGCTGTCGGTGCGGCCCAGCCACCAGCAGGCCGTCCCGGCGGCGGCCGCGGCCAGGGCGGCCCGGTAGGCGGCCCGCCTGCCCGGGACCAGGCCCGCCCACGGCCCCCCGGTTCCGGCGCGCCGGGCCTGCCCGACCCGCCGGGCGGCCTCGTGCCAGGCGACCAGCCCGACCACCGCGTACAGCCCGCCGTCGTGCAGCAGCCGGGCGGCGGGGGAGCCGGGGCCGTGGTAGTCGACGCTGCCCACCCCGGCCGCGACCACGGCCAGCCCGAACACGGCCTGGCGCCGACCCAGCAGCCAGGCCCCGACGGCGACATAGGCCAGCGCCGAGGCGGTGTTGACCGGCTGAGCGACCAGTCCGTCGTGCAGCCGCTCGCAGTCGCCGGCCCCGAGCGTCACGGCTCAGCCGGTGCGCTCGATGTTGGCCCCCAGGGCCCGCAGCCGCTCGTCGATGCGCTCGTAGCCCCGGTCGATCTGGCCGACGTTGCCGATGACCGACTCGCCGTCGGCGGCCAGGGCGGCCAGCAGCAGGGCCATGCCGGCGCGGATGTCGGGCGACTCCAGCCGCTCCCCGTACAGCGGGGTGGGGCCGTTGACGACCACCCGGTGGGGGTCGCAGACGATGATCCTCGCTCCCATGCCGACCAGCTTGTCCACGAACACCAGCCGGTTCTCGAACATCTTCTCGAAGATCAGCACGGTCCCCCTGGCCTGGGTGGCGACCGCGACCGCGATCGAGGTCAGGTCGGCCGGGAACGCCGGCCAGGGGCCGTCGTCGATGGTCGGGATGGCCTGGCCAAGGTCGTCGGAGACCTCCAGGGTCTGGTCGCGGGGCACCCGCAGGCGGCCGCCGCCGTCCAGCTCCCAGGTCAGCCCGAGGCGGCTGAAGCCGACCTCGACCGGCCGCAGGTCGTCCTCGATCACACCCTCGACGGCCAGCTCGCCCCCGGTCACCGCGGCCAGGCCGAGGAAGCTGGCCACCTCGATGTAGTCGGTGCCGATGGTGTGCTCGCCGCCGCCGAGGCGCTCCACCCCCTCGATGGTGAGCAGATTGGAGCCGATGCCGGAGATGCGGGCCCCCAGGCCGACCAGGAACCGGCACAGGTCCTGGACATGGGGCTCGCAGGCGGCGTTGCCGATGACCGTGGTGCCCTCGGCAAGGACGGCGGCCATGACGGCGTTCTCGGTGGCCGTGACCGACGCCTCGTCCAGGAACATCGGCGACCCCCGGAGGCGGGCCGCCTCCAGCTCCAGGGCCCGGTCGAAGCTGGCGCGGACCCCGAGGGAGCGGAAGGCCAGCAGGTGGGTGTCGAGCCGGCGCCGCCCGATCACGTCGCCGCCGGGGGGTGGCAGCAGGCAGTGGCCGGTCCTGGCCACCAGCGGCGCCGCCAGCAGCACCGACGCCCGGATGCGGGCGCACAGGGCCGGGTCCAGCGTCGGCCGGCGCAGCCCGCGGGGGTCGATGCGGACCTGGTTGGGACCGGTCCGCTCCACCGTCGCGCCGGTCGAGGCGACCAGCTCCAGCATCGTGGCCACGTCCAGAATCTGGGGGACGTTGCGCAGCACCACCGGCTCGTCGGCCAGCAGCGCGGCGGCCACGATGGGCAGCGCCGCGTTCTTGTTCCCGGCCGGGCGGATGGTGCCGCTCAGCGGCTGCCCGCCCTTGATGACGAAGCTCTCCATGACGCTCCCAGCTCCAGCTGCCGTTCGGGGGCACGGCCGCCTACTCTACCCCGGCCGGATCTCGGCCTGGTCAAGCTCCGGCAACGACGCCTGTCGGAGCCGGCTCGTACACTGGAGGTTCCGGTTCAGCTTCCGTTTCGGCCACGGAGTTCCCCCCAATGCCCGCGTTCAAGCTCATCACCGACATGCCCGCCGCCGGCGACCAGCCGGCGGCCATCGACGCCATGGCCGCCGCCCTCGACGGCGGCGAGCAGGGCGTC
>JBJMHP010000144.1:0-22858 GCA_045807325.1 Actinomycetes bacterium | reverse complement strand
GGCGATGGTGCGGGTCTTGGCCAGCCCGGGGACGCCCTCGAGGAGCAGGTGGCCACCGGCCAGCAGGGCGACCAGGACCCGTTCCAGCATGCCTTCCTGACCGACAATCACCCGCTTGATCTCAAACAACGCCGCCTCGAGGGCCGCGGAGGGGTTGTCGGGGTCGGCCACACTGAGGCGGCGCTGATCGCTCTCGGTCATCTGGTCTCCTTGCACAAGGTCAACTGGTCGATCAGGGGAGCCGGGCGCCCCGGCGGGCCCGCAGTGCCCCGGCGGCGGCCAGCAGGATCAGGCCGGCGGCGGTGAAGGCGACCGTCACCTCCCGCTCCTCCAGGCGGAAGCCGATCCGGGAGCCGAGGCTGTCGTACACCGCGGTCAGGTTCTCGCTGGTCGGCGCCTGGAAGAAGCGGCCGTTGCTGGTCTCGGCGATCCGGGCCAGGCTGTCCGGGTCGGGCGGGACCGGCTGGATGCGGGTGCCGCCGAAGGCGTTGGGCTGGCGCAGCACCCCGTTGGCCGTGCCCAGGGCGATCGTGTACACGGGGACTCCGAGCTGGCGGGCCCGCTCGGCCTGGACGAACGGGTCGCCTCCGGCCGAGTTGGCGCCGTCCGAGAGCAGCAGGGTCACCGCCGGCGGCACGGTCGGCCGGGCGGCTTCCGGGGCGGTGGTGGTCGGCCCGGGCGAGGCTCCCGGCGCTTTGGGGTCGGCGGTGGTCGGCGGGCCGGTGTTGCCGGTCGCCTGCCGGCGGGCCGCCTCGATCACATCCAGGGCCCGGGCCAGCCCGTCGCCCATGGCCGTCCCGCCGTTGGCGTTCAGCGTGCCCAGGGCGGCCCGGACCGCCTCGCGATCGGTGGTCGGAGGCACCAGGGTCTCGGCCTCGCTGGAGAAGATGACCAGTCCCACCTGGAAGCGTGCGGGGAGGCGGTCGAGGAAGCGGCTGGCCGCCCGCTGGGCCGCCTCCATCCGGGTCGGCTCCACGTCGTCGGCGTTCATCGACCCGGACACGTCGATGACGAGCATGACCGTGGCCTCGTCGCGGGGCACGGGGACCCGCGCCATCGGCCTGGCCGCGCCCAGCAGCAGCGCCGTGAGGGCGAGCACCAGCAGGGCAGCCGGGATCCAGCGGCCCCGCCGCTCCCGCTCCACGACCCCGGCCAGCACATCAAGGGCCGGGTAGCGGATCGCGTAGCGGATCCGCCGCCGCCTGGCCTGATAGAGGGCAAGGACGGTGAGAGGAACCAGCGGCAACGCCAGGAGTGCCAGGGGCGTGGCAAACGTCATCGACTACTCCAGGCTCGCGGTGTTCCTCCCCTAGGCTGCCACGATCCCGGAATCGACGTAAGTGTTCCGTCAAAGACGGGGCGGCGCGGTACCCTTGAGCGGTGGTCGCCCGGTGGGGCGGGGCGAGCGGGGGATTTGCCCTTCAGCCGGCGAGCGTCGCGCTCCCCGGATTCGGACTCCCGACTCCTGGCCCCACCCCACCGGGCCGCCAACGCCGGGCGACGCGCGGGCGCGGCCCGCCCGCGGCGACGAGGCCGTCCGCCCGCGGCGCAAATCTCGTGCATCGGGGCCGGCGGCGTGCCAGGCTCCCGGCATGGACCCGCATGTCGCCGCCAACCGCGCCCTCTGGGACGAGTGGACGCCCATCCACGTCGGCTCGGCGTTCTACGACGTCGACGGCTGGAAGTCCGGGCGCCGCCACGACCTGCCCCCGCTGCTGGTCGACGAGGTCGGCGACGTCGCCGGCAAGGACCTGCTCCACCTGCAGTGCCACTTCGGGCTGGACACACTCTCCTGGGCCAGGCGGGGAGCCAGGGTCACCGGCGCCGACTTCTCGGAACGGGCCGTCGAGCAGGCGCGGCTCCTGGCCGCCGAGACCGGCCTGGAGGCCCGCTTCGTCGTCTCCGACGTGGTCGACCTCCCGGACAGGCTGGAGGGCGACTTCGACGTGGTGTTCACCTCTTTCGGAGTGCTCAACTGGCTGCCCGACGTGCCGCGCTGGGCCGAGGTGGTCGCCCACTTCGTGCGGCCGGGCGGCTTCTTCTACATCGCCGAGGCCCACCCGTTCGCCTGGGTCTTCGACGACGGCGACGACGCGACCGAGCTGCGCCTCCACTACCACTACTGGCCGTCGGAGGAGCCGCTGAAGTTCCCGAACACCGGGTCCTACGCCGACCCGGACGCCCCGGTCCAGGCGCGGTTCGAGTACGCCTGGCAGCACAGCATGGGCGAGATCATCAGCTCGCTGGCCGAAGCCGGGCTCCGCATCGAGTACCTGCACGAGCATCCCTGGGTGCCCTGGAAGATGTTCCCGTTCATGGTCGAGGCCGAGCCGGGGATCTGGCGGCTCCCCGAGGCCGACGACGCCCGGCTGCCGCTGCTGTACTCACTGAAGGCGACCAAAGCGGCCTAGGCTGGACCGGGATGACAGGGGAGTCGTCCGAGGAGGTCCGTTGAGCCACTACGGGATGGCACCGCCGGCGGGGTCGCTGCTCGCCCAGCAGGTGCTCGTCGTCAGGCAGAAGCTGAAGCTGGTCGAGCTGCGCAACGAGTACGCGGTGCTCGACCAGAGCGGCCGCCAGATCGGCGCGGTCGTCCAGGCCACCCAGTCGCCGCTGGCCTTCCTGGCCCGGGTGTTCACCAGCTGGGACGTCACCCTGCCGATCACCCTGCACATCCTCGGCCCCGGGGCCACGCCCGAGCTGGTCGTGCACAAGCCGTGGTTCACCTGGCGCTGCCAGGTGTTGCGGCCCGACGGCCAGCCGATCGGCGAGATCACCAAGCAGATCCGCCTCGGCAGGGCACGCTTCACCCTGCTCGACCCGCGCGGCGCCCAGCTCGGCGAGGTCCGGGCCCACAACTGGCGGGCCAAGGACTTCGGCGTCTACGACGGCGCCGGCCAGGCCATCGCCCGCGTGACCAAGAAGTGGGCCGGCCTGCGTGAGCTGTTCACCGACGCCGACACCTACGTCGTCGAGGTCAGCCCCACCGCCGTCGACCCCCTGCGCAGCCTCGCCGTGGCCACCTGCCTGGTCATCGACGTGGTCATGAAGCAGAAGGACTACGCCGACTAGCCTGGATGCCGAGATTAGGTGTCGGTGTTGGCCCTACCTCACCGCCGATCGGACCGTCCTGGCCGCCGCGACCATGTTGCGTAGGGAGGCCAGCACCTCGGGGTAGTCGCGGGTCTTGAGGCCGCAGTCGGGGTTGACCCACAGCCGGGCCGGGCCCACCGCCTCCAGGGCCTCCTCCAGCAGGGTGGCCATCTCATCGGGCGGCGGCACCCGCGGCGAGTGGATGTCGTAGACGCCAAGGCCGATCTCGCGCCCGTACCCGGCCTGCTCCAGGTCGCGGACCAGCTCCATGCGCGACCGGGCGGCCTCGATCGAGGTCACGTCGGCGTCCAGCCCGTCGATGGCGGGCAGGATCTCGCCGAACTCCGAGTAGCACATGTGGGTGTGGACCTGGGTCTCGTCACGGACCCCGCCGGTGGCCAGGCGGAACGCCTCCACCGCCCAGGTCAGGTAGGCCTGGCGGCGCTCGGCGCGCACCGGCAGGGCCTCGCGCAGGGCCGGCTCGTCGACCTGGATGACCCCGATCCCGGCCGCCTCCAGGTCGGCCATCTCGTCCCGGATGGCCAGGGCGAGCTGGCGTGCGGTCGCCTCCCGCGGCTGGTCGTCGCGCTCGAACGACCACTTCAGCATGGTCACGGGCCCGGTCAGCATGCCCTTGACGGGCCGCCGGCTGAGCGACTGGGCGTAGGTGAGCCACTCCACCGTCATCGGGGCCGGGCGGGACACGTCGCCGAAGATGATCGGCGGCCGGACATAGCGGGTGCCGTAGGACTGGACCCAGCCGAGCTCGGTGACGGCCACCCCGGCGAGCTGCTCGCCGAAGTACTGGACCATGTCGTTGCGCTCCGGCTCCCCGTGGACGAGCACGTCCAGCTCCAGCTCGTCCTGGATGCGGATCACGTCGGCGATCTCGCGGCGCATGCGGGCCCGGTAGCCGGCGTCGTCCAGCTCGCCCCGGCGGCGGGCCGCCCGCGCCCTGCGGACCTCGCCGGTCTGGGGGAAGGAGCCGATGGTGGTGGTGGGCAGCGGCGGCAGGCCCAGCCGGGCCCGCTGGGCCTTCTCCCGGACCTCGTACGGGCTGGCCCGGTGCAGGTCCGGCTCGCCGATCGCCTCCAGCCGCCGGCGCACCGCCGGGTCGCGGGTCCTGCCCGACTGGCGGCGCGCCGCCAGCGTGCGCCGGTTGGCCTCCAGCTCCTCGGCGACGGCCCCGGTGCCTTCGGCCAGCCCGCGGGCCAGGGTGACCACCTCGGCCACCTTCTGGCGGGCGAAGGCCAGCCAGGGCCGGACCTCGGGATCGAGGTGCTGCTCGGCGTCCAGGTCGATGGGGACGTGCTGGAGCGAGCAGGAGGTGGAGACAACCACGTCGCCGGCCAGGCCGAGCAGGGTGGCCAGGGTCGACAGCGACCGCTCGAGGTCGTTGACCCAGACGTTGCGGCCGTCGACCACCCCGGCGACCAGGGTTCGGTCGCCGATGCCGCCGACCGAGGCCAGCAGCTCCAGGTTGCGCCGGGCGTCCCGGGCCAGGTCGAGACCGATGCCGTCGACGGGGGAGCCGGCGAGCACCCCGAGGGCGTCGCCCAGGTGGTCGAAGTAGCTGGAGACCAGCAGCTTGGGTCGGGCCGTGGTCCGGCCGAGGCGGTCGTAGGCGCGGCCGAGGGCGTCCAGCTCGGCCGCCGACCGGTCCTGGACGAAGGCCGGCTCGTCCAGCTGCACCCACTCGGCCCCGGCCGCCTCCAGCTCGTCCAGCAGCTCGGCGTAGACCTCCAGCAGCGGGTCGAGCAGGCTGAGGCGGTCGAACCCGGCCGGCGCGCCGCCGGAGCGCTTGCCCAGCAGCAGGAAGGTGACCGGGCCGAGCAGCACCGGGCGGGTGGCGATGCCCAGCTCGCGAGCCTCGGCCAGCTCGGCCAGGGGCTTGGGGGTGGCCGACAGGCCGAACTCGATCTCGGGCCCCAGCTCGGGGACCAGGTAGTGGTAGTTGGTGTCGAACCACTTGGTCATCTCCATGGCGGTGGTGTCGACGCCGCCCCTGGCCATGGCGAAGTAGGTGTCGAGGCCGACCGGCCTCCCGTAGCGGCCTGGGACCGCGCCCACCAGCACGCAGGTGTCCAGCACCTGGTCATACAGGGAGAAGTGGTTGGAGGGGACCTGGCCGATCCCGGCGTCGCGCAGGAACTCCCAGGTCTGGCGACGCAGGTCCCTGGCCGTCGCCTCCAGCTCCTGGGCCGGCACCCTGCCCGCCCAGTAGCCCTCGGTGGCGGTCTTCAGCTCCCGGCGGTCGCCGATCCGCGGGAACCCGTGAACGGTGGAACTCGTCGTCATGAGCCCTCCCTCGAGGCGTCGACTGGCCGCGCACCCGCGCGGGCGCCTCGGTGACGGCGGTCGTTCCCACCTGCCGCTGCGGGGCAGCTCCGGATTTGCACCGGATTCCCTCTTTGGCGACGCCCGGCCGTTGTTTCACGGGAAACATCGCCCGGGCGAACCAGCGCCGGGCCAGGATCGTCCCGCCCGCGTCGGGCTGTCAACCGGCGGCGTCAGAACAGGGTGGGGGTGTTCGGCTCGATGCCCCGCAGGGCGTCGTAGTCGAGGGCGACGCAGTTGATGCCGCGGGCCGCGGCCAGGGTCCTGGCCTGCTGGGTGAAGGCCTGGGCGGCGAGCACGCCGCGGACCGCGCCCAGGGCGGGCCGCAGGCGCTCCAGGTAGCGGCCCAGCTGCTCCAGGCCCTCGATCTCGCCCCGACGCTTGATCTCGACGGCGACGTACGCACCCCGGTCGTCGCGGCAGAGAAGATCGACCGGGCCGATGTCGGTGGGGTATTCGCGCCGGACCAGCGACCAGCCGTCGCCGAGGACGCTGCAGCGGTCGGCCAGCAGCTCCTGGAGGTGCCGCTCGACCCCGTCCTTGACCAGCCCGGGATCGACGCCAAGGTCGTGGGAGGAGTCGTGGAGGATCTCCTCGATCTGGATGGTCATGGACTCGCCGGTGCGGTTGGTGACCCTCCAGGCGCCGGGCTCCTGGACCAGTGTGCAGGGGGCCGACATCCAGTTGAGCGGCTTGTAGGCCCCGCCGTCGGCGTGGACCAGCACCGAGCCGTCCGCCTTGACCAGCAGCAGCCTCGTCGCCAGGGGCAGGTGAGCGCTGAGCCGGCCCGTGTAGTCGACACTGCAGCGGGCGATCACAAGGCGCATGGGCCGGATCGTACCGCGAAGCCACGACCGCCAGGCCGTTCCCCGGGTGGGGAGGGAAGTGGTAAACAGGACACAGCTCCCGGGGACGTCGATGGGCGGGGACGAGCGGACGGAGGGCGAGCTGGTCGCGACGCTGGACGGCCGCGTGCCTCCCGGGCCGAGGGGGAACCTGTTCCTCGGGAGCATCGCCGAGATCAGACGGGACAACGTGCTGGCGTTCCTGGACGCCTGGCGTCGCTACGGGGACACGGTGCGCTTCCGTGGCCCGCTGACTCTCTACCTCCTGGCCCACCCGGACGCGGTCAAGCACGTGCTCCAGGACAACGCGGCCAACTACCGGCGGCCGCCGTTCGTCCGCGACCGGCTCCAGGCCATCGTGGGCGGCGGCCTGGTCGGGGCCGAGGGCGCCGGCTGGGTCCGCTCCCGGCGCATGGCCCAGCCGGCGTTCCGGCGGCACTCCCTGGAGGGCTACGGACGGCAGTTCGTCGAGGCCACCGCCGAGGTGCTCGACTCGTGGGCGGCCGACGCCGACACCGGCCGGCCCCTGGAGGTCGAGTCGGAGATGGTCAGGATCAGCCTGGCCAACCTGGCCGCCTCCCTGTTCCAGGCCGACTGGCGCCGTGACATCGACCGGGTCGGCCCGGCCGTCGGCGACATCCTGGCCTTCGCCAACTCGGCGCTGACCTCGGTGGTCGACACCGCCCGGCTGCCGCTGCCGTCCACCCGCCGCTTCGAGCGCCGCCTGGCCCAGCTGGACGCCTTCCTGTACCCGCTGATCGCCGAGCGGCGGCGCTCGCCCGGCGGCCAGGACCTGGTCAGCATGCTGGTCGAGGTCACCGACGAGGAGACCGGGGCCGGCCTGACCGACAGGCAGATCCGCGACGAGACGATCAGCTTCTTCATCGCCGGCCACGCCACCATCGCCTCGGCCCTGACCTGGACCTGGTACCTGCTGTCCACCCACCCGGCGTGCTGGCGGCGGCTGCGGGCCGAGGTCGCCGAGGTGCTCGGCGACCGCCCGCCGGCCGTGGCCGACCTTCCGCGCCTCCCCTACACGAGCATGGTCGTGCAGGAGGCGATGCGCCTGTACCCACCCATCTACCTGGTGCTGCGCCGGGCTGGGGCCGACGACGAGGTGGGCGGCTACCGCATCCCGGCCGGGGCCAACATCGCCCTGTGCCCCTACGTCACCCACCGCCACCCCGGGTTCTGGGACAACCCGGAGGGCTTCGAGCCGGAGCGGTTCGCCCCCGAGCTGGCCCGCGGGCGCCACCGGATGGCCTTCTTCCCGTTCTCGGGCGGCCCGCGGCGCTGCATCGGCGAGGGCTTCGCCCTCCTCCAGCTGCCCCTGGTGGTGGCCATGGTGGCTCAGCGGTACCGCCTGACGCTGCTCCCGTCCCGCCCGGCCGAGGTCGAGGCGGCCGTGACCCTCCGCCCCCGCGCCCCCATGCTGATGCGGATCGACCGGGCCGGGTGAGCTAGAAGGCCGGGTTCCAGAGGGCCTGGCCGGTCTGGGGATCGAACAGCGACAGCTGGCTGACGTCGACGGCCAGCTCGACCCGGTCGCCGCGGCGCACCGGGTGGCCGCGGGGGAACCGGGCGACCACCTGGGCCTGGCCGGGGGGCTCCTTCTCGACCTCCGGGGTGTCGACCACGGTGACCGCGGTGGTGGCGATCGGGCAGCTGACCAGCAGCTGGTGGCCGAGACGCTCGATCCGGCCGGCGGTCGAGAACAGCACCGGCAGCCCGGGCTCGGAGCCGGCGTCGGTCACGTGCTCGGGCCGGATGCCCACGGTGACCGGGCCGCTGCGGCCCCGCACCAGCCCCGACGGGGCGCCGGGGAAGGGCAGGCGCTGGCCGCCGATGACCACCCAGGTGCGGCTGGCGTCCTCCTCGATGTACCCGGACAGGAGGTTCATGGCCGGCTCGCCCATGAAGCTGGCCACGAAGGTGTTGGCCGGGCGCAGGTACAGCGTCCTCGGCTCGTCGACCTGCTCGATCCGGCCCGCCCGCATGACCGCGACCCGGTCGCCGATGGCCATGGCCTGGGACTGGTCGTGGGTGACGTAGATGGCCGTGACGCCCAGCCCGTGCTGGAGCTGGGCCAGCTCGGTGCGGAGCCGGATGCGCTCGCCGGCGTCCATGTGGGTGAGCGGCTCGTCCAGCAGGAACACCTCCGGCACCCGCACGGTGGCCCGCCCGACGGCCACCCGCTGGCGCTGCCCGGCCGACAGCGTCCGCGGCTTGCGGTCCAGGAACCGGCCCAGGCGCAGCACCCGCGACTCGGCGTCGACCCGCTGGGCGATCTCCTCGTCCGGCAGCTTGCGCATGGTCAGCCCGAAGCGCAGGTTCTGGGCGGCCGTCAGGTGCGGGTACAGGGCGGCCGCCTCGAACACCATGGCCAGGTTGCGCTGCCCGGGCGGGACGTCGTTGACCACCCGGCCGCCGATGCTGACCGTGCCCCCGCCGAGCGGGTCCAGGCCGGCGATCAGGCGCAGGACGGTGCTCTTGCCACAGCCGCTGGGGCCGACGATGACCATCAGCTCGCCGTGGCGGACGTGCAGGGTCAGGTGGGAGACGGCCGAGCTGCCGTCTGGCCACACCCGGGAGATATCGTCGAGCAGGACGTCGGCCATGCCGCTGTAACCACCACCAGACCTGTGCCCTCTCCATGGTAGCCAACGGCCACCATGCTGTCGGCGGCCACTACCAGGCGAGCGGGCTCGCCGGCCTCTGGGCGGCCACCGGCGCGCCGGCCTCGGTCTCGGCGGCCAGCAGCTCCTCCCAGGTCTCGCGGCGGCGGGCGACCCTGGCCGCGCCCTGGGAGACCACCATCTCGGCCGGCCGCGGCTGCCCGTTGTAGTTGCTGGCCATGGTCATGCCGTAGGCGCCGGCGTCCAGGAGGACGACCAGGTCGCCGGGAGCCAGGTCGGGCAGGTCGGCGTCGGTCGTGAGCACGTCGGTGGACTCGCAGATGGGGCCGACGACCTCGGTCGGGCCGGCCAGGGGGGCCGCCCGCAGCGGCCGCACCCGGTGCACCGCCTGGTAGAGGGCCGGCCGCAGCAGGTGGTGCATGCCGGTGTCGACCACCAGCATGCGGCCGGCGGTGCGGTGCTTGCGGTACAGGACCCTGGCCACCAGGGCGCCGGCCCTGGCCACCAGGGCCCGGCCCGGCTCCACGGCCAGCCGGACGTTGCGGTCGGCCAGCAGCGGCGCCAGGGCGGCCGCGAACAGCTCCGGGCCGAGGGCGGACCCGCCGGCGTAGTCGACCGGCAGCCCGCCGCCGACGTCCAGCCAGTCCAGCTCCAGCCCGGCCGCCCGACCGGCCTCCAGCACCTCCAGGCCGACCCTGGCCCCGGCGACCATCCCGTCGGGGTCGGGGAGCTGGGAGCCGACGTGCACGTGCACCCCGACCGGGCGGCACCATGGCAGCCCGCCCCGGGCCGCCCTGGCCAGCAGCTCGTGGGCCACGGCCACCGGGACGCCGAACTTGGCCTCGTCGTGGCCGGTCTGGATGTTGACGTGGGTGTCGACCTCGACGTCGGGGTTGACCCGGACGGCGAAGCTGGCCGGCCGCTCCAGCCGGGCCGCCACCGCCTGGAGGGCGTCCAGCTCGTCGGCCGACTCGACGTGCACGGTGACGCCGTTGCCGACGGCCAGGGCGAGCTCGTCCCCGGTCTTGCCGACGCTGGCGAACACGCAGCTCGCCGGGTCGCCGCCGGCCCGCAGGACCCGGACCAGCTCCCCGCCGCTGACCACGTCGAAGCCGGCCCCGAGCCCGGCCAGGGTGGAGAGCACGGCCAGGTTGGCGTTGGCCTTGACGGCGAACAGGACCCGGCCGCCGAGCGGCTCGAAGGCGGCCGCCACCCGCCGGTAGGCGGCGCCCACGGCGTCCAGGTCGTAGACATAGGCGGGCGTGCCGGTGGCGGCGACCACCTCCTCCAGCGGCAGCCCGCCGACGCACAGGCGGCCGTCGAGGTACCGGAAGGGGTCGGGCGGCCAGGGGGCGCGGCGGGAGGGGGAGGCGGCCCCGGCGGAGGTCGGGTGCCGGAGGGCTGCGGGTGGCTGGGTCATGGCAGCAGGCCTCAAGAGCTGTGCAGGAGGGACGGAGGACGGACACGCCGATCCGGCGGCCGCCGGGCAGGCTGCCGCCGCGTGTGGCGCGTCTGTCCGGGTCGAGCCTTGCATATCCATGCGGCATCCGCAACATCGGCGCCGCAGCAGAAACGCGTGGTTCTGCGGGGAGTTGCATATTCGCAGCACCTACTGCATAACTATCCCTATGACCTCCTCCCGTTCTGTGGGTGTCCTCGGGGCCTCGGGCTACGCCGGGGCCGAGCTGCTGCGGCTGCTGGCCCGCCATCCCGACCTGGACCTGGCCTGGGCGGCCGGGGACTCGACGGCCGGCCAGCCGCTCGTCTCCCGCTACCCCGGCCTGCGGGCCGCCTACGGGGAGCTCGGCTTCTGCTCGGTCGACGAGGGGCTCGAGAAGGGCGCCGACGTGCTGTTCTGCGCCCTGCCGCACGGGCGCGCGGCCGAGATCGCCCCCCGCACCCTGGGCGCCTCGCTGGTCGTGGACCTCTCGGCCGACTTCCGGCTGCGTGACCCTGGGGCCTACCCGGTCTGGTACGGGGCCGAGCACCCGTTCCCGGACGAGCTCGGCCGCTGGCCCTACGGGCTGCCCGAGCTGCACCGCGAGGAGCTGCGGGGGGCCAGCCGGATCGCCGTCCCGGGGTGCTACCCGACGGCCGCCCTGCTGGCGCTGGCCCCGCTGGTCGCGGCCGGGCTGGTCGCGACCGACGGGATCGTGGTCGACGCCAAGTCGGGGCTGTCGGGGGCGGGGAGGTCGCTGGTCGACGGGAACCTCTTCGTCCAGGCGAACGAGAACGTCTCGCCGTACAAGGTCGGGACGCACCGGCACACGCCGGAGATCGAGCAGGAGCTGGCGCTGGCGGCGGGGGCACCGGTGACGGTGACCTTCACGCCGCATCTGGTGCCGGCCAGCCGGGGGATCCTGGCGACCTGCTACGGGACGCTGGCGCCGTCGGCCGGGAACGCGGAGCTGGCGGCCTGCTATGCGGCGGCCTATGGGGAGGAGCCGTTCGTCGATCTGCTGGAGCCGGGTGGGTGGCCGGCGACTCGGGCGGTGGCCACCACGAACCGGGTGCAGGTCGGGGCGGTGGCGGACACTCGGGCAGGGCGGGTGGTGGCGGCGGCGGCCATCGACAACCTGGTCAAGGGCGCGGCCGGGCAGGCGGTGCAGTGCGCCAACCTGGCGCTCGGGCTGGCGGAGACGGCCGGGCTCGACCTCGTGCCGCCGGGGCCGTGACGGGCATGGTCCGGGTCGATCGGCGGCTTGGGGTGACGGCGGCGGCCGGGTTCGGGGCTGCTGGGGTGGCCTGTGGGCTCAAGGGGGCGGGGGGGCCGGACCTTGCCCTGGTGGTGGGTGATCCGGGGACGGTCGCGGTCGGGGTGTTCACCACCAACCAGGTGGTGGCGGCACCGGTGGTCTGGTCGCGCAACCGGCTGGCTTCGTCGGCCGATGCTCGGGTGGTGGTGCTGAACTCGGGCAACGCCAATGCCTGTACTGGGCCGGCGGGGGAGGCGGCGGTGCTGGCCACGGCCGAGCGGGCCGCGGCCGAGTTGGGCTGCCGGGCGGACCAGGTGCTGGTGTGCTCGACCGGGGTCATTGGGGTGCCGCTGGATGCGGGCAGGCTGACCGAGGGGGTGGGCAAGGCGGCTGGAGCTCTGGACCGGTCGGGGGGCGGGCTGGCTGCTGCCGAGGCGATCCTCACGACCGACACGGTGGCCAAGCAGGCTGGGGCCCGGGTGGTCGGGGGGGCGACTGTCGGGGGGATGGCCAAGGGGGCGGCGATGCTCGCGCCGGAGCTCTCGCTCGCCGGGACAAACCTCCAGACGTCTGGGGGGTTGCCGCAGGCGACCATGCTGGCGGTGCTGACCACGGATGCGGTGGTCGAGCCGGAGGCGCTGCGGGCGGCCTTGGCCGCCGGGGTCGCGACCACCTTCAACCGGATCACGGTGGATGGGGCGCAGTCGACCAACGACACCGTGCTGCTGCTGGCCTCCGGGGCCTCCGGGGCCCGGGTCGATCCGGGTGACCTGGGCGCGGCTGTCGAGGCGGTCTGTCGTGATCTTGCTGGGCAGATGCTGGCCGATGCCGAGGGTGGGACCAAGGTGGTCAGTGTGCAGGTCGGGGGGGCCGGTGGGGTGGAGGAGGCGCTGGCCGTTGCTCGGCGGGTTGCCGACAGTCCCCTGGTGAAGACGGCGGTCTATGGCGGCGATCCCAACTGGGGGCGGGTGCTGCAGGCGGCCGGGACCGCGGGGGTCGGGTTCGACCCGGGTTCGGTTCGGCTGGAGGTCGCGGGGGGGCCGGGGGCTGCGGGGATCGAGTCTCCGGGTGGGCCGCTCGAGCGGGTCCTGCTGATCGACCGTGGCCGGCCGACGGGCGCTGACGCGAGCGCGGCCATGGCGGCTCGGGAGGTCGAGTTCCGACTCCATCTGGGTGGGACCGGACCGTGGGCCGAGATACGGACCAGTGACCTTACGCCTGAGTACGTTCGTCTCAACTCGGAGTACACGACGTGACCACTCGGACCTCGCTTGACGATCTTCAGGCCAAGGCGGCGGCGGTGCATGAGGCGTTGCCGTGGATCAAGCGGCTCTCGGGGTGCACGGTGGTCGTCAAGTACGGCGGGGCGGCCATGGGGACGGCCGGGTTCGATGCGTTCGTGGACGATGTGGTCCTGCTCCGCTATGTGGGTGTGGACGTGATCGTGGTCCACGGTGGCGGGCCCGAGGTCAGCCAGTTGATGGCGCGCTTCGGCAAGGAGCCGGTGTTTGTCGACGGTCATCGGGTGACCGATGCCGAGACCATGGACCTGGCCCGGATGGTGCTGGTGGGGCGGGTCAACAAGACGCTGGTGGGGCGGATCAACACCCATGGGCGGCTGGCTGTGGGGCTGTCCGGTGAGGACGGGCTGTTGCTGGTGGCCAGGCCTCGGGTGGACCCGGGGGGGCGTGACCTGGGGTACGTGGGAGACGTCGCGGCCGTTGACCCGACGGCGATGCGGGCGCTGACGGACAAGGGGCTGGTGCCGGTGGTGGCCACGGTGGCTGCCGGGCCCGCTGGGCAGCCGTACAACGTCAACGCGGACGCGGCGGCCGGGGCGCTGGCGGCCGCGCTCGGGGCGGAGAAGCTGGTCTACCTGACCGACGTGGAGGGGCTGTACGCGGACCTGGACGATCCTGGATCGCTGCTGGAGCAGCTGACCGTCGATCAGGTCGAGGCCATTCTGGCTGAGGGCAAGGTGGCGGCGGGGATGGTGCCCAAGCTGAGTGGGATTGTGACGGCGGTGCGTGGGGGGGTTCGCAGGGCGCACATCCTCGATGGGCGGCGGGAGCATGCGCTGCTGCTGGAGCTGTTCACCGACTCCGGGGTCGGGACCATGGTGTCCGCGGGTGAAGAGGAGGTGGAGGTGTGAGCAGCCTGCCTGAGCGGGAGGCGGCGGTGCTGTGGCCGACCTATGTGCGGCCTCAGGTGGAGTTCGTGCGGGGGCAGGGAGTTCGGCTGTGGGACGCGCGGGGGCGTGAGTACCTGGACTTCCTCGGTGGGATCGCGGTGGTGGCGGCCGGGCATGCGCATCCCCGGGTGGTGGAGGCGGTGACCGGGCAGCTGAGCACGCTTGGGCACACCTCCAACCTGTACTTCACGGGGCCGCAGGTGGAGCTGGCGGAGCGGCTGGTGGGACAGTTCGGGGGGGACGCCAAGGTGTTCCTGTCGAACTCGGGGGCCGAGGCCAACGAGGCCGCGATCAAGGTGGCCAGGCGGTGGGGGCGGGCCAACCGGGGAGAGGGGGCCACCGGGATTGTGGCCACGCTGGGGGGGTTTCACGGGCGGACCCTGGCGACGCTCGCGGCCACGGGGAAGCCGGCCATGCATACGCCGTTCCAGCCGTTGCCGGCCGGGTTCTCGCATGTGCCGTTCGGGGACGTCGACGCCATGGCGGCGGCCGTCGGGCCGGACACGGCGGCCGTGCTGGTGGAGCCGATCCAGGGGGAGGCGGGGATCCGGGTTCCGCCGGCGGGATATCTGCGGGCGGTGCGGGAGCTGACCTCCCGGGCCGGGGTGCTGCTGATCGTGGACGAGATCCAGTCGGGGATGGGGCGGACCGGGCGGTTCTTCGCCCATCAGCATGAGGAGATCCGGCCGGACGTGGTCACCATGGCCAAGGCGCTCGGGTCGGGGTATCCGATCGGGGCCACCATTGCCAGGACCGAGGTTGCCGACGCCATGCAGCGCGGCGACCACGGGACCACCTTCGGGGGGAACCCGGTTGCCTGTGCGGCGGCCCTGGCCACGCTGGACGTGATCGAGCCCCTGCTCGGTGGCCATGTCGACAAGGTGTCGACGCGGCTGGCCGACGGCCTTCAGGAGCTGCGGGGGCGGCTCACCGGGCGGTCGACCTGGGCGCCGCCGAGCGCGGACGACGGGGACGAGAGGCTGGCCGGGACCGAGGTCAGGGGGGCCGGGCTGTGGTTCGCGCTCGACCTGGGGCCGGAGGCGCCGGTGGATGCCAGGCAGGCGGCGCTGGCCGCGCTCGGGCGGGGGCTGGTCGTCAACCCGGTCACCGACACGGCGCTGCGGCTGGCGCCGCCGCTGGTGGTGAGTGAGGACGAGATCGACGAGGGGCTGGCCCGGCTGGGGGCGGCGCTGGAGGAGGTCGGCCTGTGTCGCTGAAGGCCGCCCGCCAGCAGGCCCTGACGGCGCTGCTGCGGGCCCGGCAGGTGTCGAGCCAGGCGCGGGTGCTGGAGCACCTGCGGAGCCAGGGGTTCGACGCCACCCAGGCGACCATCTCGCGGGACCTCGACGACCTGGGGGCGGTCAAGGTCCGGGGGCCGGACGGGCGGCTGGTCTACGCCCTGCCCGAGGCCGGTAACGGGCACGACGCCGGGCAGGACGAGGTCCGGCGCATGCTCGGGGCGTCGCTGCTGGCCATCGTGCCCAGCGGGAACCTGGTGGTGCTGCGCACTCCGCCCGGCCACGCCTCAGCGCTCGCCTCCACCCTGGACCGGGCCGGCGTCTCCGGGGTCGCCGGCACCGTCGCCGGGGACGACACCGTCCTGGTCGTCTGCACCGAGCGCACCCCCGGGCGGGTCGTGGCCCGCCAGCTCGCCGCCCTCGCCGTCACACCGCCCGCCCTTCCCGAACCCTACCGAGGAGCCACCGCATGACCGCACCCAGCCCCGACCTCGTCGTGCTCGCCTACTCGGGCGGGCTGGACACCACCGTGACCGTGCACCGGCTCGTCCACGAGCAGGGTCGCGGCGTGGTCGCCCTGCTGGCCGACGTCGGCCAGGGCGAGGACCTGGCCTCCCTGGCCCGGCGGGCCCTGGCCGCCGGCGCCACCGACGCCGTGGTGGTCGACGCCCGCGAGCGGTTCGCGGCCGAGTTCCTGGCCCCGGCCGTCCGGGCCAACGCCCTCTACGAGGGCCGCTACCCGCTGGTGTCGGCCCTGTCGCGGCCGCTGATCGCCCAGCTGCTGGTGGAGGAGGCCCGGCGCCGAGGGGCGGGAGCGGTCGCCCACGGCTGCACCGGCAAGGGCAACGACCAGGTCCGCTTCGAGGTCAGCTGCGGCGCCCTGGCGCCCGACCTGGAGATCCTGGCCCCGGTCAGGGACTCGGCCATGAGCCGGCCGGAGGCGATCGCCTACGCCGACAAGCACGGCATCGACCTGGGCTGGATCACCGAGGCCAAGCCGTTCTCGGTCGACCAGAACCTGTGGGGCCGGACCATCGAGGCCGGGGTGCTGGAGGACCCGTGGCTGGCTCCGCCCGAGGACGCCTTCGAGTGGACCGCCGACCCCGGGTCGGCCAGCGGGACCCACGAGGTGGTGGTCGGCTTCCAGGCCGGGGTGCCGGCGGCCGTCGACGGCCAGGCGGCCGGGCTGGCCGAGGTGGTGGCCGGCCTCAACCGGCTGGGCGGCGAGGTCGGCTTCGGGCGGGTCGACATGATCGAGAACCGGCGGGTCGGCATCAAGAGCCGCGAGGTCTACGAGGTGCCGGGGGCCCTGGCGGTGATCGCCGCCCACCGCGACCTGGAGGACCTGACCCTGGACCGCGACGTGCTCCACGAGAAGGCGCGCCTCGACATCCGCTACGCCGAGCTGGTCTACGACGGGCTGTGGTTCTCGCCCCTCAAGGCCGCCCTGGACGCGTTCATGGCCGAGACCCAGCAGGCGGTCACCGGCGAGGTCCGCCTCGAGCTGTCGCCCGGGCGCTGCCAGCCCACCGGCCGGCGGGCCGAGCGGGCCCTGTACCGCCCCGACCTGGCCACCTACGCCGCCGGCGACGCCTTCGACCACGACGCCGGGCGGGGCTTCGTGTCCCTGTGGGGCCTGCCCGCCCGGACCTGGGCCCGGGTCCACAGGGATGGGTGACCCCACCGGGGGCCCGGGGGCGCCCGACCCTTCCCGGCCGCTGTGGGCGGGCGGGTTCGCGGGACCACCGGACCCCGGCATGTGGGCCTACACCTCCTCGCTGGCCGTCGACCGGCGCCTCTGGCGCCAGGACGTGGCCGGGAGCCGGGCCCACGTGCGCGGCCTGGTCGCGGCCGGGGTGCTGGAGGAGGGCGAGGGCAAGCTCCTGCTCGACGGCCTGGCCCAGGTGGCCCGGGAGCTGGCCGCCGGCCGGTTCGAGTTCACCGACGGCGACGAGGACGTCCACAGCGCCGTCGAGCGGCGCCTGACCGAGCTGGTCGGCCCGGCCGGCGGCAAGCTCCACACCGGCCGCAGCCGCAACGACCAGGTCGCCACCGACCTGCACCTGTGGCTCAAGCAGGCCTGCGCCGACGCCGTCGACGCCCTCGCCGGGCTGATCGACGCCCTGGTCGCCGCCGGCCGGGCCGCCGGCCCGGACGCCGTGGTGCCAGGGCTCACCCACCTCCAGCCGGCCCAGCCCGTCCTGTGGGCCTTCCAGCTCGCCGCCCACGGCTTCGCGCTGGCCAGGGACGTCGGCCGCCTCCAGGACGCCGGCCGGCGGGCCGACGTCAGCCCGCTCGGGGCGGGGGCGATCGCCGGGTCGTCCTTCCCGCTCGACCCGGCGGCCACCGCCACCGCCCTCGGCTTCGCCGGCGCCTTCGGCAACGCCATGGACGCCACCGCCGACCGGGACGCGGTGGCCGAGCTGCTGGCCGCGGCGGCCATCGCCATGGCCCACGCCTCCCGGCTGGCCGAGGACGTCGCCCTGTGGGCCGGGCGCGACTGGGTGCGGCTGCCCGACGCCTGGGCGACCGGCTCCAGCATGCTGCCCCAGAAGCGCAACCCGGACGTGGCCGAGCTGGTCCGGGGCCGGGCCGGCACGGTCATCGGCCGGCTGGCCGGGTTCCTGGCCACCCTCAAGGGCCTGCCCCTGGCGTATGCCCGCGACCTCCAGGAGGACAAGGCGGCCGCCTTCGAGGCCGCCGACGTCCTGACAGGCTCCCTGGCCGCCCTGGCCGGCCTGGTCGCCGGGCTGGAGCCGGACCGGGCGGTCATGCGCCGCGACGCCGAGGCGGCCGAGACGACCGCCGTCGACCTGGCCGAGGCCCTGGTCCGCGACGGCGTCCCGTTCCGCGAGGCCCACGCCGCCGTCGGCGCCGCCGTCCGCCTGGCCACGGCCCGCGGCACCCGCCTGGCCGACCTCTCCTCCGAGGACCTGGCCGGCATCCACCCCGCCCTGGCCGAGGCCGACCGCTCGGTCCTGAGCGTCGAGGGCAGCCTGGCCGCCAAGGCCACCCCCGGCTCCACCAACCCCTCGCGGGTCGGCGACCAGCTCGCCGTGCTCGAGGTCGCCGCCTCCGCCGCCCGTAGCTGGGCGGCCGGGTTCCGCCCCACCCTGGGCCTGGGCTGAGAGCTCCAGCTGCGTGCTCGCCTGGGGCTCGCCGTGGCTCCCGGCCGGCTCCGGAAGCTCGGGGCCAGACCGGGAGGGTGATTCGCGCTTGCGCGAAGTCTAGAGCTTGGGCAGGCCGCCGCCGCCCATGAACCGCTGGAGCAGCTCCTGGGGGTCGAGGCCGAACTGCTGGAGCAGGCCGGCGTCCCGGTCGGTGTCCACCTGGTCGGGGAGCTGCTGCTCGGCCTGGCTGGCCTGGTCCCCCTGGCCACGCTCGCGTAGCAGGTCGAGGATCATGTTCTTGTCGAGCTGCAAGTGGTGCTCCTTCCGGCGGGGTTCCCTGGACCGGCGAGGTCTGCCCCGCGTCCATCGGCTCGAAACCCCTCAGCGCATGGACTCGGCGATGCGCAGCGCCTCCTGCCTGCTGATCTCGCCCTCGATCCGCAGGGTCAGCTCGCCCCGCTGCCAGACCAGGGTGTTGCCGGCCAGGCGGGTCTGCTCGTCCCGGAGGTTGCCGGCGGCGTCCCGGTAGGTGAAGAAGTGCGGCTCGCCGCTGAACCAGTAGCCGGGCTCGCCCCCGACCCTGACCTCCTCGACCATGCCGAGGACGGCGACCTTCTTGAGGAACTCGGGGGTCGGCTGGCCGCGGAACTCGGTGACCAGCAACCCAACGTCGGTGAAGGGCGAGGCGGACAGGCCCGGCCGGGCCCGGTAGACCAGGTCGACCCGCCCGCCCGCCGGGACGGCCTCATTGACGTAGACGGCGGCGGGCTGCCGGAAGCCGGCGGCGCCGGGGACCAGGACCGGGAAGCCGACCCGGCGGCGGGCCTCCTCCAGGGTCACCCGCTCCCCGAGCCCCAGGTCCAGGCGCTCCCCGGGCCTGGTGGTCACCGTCGGCGGCGGGGGCCCGCCGAGCTGGACGCCGACCCCGCGCAGGCCCAGCCGCCTGGCCACCGCCTCCCTGGTGCCGGGGGAGGCGACCAGCACGGCCACGGCCAGCAGGACCGCGGCCAGCCCGGCCACGGCCAGCCGCCGCCAGACCGGCCGGCCGATCGGGCCGGCCAGCCGGCCCCGGCGACGCGCGGGGACCGCCGGGCGGCGCGCCGGGGCCTCGTCCAGGCGGGCGGTGACGGCGGCGGCCAGGTCCGGGGTCGGGGGGAACTCGAGGGAGGCGGCCAGGTCGGCCAGGGCCTGTTCCAGGTCCAGCTCGCGCCGGCTCATCGCTCACCTCCCTGCAGCCTGGCGTCCGGGGCGGCCGCCGGCGTGCCCTGCTCGGCCAGGACCGTGCGCAGCCGGTGCAGGGCCCGCGACAGGCGCGACTTCACCGTTCCCCGCCGGCAGCCGAGGGCGGCCGCCATCTCGGCCTCGGACAGCTCCAGGAAGTAGCGGCAGGCGATCACCTGGCGGTCGCTCTCGCCCAGCCGGCCGACCGCGTCCAGCAGCAGACGCCGCTGCTCGCTGTCCACTGCCGCCGCCTCGGGGGACGGGGCCGCGTCCCCCGAGGGGCGGTCCTCGGCGACCCGCAGCGCCAGGTCGTCCTGACGCCGCCCGCTGCGGCGGCGGTTGCGGGCCTCGTTGGCCACGATGGCCAGCAGCCATGGCCGGAACGGCGACCCCGCCCGGAACCGGGGCAGCGCGTACCAGGCCTTCACGAACCCCTCCTGGGCGGCGTCCTCGGCGTCGGCCGACCCGCCCGCGATCACGTACGCCGTCCGGAACGCGAGGTCCTGGTACCGCCGGACCAGCACCTCGTAGGCACGCGCATCGCCCCCTCGTGCCTGCTCGACGAGTTCCTCTTCGTCCAGTGGTCGGCCCTCCACGGACTCGCTCTCGCCACTCCTACACCGGCGACCACCGCTGGGTTCCCGCGCTGACACTATCCGTCGGCCGAGGCCCAGGGTGTGGCCGGAGGGTCGTCCTGAGCAGCGTTCGCAGCTCCGGGATGTCGTCGGCGATGAGGACACGGATCGGTGCGGTGGGATGCATCAAGGCGACATGCTGACGCTTCCGGCTGCCCGCACCGATAGACCGGGGTTACCGGCACCGTCAGGTGCTGGCGGCCTGCTCCCGCTCGCGCAGCTCGACCCGGCGGATCTTGCCCGAGATGGTCTTGGGGAGGTCGGCGGTGAACTCGATCTCCCGCGGGTACTTGTAGGGGGCGGTGACGGTGCGGCAGTGCTCCTGGAGCTCCTGGACCAGGGCCGGGGAGCCCTCGTGGCCCGGGGTAAGGACGACGAAGGCCTTGACGACCTGGCCGCGCTGGGGGTCGGGCTTGCCGACCACCGCCGCCTCGGCCACCGCCGGGTGCTCGACCAGGGCCGACTCGACCTCGAAGGGGCCGATGCGGTAGGCGGCCGAGGTGATCACGTCGTCGTCTCGGGCGACGAACCAGAAGTAGCCGTCCTCGTCGACATAGGCGCGGTCGCCGGTGTCGTAGAAGTCGCCCCGGAAGGCGGCCGCGGTCGCCTCGGGGTCGCGCCAGTAGCCGCTGAACAGCCCGACGGGCCGCTCGGGGCGGACCCGGACGGCCACGTGGCCCTCCTGGCCGGGGCCGAGCACGCCTCCGTCGTCGTCGATCACGACCACGTCGAAGCCGGGGACGGGCTTGCCCATGGAGCCCGGCCGCACCTCCAGGCAACGGAAGTTGGCCACCAGGTTGACGGTCTCGGTCTGGCCGTAGCCGTCGTAGACGGTCAGCCCGGTGGCGTCGCGCCAGACCTTGATGACCTCGGGGTTGAGCGGCTCCCCGGCCGAGACGCAGTGGCGCAGCCGGGACCAGTCGTAGGCGGCCAGGTCGAGCAGGACCAGCGCCCGGTAGACGGTCGGCGGGGCGCAGAAGGTGGTGATCCCGTGCTCGCCGATCAGCCGCAGCATCAGGTCGAAGTCGGGCTTGCCGCGCACGTCCCAGAGGAAGTTGGCCGCCCCCAGCGCCCACTGGCCGAACAGCTTGCCCCAGGCCGCCTTGGCCCAGCCGAAGTCGCTGACCGTCCAGTGCAGGTCGTCTGGCTTGAGGTCCTGCCAGAAGCGGGCCGTCAGCTGGTGGCCGATCCCCAGCGACGCCTGGGTGTGCAGCACCATCTTGGGGTAGGCGACCGTGCCCGAGGTGAAGTACAGCAGCATCGGGTCGTCGGAGCGGGTCGGCTCGGCCTCGGGCGGTCCCTCGCCGGCCGCGGCCAGCCCGTCGGCCCACGACAGCCAGCCGCCGGCCTCGCCCGAGGCCTCGTCGGGCAGGCCGCCGTAGCCGCCGCCGGCCAGGAAGACCCGGGTCCTCAGGCTGGGGCAGTCGGCCCCGACCTGGTTGACCTTGGTGGTGCCCTCGGCGTCGACCACCACCGCGCTGGCCTCGGCGCTGGTGACCCGGTAGGCGATGTCGCGGGGAGTGAGCAGGGTGGTGGCCGGCATGGGGATCGCCCCCAGCTTGATGCAGCCCAGGATCACGTCGTACCAGTCGGGGATGCGGGGCAGCATGACGAACACCCGGTCGCCCTTGCCCACCCCCTGGTCGGCCAGGAACCGGGCCGCCCGGTCGGAGGAGGCGGCCAGGTCGGCGAAGCTGAACCGGCGGGCGTCGCCGCCGTCCGGCCCGACCGCCAGCAGGGCGAGCTTGTCGGGCTCGGCGGCGGCGCGGGCGTCGACCACGTCGCGGGCGTAGTTGTAGACCTCCGGGACCTCCAGCCGGAACGTCGCCCGGGTGGCCAGGTAGTCGGTCATGTTGGGCGCCAGGTCGCGCATGGCGAACCTCCCCGCTCGAGCGTCGTTGTCCGATCGGCCGCGATGATCATAGAGTCCGCCACCTGATGGTGGAGGGGCCCATCGAGTTGCGGGTGCACGGGGTGAGCGGCACGCCGCCCGAGGCGATGCTGGACCATCCGCACGTCCGGCGCTGCGCCGGCGACGACGAGGCCGGGTTCTACCGCCGCCGCTACCCCGACGGCCTGACCCCGCCCGGGGCGGACCGGCTGGAGGCGTACTCCTGGGGCGGGCTCACCTCGGGCTCGCCGCTGCGGGTGCTGTGGCTGCTGCTGCTGCCGTTCACCCTGGTCAACGTCAGCCACTTCATGCAGCCGCGGGAGCTGCCGGCCGGCGACCGGCGGCGGCGCCTGCTCGAGGCGGTCCTGCGTCTGCTCGCCCTCAGCCTCACCCTCACCCTGGTCCTCAGCGTCGCCGGGGTGGCCATGGACCTGGCCGCCTGGCAGTGCCCCGCGGCCAGCGCGACCTGCTCGGACCGCCAGGTCTTCCTGCGGTTCCTGGGCCAGGGGTTCTGGCACCAGCCGGGACGGCGGGTCGCCCTGGCCGCCCTGGTGCCCACCGCCCTGGTCTGGCTGCTCTGGTACTTCGGCACCCGGACCTGGCGGGGCAACGAGCAGGTGACGCGGCCCCAGGGGACGATCCTGGCCGCCCCGCTGCCGCTGCAGCGGCGCGAGCTCTGGAACGGCGGCGAGCCGGTCCGGCGCCTGCGCCGCGTCCACGTCGCCGCCGCCCTGGCCGTGGTCGCGGCCCTGGTCACGTTCCCCGCCCGCCAGCACCTGGCCGCCGGGCGGGCCTGGTCCGGTCCCGGCCCCCTGCTCGGCTGGCTGCTGCTGGCCGGGACCGCGGTCGTGCTGGCGGTCGCGGTGGTCACCGTGCTGCTGTCGCGCACCGCCAGGCGGCCCCTGCCGGTGGGCCCCGTGGACAGTGGCGGGCGCCCTATCCCGCCCCTGCCTGTGGATAGTGGC
>JBJMHP010000143.1:0-9626 GCA_045807325.1 Actinomycetes bacterium | reverse complement strand
GGTGGCGACAGCCAGGGTGACCTCGGGGCGGCGGGTGAGCTCGTAGAAGTCCAACCGGTCGACCACCTCGACCGGCAGGCCCGGCGGCAGCAGCGTCCGGAACTCCTCCAGCACCTCCGGGACGTCGGCGTCGTCCGGCCTCATCACCGCCGCCGCCTCCAGAGGCACGGTGGGCACGACCGCCTCCAGCACCTCGGAGACGGTCACCCGGCCCGGTGAGAGGTTCAGGAAGACCCGGCGGGCGCTGGCCGGGGTGGCGGTGGCGTGGGGGAAGTTGCCGTCGGAGATGAGCAGCCGGGACCCGTGCCCGGCCGCGGCCAGGGCGGCGAGGATCTCGGGGTGGGTGAGCCGGGTGCGGAGCATGGTGGCCTCCGGAAGGTCGGGGTGGCGGATGGGCGGTGGTCGGAGCGGGTCAGGGCAGGCGGTACAGGCGGCGGGCGTTGGCCCCGAGCACGGCCTCGCGTTCGGCCGGGCCGAGCCCGGCCCGGCCCAGCGCCTCGGTGGCGGCCGCGACCACCTCGGCGTAGCCGGCCGCGAGCAGGCACACCGGCCAGTCGGAGCCGAACAGCAGCCGCTCGGGCCCGAAGACCTCGGCCGCGTGGGCCACGTACGGGACGAGCTGGGCCGGTGTCCACGCGGTCCAGTCGGCCTCGGTGACCAGGCCGGAGACCTTGCAGGCGACGTTGGGGTGGCGGGCCAGGGCGGCCAGCCCGCCCGTCCAGGGCTCCATGGCCCCCTCGCGGATGCGGGGCTTGGCCAGGTGGTCGACGACCAGGGTGAGGTCGGGGAGCCGCTCGGCCACCACCCGGGCCGCCGGCAGCTCCCGCTCGCGGACCAGCAGGTCGTAGACCAGCCCGGCGCCGGCCACGGCGGCCAGGCCCTCCAGGACCTGGTCGCGGAGCAGCCAGTCGGGGTCGGGCTCGTCGTGGACCTGGTGGCGGACCCCGACCAGGGACCGGCCGCCGGGCCGGGCCCGCAGGGCGGCCAGGGTCGCGGCCACCTCGGGGTCGGCCAGGTCGACCCAGCCGACCACCCCGGCCACGCGGCCCGGGGCGGCGGCCGCGTCCAGGAGCTCCTCGGTCTCCTCGACGCTGGAGACGGCCTGGACGGCGATCGTCGCCTCGAACCCCTCGGGGCCGGCGGCGGCGTCGAGGTCCGCGACGCCGAAGGGCCGCCGGATCGCCGCCACCGACTCGTCCATCCAGGGGTAGGCCCGCCGGCCCGGGTCCCAGAGGTGGTGGTGGGCGTCGACCCGCCCCGCCCGGCTCACCACTGGCCCGCCGGGGTGGGGACGTCGGCGGGCAGCAGGCCGGTGGCGACCAGCTCGGCCCAGAGCTCGCCGGGGACCGGCCACTCGAAGCAGGCCACCGCGTCCTTGACCTCGGCGGCCGAGCGGGCTCCGACCAGCACGCTGGTCACCGCCGGGTGGCCGAACGGGAAGGCCAGGGCCGCCGCCCGCAGGGGCGTCCCGTGCCTGGCGCAGACCTCGGCCAGCCGGGCCGCCCGGTCCACCAGCTCGGGTGGGGCCGGGGCGTAGTCGAAGGTGGCCCCGGGCCGCGGGTCGGCGAGCAGGCCGCTGTTGAACACCCCGCCGACCACCACCGCGGTGCCGCGGGCGGCGCAGGTGGGCAGCAGCTCGGCCAGGGCCCGCTGGTCGAGCAGCGAGTACCGGCCGGCGACCAGCACCACGTCGATGTCGCGGTCACGGACGAACCGGGTGAGCATCTCGGCCTGGTTCATGCCGGCCCCGATCGCCGTCACCACGCCCTGGTCCCGCAGCTCGATGAGGGCCGGGAAGGCCTGCTCGTAGGCCTCGCGCTCGTGGTCGTCGGGGTCGTGGAGGAGCAGGATGTCGACCCGGTCCAGCCCGAGCCGCTCCAGGCTCTCCTCCAGCGACCGCCGCACGCCGTCGCCGGAGAGGTCCCAGACCCGCCTGGCCGGCGGGCTGTCGGCGAAGCCCTCGGGATCGGCGGTCTCGCCCGGGGCCAGCGGGCGCACCAGCCGCCCCACCTTGGTGGAGACCACGAAGCGGTCCCGCGGCACCCCGGCCAGCAGCCGTCCGAGGCGGCGCTCGGCCAGCCCGAGCCCGTAGTGGGGGGCCGTGTCCACGTAGGTGAGGCCGGCCTCGAGGGCCGAGCCGACGGTGGCCGCGGCGTCCTCCTCGGCCACCGGCGCGAACAGGTTGCCCAGCGGGGCGGTGCCGAGCGCCAGGGCGCTGACCCGGAGCCCGCCGCGGCCGAGGGCGACGGTCGGCACGTCCATGCTCATCCCTCCTCCTTCGCGGGCCGCAGGCGCAGGCCCTGCATGCCGCCGTCCACGGCCAGGGCGGTGCCGGTGGTGGCCGAGGCCAGCGGGCTGGCCAGGTACGCGATGGCGGCGGCGACCTCGTCGGCCGAGACCAGCCGCCCGGTCGGCTGGCGGGCCCGGAGGGCGGCCAGCTCGGCCTCCGGGTCGGGCGTGGCGGCCAGCAGCCGCCGCACCCAGGGCGTGTCGGCGGTGCCGGGGTTGACGCAGTTGACGCGGATCCCCTCCGGCAGGTGGTCGGCGGCCATGGCCAGGGTGAGCGAGAGCACCGCCCCCTTGGTGGCGCTGTACAGGGCGCGGGCGGGCAGGCCGGCGGTGGCGGCGATCGAGCAGGTGTTGACGATCGCCGCCCTCCCCGAGCGCCGCAGGTGCGGCAGGGCGGCCCGGGTGGCGCGGACCATGCCGAGGAGGTTCACGTCCAGGACCCGCCGCCACTCCTCGACGGGGTTGTCCTCGACCGTGCCCTGGGCGCCGACGCCGGCGTTGTTGACCAGGACGTCCAGGCCGCCCCAGCGGTCGGCCACGGCGGCCATGGCGGCGCCCACCGAGGCCTGGTCGGTCACGTCGGCGACCAGAGCCAGCGGCCCCTCGGCCGGCTCGACCGCGGCCGACGGGTCCAGGTCGAGGGCGGCCACCCTGGCCCCGCGGGCGGCCAGCAGCCGCACGGTGGCCAGCCCGATCCCCGAGCCGCCGCCGGTGACCGCCGCCACCAGACCGTCGAACTCCCCCGGCACCGCGCCGCCCTCCCCTACTCGCCGCGCTGGCCGAGGCCGTAGCTGTTGCCGTCGGGGTCCTTGAACACCGCCCACCAGCCCCAGAACTGCCGGCTGGGCTCCTCGGCGAACTCGACCCCGCGGGCGGCCAGCTGCTTGTGGGTGGCCTGGATGTCGTCGCATTCGAAGAGCACGTTGGAGAAGGTCCCGATCCGGTCCTGGTCCCCCTCGGGGGTGAACAGCACCAGGACGACGTTGCGGTCGGGCGCCGCCACCTCGATCCACCGTGGCGCCCCCGGCTCGTCGCCCATGGGCGTGTCCTGGATCAGGTCGAACCCGAGCGTCTCGGTGAAGAACCGCTTTGACCGCTCCTGGTCGCCGGCGTAGACGCCGACACTCCGCACCGCGGTGAGCATGACCGTTCCTCCCCATAGGATGGGTGCTCCGTTCCGAGTCCCGCGGGAGGAAGCATGCAGCAAGGCGCCCAAGACATCGAGATGCGGCTGGAGGTCGTCCCCATTCCGGTCTCCGACGTGGACGCGGCCAAGGCGTTCTACACCGAGCAGGTCGGGTTCCACCTCGACCACGACGTCCGCCCCAACGAGGGCATGCGGGTCGTGCAGATGACCCCCACCGGGTCGGCCTGCTCGGTGGTGATCGGCGAGGGCCTGCCGCTGGGCGAGCCGGGCTCGGTCAAGGGGGTCCAGCTGGTCGTCGAGGACGTCGACGCCGTCCGCGACGCCCTGGCCGGCCGGGGCGTCCCCGTCGGCGACGTCCAGCAGCTCGGCCCCGAGGGCACCCCCGGCTCCCGCTACCTGTTCTTCGAGGACCCCGACGGCAACGTGTGGGCCGTCCAGGAGTACCGGCGCTCCTGACTCATCTTCCCCCGGGCCCGTGGACCGGGCCCGGGGCCTCGCCGCCCTGGGGACCGGGAGCTGATCCTGTGGCCGGCCCGGCTGGTGGAGGATGAGCCGTCGCTGCTCGGCCTCAGCGCCCACCTGCTGGTGGTCGCGCGCCCGGCGTTCTACATGACCAAACGTCAACTTTCGAACCCGGTCCCATGCTGCTCCGCTGTCCGAGGTCGTACCGGTGAATGCCATGTGACCTGCGGTTCTCACTCGCCGACGATGACCGCTCGTGCCCGCCGAGGACCAGCGGCTCCCGATGCGGTGCGGACCCTGCACGGACCAGCCGCGCAATGCCGCCGTCAGCGGGGAGCATGCTATGTCGCGGACCGACACGTGGGGGTCCCGCCACGGCATCGCTTGGAGGAGCGTGCAGCCATGGAGACGTTTCACACCACGATCACTCCCGTCCTGACCGTCAGGCATGCGGTACGGGCGGTGGCCTTCTACCAGAAAGCCTTCAGCGCCCAGGAGATCTACCGCAACACCTACCCGGACGGCAGGATCGTCGCCGAGATGGCCGTCGACGGCGCACGGTTCAGGGTGGCCGATGAGGCGCCGGAGGCGTCCAGTCTCAGTCCCCAGGCGCTGGACGGCACCACGGTGAGGCTCAACCTGCTGGTCGCCGACCCAGACGGCTTCTTCGAGCGCGCGATTGCGATCGGCGCCATCGAGGTCGCGCCGGTCGCGGACCAGTCGTATGGGCTACGCCAGGGTCGGCTGGCTGATCCCTTCGGCCATCACTGGCTGATCGGCCGGCCATTGGCGGGCGAGACTGGTGACTGGGCTCGGATGCCCGACCGTTAGTCCGGGACGCCGGCATGCTGCTGCTCCTTCACCCGCGTCCGACCCGTCGAATCGCGGTCGAGCTGGCTACTGGCTGGAGCTCCTCGCCACCCTGGTCGTCGCCGCCACTCGTCTTGGCGGCCGCTCCCCAGGGCCAGGCCCAGGGCTGAGGAATTGCGTCGAGCTGACCCATCGTGCAGCCTGCTATGAGTTGGTCTGGGTGAACGGAGTCCAGGTCACGATGACCTTCGCCCAAGCGGGGAACCCATCACCAACATTGCCGCCGGCCGACCACCAGGGCTCGGCGGCATGCTTGGCTGGTCGCGCCACACGATCACGGTGAAGAACGACGGCTCCTGCTCCCGCCGGCCTGACACGGCCACCCAGCGATAGCTACGCCCTGTGCACTCAACCTTGGGTTGGGGAACGCCTGCGGTTGGGGGTCGGGCATGCCAGCACCGTCCGGCCAGATCCCTCCACCCTGGGCGTGGTGGGAGAACGAGGCTCCCGCCGCGAGGGCCGCCCGCGTCCCGCTCCAGGCAACGACGGCGACCGACTTACCGGGTATGGTCGCCCCAGGCTCACCTTGACCCCGTCCAACGCACCTGAAGGGTCAGGGTCACACTCGGTCGAGACCGTCCGAAATCCGGCTCGGACACGAAGGAGGCACGGCATGCGGGTGATGTTGATGATCAAGGGGGATCCGCAGCCCGGCGCCGCGCCCAGCGAGGAACTCCTCGCCGCGATGGGCAGGTACAACGACGAACTTAAAACGGCCGGAGTGCTTCTCGACCTGGCGGGGCTGCTCCCGAGCGCCGAGGGGAGGCGGGTGAAGTTCTCCGGGGGGGACCGTGCTGTCATCGACGGGCCGTTCCCCGAGTCGAAGCAGCTGATCGCGGGCTACTGGATCCTGCAGGTGCCGTCGATGGACGAGGCCGTCGAATGGGCCGAGCGGTTCCCGTTCGAGGCGTGGTCCCGGATCTACCCGGGCGAGTACGGCGCCGAGGCCGAGATCGAGATCCGTCAGGTGTTCGAGCCGGAGAGTTAGGAATGGGCCAGGGACCATCACCGGCCTCCAGGCCAGCAACCGGAGCACCTGCGCTCCCGAACCTGGCCGCTCCCGCAGCCACCTGGGATTCCAGGCCGTTAGGCGGTGACGAGCAGGCCGATCCCCAGGGCCAGCAGCCAGACCGACCAACCGATGTAGGCCAGCTGGACCAGGGACCCGGCCAGCCCCCAGCCGCGAGGCTCGAACGCTCCCACGAACTCCAACGAGCCAAGTACGAACAGCGGCGCCAGCAGTAGCCCGACGACGCCGAACAGCGGATGCAGCAAGTCCGACTGGATCAGGGAGACTCCGGCCAGCGCCGTCCACAGCCCGGTGAACAGGTACCCGAGGTGCTCGCCGACCGCCACGCCGAGATAGCGGTTGAGGGTCTGGAAGACGACCTCCACGGCGTCGCGGGTCGCCGGGGTGGCCGCCGGGTCGGCAGCGAGGCGGGCGAGGTGGGGAACCGCGAACGGCCAGCGGACCAGGCCAAGGAACTGGACCAGCGCGGCCAGGAGCCCAGTCGCAGTTGCCAGCGCGAGCACCGTGGGGTCGGCGTCGGCCAGGGTGGCCGACACCAGCACCACGGCTGGGGCGAGCAGGACCGCGCTCATGGCGAACCCCCACCAGGTGAGGACCAGGCGGCTGCCCCCGGCGGCGAACCGGGCCAGAACCTGGCTGGTTGGCTGGCGCAGGATGTCGGGGTAGTCGAAGCGCCGGGCGAGCAGGGTGAAGAGCAGGTTGTAGGCGACCGGCAGGACCAGCAGCAGAAGGCCGGTCAGCACCTGGGTGGTCATGGCACCTCCCCTTCAGGAGCTTGGGAGGTTACCGCACCACTGGCCGTCCCGGATCATGGTGTCCGCGGCCAGCCGATGCCGATACAGGTCCCGGCCGTCCAACGCTGTCCAGCGGCCGTCCGGCCCCTGGACCGGTTGCCACCACCAGATGGGTATGCAACAGCGGGTCACCTTCTCTGGACGTCCGGTGGTCGAACCCGACCGGGTCAAAGGGCCGGCGCCGCATTGCGGCCGTGCGGCCTGGGGACTCCCCGTGCCCGGACAGATACTGTTCGTGGTCGGTGGCCAGCTCGCGGGTGTTGTACGCCTCGCGGCCCACCGACAGCTTGGCGATATCGGCCACCACCCCGGCCGCCCCCCTCCCCGCCTTCGTTGGCGCGAGCAAATGCACCCCCGCTTCGATGCTTGGCCAGTTCGTCCGGCATGGTCGCGTCCGGGACTGGGATCCTCCGGTGCGCCGATAGCACGCACCACAATGCTGGTGGTGTTCGCCGAGGCGGGGATCGAACTCGATCACGGCCTCGACCGGGCCGTCGGCGGCGGTGAGCCGGCGTACCAGCAGGCTGGACGGCAACAGCCGGCCGGTGACGTCGGCGATCATCCCCTCGGTCAGGGTGAGCCGCCCGCCCGGGGTGTCCCAGGTTGTGGCAAGGGTGGCGGTGTGGGGTCGGTAGCGGCGGGTGATGACCGGGGCCGCTCCGGCTGGCCCCATGCCGAAGCTGCCCGCCGCCGGCCCACCGACCAGGCGGCCGAACACCGGTTGGCCGTCGAAGCGGGGCACGCACAGCCAGTCGATGGCCCCGTCGGAGCCGACAAGGGCGGCGGTGCGGGTGTCACCGAGCAGCCCGTAGCCCTCGATGGGCCGAGCCCGCTGGCCGGCGGTCGGGAACAGTTGGCCCATGTCAGCGGGTCCCGAGCAGCACGCCCAGGGCGATGCCGTAGCTGAGGTGGGCGGCGATGGTGACAACCGGGGTCTGGCCGCCGTAGTTGAGGCCACCCAGCCCGGGCGGCTCCAGCACCGCGGTCGAGGATCGACCGGCCCGATGCGACGCCATACGCGGATGCACCCCGGCCAGGAGGGGGACGAAGATGGTGAGCGAGACCGCCACATGCAGCAGCCCGAGCAGCCCGCCCAGCCACCAGCTGGCCCGACCCAGCAGCGAGAAGCAGGCGGCATAGCCGAGGGCGAACCCCTGCCCGATCAGCAGATGGAGGAAGAACCCGGCCACCCGGGCCCGGTCGGGGTCTGGGGTGACGATGGTGCCCAGCAGCAGCGGCAGGTCGAGCCGGGTCAGCCCGGCCAGCTGGGCCATGATCATCACCGCGGTCAGGGCGGCGGTGGCCACCAGGCCGAACAGCGCCCAGCCAGCCCAGTCCATGTCAGCAGGCCGCCAGCTGGCCCGCCTTGGCCTGGAGCAGCTGGAGGACGTGGACGAACGACTGGTGGAAGCTGGCCAGGCCCTGCTCCTCGAGGGTCCGGCCGACGTCGTCCATGTCCACCCCCACCTCGGCCAGGGTGTCCATCACCGCCTCGGCGTCGCCGACCCCGCTGGTGATGGTGGGGGCGAGGGTGCCGTGGTCTTCGAAGGCGGCGATGGTCGGCTCGGGCAGGGTGGTGACCGTGTCAGGCCCGATGAGGCTGTCGACGTACCGGGTGTCGGGGTAGGCGGGGTCCTTGGTCGAGGTCGACGCCCACAGCGGCCGCTGCACCCGGGCCCCCCGGGCCGCCAGCCGCTCCCAGCGTTCACCGGCGAAACGGACACCGAACAGCCGATAGGCCAGCTTGGCCTGGGCGACCGCGGCCTGGCCCCGCCGCGCCAACGCGTCGCCGGTGCCGACGGCGTCCAGGCGGCGGTCGACCTCGCTGTCGACCCGGCTGACGAAGAACGAGGCCACGCTGTGCACCGAGGCGAGGTCGCCGCCCCGCCGGGCCAGGGTCTCGAGCCCGGCAAGGTAGGCCTCGATCACCTCGGCGTAGCGGGCCAGGGAGAAGATCAGGGTGATGTTGATGCTGCGACCCTCGGCGATCATCGCCTGGATGGCGGGCACGCCCTGGCCGGTGGCCGGGATCTTCACCAACAGGTTCGGCTGGGCGATCCGCTCATGCAGCTGGCGGGCGGCGGCGATGGTGGCGTCGGTGTCGCGGGCCAGCTCGGGGGCGACCTCGACCGACACGAACCCGTCGCTGCCGCCACTGGCATCGAAGGTCGGCCGCAGCACCCCCAGCGCGGCGACGACATCGTCGGCGACCAGGTCCCAGTAGGCCTCCAGCACCGGACGCCCCTGGCCGATACGGGTCGCGAACTGCTCGTGGTAGGCGTCGGAGCCCTCGATCGCCCTGGCCAAGATCGTCGGGTTGGCCGTCACCCCCCGGACCCCCCCAGCCACCAGCCGACCGAGGGTGCCATCGCGCAGATGGACGCGGGTGAGGTTGTCAAGCCACGGACTCTGACCCTGCTCGCCATACAGACGCTCCAGCATAGTCATTGGGTGCCCCCCGTCGCCAGCGCGCCGGATCGGTCGCCGGTCACCTGGTCCAGGGGGATGTCGGGGTCGGCTAGCCGCTCGGGGTCGACCGGCCGGCCGTTGCGGATCAGGGTCTGGATGGCCTCTGTAACGTCCCAGACGTTGGCGTGCATGCCGGCCACGACCCGCCCGTCCTTGAGCCAGAAGGCGAGGAACGCGTGCGTGGCGGGATCGCCGCGGACCACCACCTGGTCCCAGGTCGCCGCGAGTCCTGAGTACTCCATGCCCAGGTCGTACTGGTCGGAGTAGAAGTAGGGAAGCCGCGCGTAGCTGGTGGGGATGCCGAGCATGCTGCGGGCCGCGGCCGGGCCCTGATTGAACGCGTTGGCCCAGTGCTCGACCCGGAGGTACCGCTGATAGCGGGGATGCCAGGCGGCGGCCACGTCGCCGGCGGCGAAGATGCCGTCCGCCCCGAGGACCTGCAGCCGCTCATCGACCAGTACGCCGTTCCGGATGGGCAGGCCGCCCGCCTCGGCCAGGTCGGTGCGGGGGACGGCGCCGGCGCCGACCAGTACCAGGTCGCATTCGATGGTGCGGCCGTCGCTGG
>JBJMHP010000142.1:0-12953 GCA_045807325.1 Actinomycetes bacterium | reverse complement strand
CTGGCAGCGGGGACGCGAGGCGGCGGCAGAGGCCGAGCGCGACCGGGCGGCGGCCCGCCGGGCGGCCGGCGGAGCCGGCGCCACCGCCAGCCCTGCCGCCTGGACGGCCCCGGGAGGCTCCGGCCGGGCCATCCCCGCCCTCACCCTGCGGGCCTACCGGGAGGCCGCGACCTGGGCGGTAGGGTACGACCCGGGCTGCCGGCTCTCCTGGACGGTCCTGGCCGGCATCGGCCGCATCGAGTCGAACCACGGTCTGTTCGGGGGGGCGGCGACCCGGTTCAGCGCGGCCGGGGCGGTCAGCCCCCGGATCACCGGGCCGCCGCTGGACGGCCGCGGCGTGGCCGCCATCCCCGACAGCGACGGCGGCCGCTGGGACGGGGACACGGTCTGGGACCGGGCGGTCGGGCCGATGCAGTTCCTCCCGGGGACCTGGCGCTCCCTGGGCCGCGACGGCAGCGGCGACCAGGTCGCCGACCCCAACAACCTGTTCGACGCGGCCGTGAGCGCCGCCGGCTACCTCTGCCTGAGCGGCGGGGACCTGACCGACCCGGCCCGGCTCCGCCAGGCGGTCTACAGCTACAACCACTCCTGGCCCTATGTGGACGCGGTCCTCGGCTGGGCCCGCCTCTACCAGGGCGGCGTCGCCCCCGGCCCGCCGGTCCCAACCGGGACGGCCCCCTCGGCCCCGACCACCGGGGCGTCCACCACCAGCGCCTCCAGCACCGGGTCGCCGGTCAGCGAGCCGACCACCACGACCAGGCGGGCCACCACCACGACCCGGCCGCCGACCTCGACCACTCGGCCGTCCACCACGACGACCCGGCCGTCCACCACGACAACGCGGCCGCCCACGACCACGGTGCCGTCGACCACCGGCTCCTCCTCCAGCACCACCACCACCAAGCCGTGCCAGTCGACGACGACCACCACCACGGGCGAGCCGACCACCACCTCGACGACCACCACGACCACGACGCCGGGCGGCTCGACGACCACCACGACGACCCTGCCGCCCTGCGACGAGGCCGCCTAGGACCAGGTGGCGAACTCGGCCTCCAGGAGCGGGCGGGCCCAGGCCAGGAACGCCGTCAGCATGTAGGGGGTCTCCGGCCAGGCTCGGGAGGTCGGCCGGGTGAGGGTGCCCCACAGCGAGCCCCCGACCCCGGCCCCGTAGACGTTGTTGAAGCGGTCGATGCGCCGCACCCAGCCCGGCCACCAGGCGGGGTCCCAGGCGACGCGCCCGCCGCCCCGGCGGTAGGTGAGGCGGTTGACCGACGCGAACGCCCGCCAGCGCCAGCGCATGCCCGGCGGCCGGCCCTTCCGGCCCAGGTAGTAGGCGCGCAGGGCGGCCGACAGGGGCTGGCCGGCGGCCAGCGCCCACTGGGCGCACATGGCGAACACGTCGACGTCGCCGAGCAGGTCGGCGTCGGGGGCCGACATCAGGTAGTAGGCGTCCCGGTCGGGGAGGGGCAGCCGGCGCGAGACCCGCGGGTCGGGCTCGCCCTCGGCATGCCTGGTGGTCCAGACCGAGGCCATCCCGACGTCGGCCACCCAGCCGGTGGCGTCGATGTTGGGCACGCCGTAGGCCGAGAAGGGCACGGTCGTGCGGGGGTGGAGCAGAGCGTCCAGGCCCAGGAGCAGGTGGCCGATGTCGACCTGCTCGCCCGAGAGGAGCAGGACGTAGGGGGACGGGTTGTCGCCGACGTCGTTCTCGTCGGCCCTGGCCGTCAGGTGGCGGTGGGCGGTCTGGCCCAGCCGCGGGTTGCCGTGCAGGGTCCGGCTCCCGTGGGCGCGGGCGTCGGGCAGCAGCTGGGAGACCAGGAAGCCCGAGTAATAGGTGTTGCGGATGCGCGAGAGGAGGTCGGCGGGGGTTTCGTCGGGGAAGGCGCGCTCGGCCTCCTCCAGGTAGGCGACGAAGCGGTCGACCGGGATGATCGCCTCCGGCCCGGTCAGGACGGCCGCCTGGGACCAGGGGCCGGTGGTCCGCCGGGTCCAGCGCCGCGCCCACAGGCGGGCGGCCGTGTGCGGCCGGCCCAGGTCGGCGGCCCGCCTGGCCGCGGCCCACAGGGCCACCGCCCGCCCGACGGCCGAGCGGTCGGCCTGGAGGTGATGGACGGCCGGGAACGGGGGCCGGATGGTCGGGACGTGGAGCGCGGCCACGGCGCGCAGCGACGCCGGGGCGACCGGAAGGTCGGCCAGTGCCAGCTCGGCCTGCTGCTCCATCGCAGTTCTCCGGCTCGTGCGCCCCACCGCAAAGGTCCGGTCGACGGACCTCTATCGGACAATCATGCCTATCAACGCTGAATCAGGCAATCACGTATCAGGAAACCTCTGCGGCAAAGCGTGAGGAATCCCTCTAGACCAGCCGGCGGTCGCTGGCCCATCGGGTCAGCTCATGGCGGCTGGAGAGCTGGAGCTTGCGCAGCACCGAGGACACGTGGGTCTCCACCGTCTTGACCGACAGGTGGAGTCGCCGCGCGACCTCCTTGTAGGTGAAGCCGCGGGCGATGTGGCGTAGGACCTCGCGTTCGCGGGCGGTGAGCTGGTCCAGCTCGGGGTCGACGACGCCGGTCAGGTCGCCGTGGAAGGCGTCGAGCACGAACCCGGCCAGGCGGGGCGAGAACACGGCGTCGCCGCCCTGGACCCGGCGGATGGCGGCGGCCAGGTCGGGTGGGGAGATCGTCTTGGTGACATAGCCGCGGGCCCCGGCCCGGATCACGCCGATGACGTCCTCGGCCGCGTCCGACACCGACAGGGCCAGGAAGCGGATGTCCTGGTCGGTCTGGCGGACCGCCTCCAGGACCGCCCGGCCGCCCCCGCCGGGCAGGTGCACGTCGAGCAGCACCACGTCCGGCCGGGTCCGCCGGATGCCGTCGACGGCCGCGTCCACCTCGCCGGCCTCGCCCACGATCTCGAACTCCGAGCCCAGCTCGGCCCGCAGCCCCGACAGGAAGAAGTGGTGGTCGTCGACCAGGAAGACCTTGATCATGATGACTCGCTCCTCGGCAGGCGGAGCTGGACCTCGGTGCCCTCGCCGGGGGCGGAGAGGATCGTGACGGTGCCGCCGCGGCGACGGATCCGGCCGCGGATCGAGTCGGCGATGCCGCGCCGGTCCGATGGCACCTCATCGGGGTCGAACCCCTTGCCCTCGTCGCGGACGAACCCGGTGAGCTGGTCCGGCTCCACCTCGACATAGACCGAGACCAGCGGCGCCCCCGAGTGCCTGGCCGCGTTGAACGCGGCCTCCTGGCAGGCGTCGACCAGGGCCCTGCCGGCCTCGTCGAGGGGGGCGTCGCCGACGACCACGATGTCGACGGGCACGTTGTGGCGCTGCTCGACCCGGGTCGCGATCGCCTCGACGGCCGGGCGCAGCCGGCCCTCCGGCGGCACCGGGGCCCGGTAGAGCCAGGCCCGCAGCTCGCGCTCCTGCCGGCGGGCCAGGCCGACGACCTCCGGCGAGGCGTCGGCCCGCTGGATCAGGGCCAGGGTGTGCAGCACCGAGTCGTGCAGGTGGGCGGCCATCTCGGCGCGGGCCTCGGAGCGGATGCGGCCGCGGCGCTCCTCGGCCAGCTGGGCGGCCAGCCGGGTCGCCCAGGGGCCGAAGATCAGGCCGAGCCCGATCACGGTGATGGCCACCCCGAGCAGGGCGTCGCCGGCCGCGGCCAGGTCGGCCCCGGTGTTGGCGAACCCGAGGCCGAGGCCGCTGGCGACCAGCAGGCCACCGACCACCACGCGGATCAGGCCGACCCGGCCGGTGAACATGGCCTCGATCGGGTTGCCGGGGAGGCGGGCCCAGCGGGCCCGGTCGCGGTCGTCGCTGCGGGCCCAGATGACCGCCGAGCCGGCCGCGGCCAGGGCGATCGGCCAGACGATCCGGTCGCCGAACCACAGGCCGACCTCGCGCAGCAGCAGCATGGTGCCGAGCACGACCAGCCCCAGGGCGACGGCCTGCCTGGCCGAGGGCCGCCGGGGCGGCCGGGCCCTGGCCAGCTCGTCGTCCGGCTCGACCGAGACCGCCCAGGCCAGCAGGTACAGGACGACCCCGGAGCCGCCGGCGATGGCCAGCACGGCGAAGGCGACCCGGACGAGGACCGGGTCGACGCCGAGCCGCTCGCCGAGCCCGCCGGCCACGCCCAGCAGCACCCGGTTGTCGCGGCTGCGGACGATGGCCGCCGGGCTGGCCGGTCGGTGGGGGACCTGCTGGGTCGCCGTGGGAGCTCGCCTCCTGGTTCGGGGTGGTGTCTGGAGGCCATGGTGGCATGGCGGGACGGGCCCGGCCATGGGGATCGACCCTGACCGGAGCCGGCCGGGATCGGGGAACGGCCAGGGTGATCCCCGATGGCGGCCGGCCCGGTGGGGGAGCAGGCTGCTTGCAACGTCCACAGCCGTCACGAGGAGAACCCGCCATGTCCGAGCGTCCCCCCGAGGCCTCGCCAGGGGAGCAGGCGCCGTCCCCGGCCACCGCATCGTCCACCGCCCAACCTCCACCGGCGATCGAGCCGCCCCCGGCCGCCCCCGGCGCCGGGCCGGCATCCGGGCCCGCGCCCGGGCCCCCGGCCGGGGCCGCGCCTGGGGCCGTACGGCGGCTCACCCGACGGGCCGACCGCCGGATGTTCGCCGGCGTGGCCGGCGGCATCGCCGACTACCTCGGCATCGAGGCCTGGGTGGTCCGTCTCGGGTTCATCGTCCTGGTGCCGTTCGGAGGCTTCGGGCTGCTCGCCTACCTGATCGCCTGGCTGCTGGTCCCGGTCGCCGGCAGCGACCAGTCGCTGGCCTCCGCCGTGCTCCGCCGCCCGCCCAGCGGCCTGCGCAGCTATATCGGAGCCGGGCTGATCCTGCTGGCCGTGGCCATCCTGGCCAGCGCCTTCTCCGAGCCCAGCGTGATCTGGGCGATCGCCCTGATCGCCTTCGGGATCTTCCTGTTCCGCCAGGACGACCTGGACCCGCCCGACCGCCGGCCGCCGCCCGGCGGGGGCGGGCCGGGCCCGACCACGGCCGCCGCCCCGCTGCCGGCGGTCCCGCCGGCGCCCACCAGCACGGCCACCACCGAGCCGCTGGCCCCACCACCCGCCTCCGACCGGGGGACGACCCCCCTCCCGCCGGACGTGCCCGTGTGGTCGCCGCCGCCACCGCCCGACCAGGCTGCCGGCTGGGGGCCCCCGCCCCCCAGCCGGCCCCGGCGGCGGGCGTTCCTCGGCCCGCTCACCTTCGCCGTCGCCCTGATCGCGACCGGGCTGGCCCTGGCCCTGGACAACCTGGGGGTGGTCGACCTCTCCCTCGGGCAGGTGCTGGCCGTGTTCCTGACCGTCCTGGGGGCCGGAATGCTGGTCGGCACCTGGTGGGGCCGGGCCTGGGGGCTGATCCCGGTCGGCCTGCTGGCCGTGCCGGTGGTCGCCCTGACCGCCCTGGCCGGCTCGGTACCGGTCAAGGGCGGGGTGGCCGAGCGCCTGTTCCAGCCGACCACCCCGGCCGAGGTCCGCTCCGGCTACCGCCTGGCCGGCGGCGAGCTGGTCCTCGACCTGTCCAAGGTCAGGTTCGGGCCGGGTGCGCCGCCCATCCAGGCCAGCGTGGCCGGAGGGCGGCTGCTGGTGGTGGTGCCCGACGAGGTCGCGGCCAACGTCCGCGGCCGGGTCGGGGTCGGCAGCCTCGACCTGCTGGGGCACGTCGACACCGGCGCCCAGGTCGACTCGTCGGTGACCGAGCCGCCCACCAAGCCCCCGGCCAGAGGCACCACCGCCCCCACCGTCAGGCTCGACCTCCAGGCGGGCTACGGCGTCATCGAGGTCCGCCGGGCCAGCGACCCCCGCGCCTTCGACCAGGCCGGCCCGTTCGCCGAGCCCTTCACCACCCCGGCCACCCCCAAGCCACCCGCCCCCGCGGAGGCCCCATGATGCGGCGCCACGAGCTCGACCCCGTCTCCCTGACCTTCGGCTTCGCCTTCGCCGGACTCGGCCTCCTGTTCCTGATCGGCCAGGCCGACCAGGCCCTCCGCCTCCGCTGGATCTGGCCTCTGCTCCTGATCGTCCTCGGCGCCGGCATCCTCCTCGACGTCTCCCGCACCCGAGCCCGCACCCCAGACACCGCGGCCCCGGAGCCCACCCGATCCGACCTGGAGCGCGGGGCCACCCGGCCCGACTGGGTGTCTGAGAACGCCCCGGCCGACTCCGACCCCAGTGCCGCCACGGCGGAGCTGGGTCCCGACCCGTCCCCCGGACGGGCTGTGGACAACCGCGAGCACCCCATCTGACGGTCGGCTACGCTCCCCCTCCGGGGGCCCCGACACCGGACGGTGAGGTTCCGGGCTGCCCAGGGGCCGCAGCACCCGCACGGACGGTGAGGTTCCGGGGTGCGCCGTCGCCGTCAGGCGGTGGGTTGGGAGGAGTGCTCCTGGTCGAGGGCCACGTCGGCGAGGGCGCGGATGAAGGCTGGGGAGGTGTTCATCAGCTCGATCCGGTGGAAGGTCAGGCCGGCTTCCTCGGCTTCCTCGCGGGCGGCGATGTCGATGTCGTAGAGGATCTCGAGGTGGTCGGCCAGGAACTGGACGGGCACGACCAGGACCGCCCGGTGTCCGGCGGCACGGAGGCCGGGGAGGAGGTCCTTGAGGTCGGGCTTGAGCCACTCCTCGGGGCTGTGGCCGGCCGACTGGTAGGCGAACTGCCAGCGGCCCCGGTCAAGGCCGGTCCGCTCGACCACGGCGTCGATCGTCTCGGCGATCTGGTCCAGGTAGCCGGGGTCGCGGTCGACCACCGCCTTGGGCAGGCTGTGGGCGGTGAAGAGCACCGGCACGTCGGGGTCGAGTCGGGCGAGGGCCTGGGTGACCCGCCCGGCCAGGGCGTCGAGGAAGGCCGGGGTGTGGTGCCACGGTCCGGCCAGCACGACCTGGGCGTCGGGGCCGAGTCGCCAGGCGGCCGTGTCCAGGGCCCGCCGGTAGCCGCCCATGATCACCGGCGACCACTGGGGGGAGAGGACAATCCCGACCAGCCGCCGTGCCCCGGCCACGGCCAGCCGGGCCACCGCCTCGTCGATCCGGGGCTCGGAGTGGAGCATGCCGACCTCCACCCGGTAGCGGCCCGCGCCGTGGGTGGCGTCCAGCAGCCGCTGGAGCTCCGCCCCCTGCTCCAGGGTGATGCGGACCAGCGGCGACCAGCCGATCAGCCGGTAGCGGCGCTGGAACTCGGCCACCAGCTCCGGGTCGGCCTCCCTGCCCCCGCGGACGCTGCGCAGGTAGGCCGGGACCTCCTCGGCGTCGGCGGCCGAGCCGTAGGTCATCAGCAGCACCCCGGTGGGGGCGGGGTCCTCAGGGGTTGGCAACGGCGGTCCTCTCGGTGGTCTTGTGGACGTGCTCGACCAGCCGGGCCAGGTGGTCGGAGGGCGTGTCGGGGAGGACCCCGTGGCCCAGGTTGAAGATGTGGCCGTCGCGGCCCCCGGCCGCCCGCAGGACCCGGTCGGCCCGGCGGACCACCACCTCGAAGGGGGCCAGCAGCACCGCCGGGTCCAGGTTGCCCTGGATGCCCTTGTCGGGGCCGATCCGCCGCCAGGCCTCGTCCAGCGGGACCCGCCAGTCGACGCTGACCAGGTCGCTGCCGGCGGCGGCCATCGCCTCCAGCAGCCCGACCGTGCCGGTGCCGAAGTGGATGGTCGGCACCCCGGTGGCGCGCACGGCCTCGAAGATGCGCCGGCTGTAGGGCAGCACGGCCGCCTCGTACTCGGCCTGGCCCAGGTCTCCCATCCAGGAGTCGAACAGCTGTACCACCTGGACCCCGGCCGCCACCTGGGCGCGCAGGTAGCGGACGGTGACCTCGGTGAGGGTCTCCATCAGCCGGTGCCACAGCGGCCCGTCGCCGTACAGCAGGGCCTTGGCCCGGGCGTGCTCCTTGGAGGGCCGGCCCTCGATCAGGTAGGAGGCGACCGTGTAGGGGGCGCCGGCGAACCCGATCAGGGCGGCCCGCCCGTCCAGGTCGCGACGGAGCATGCGGATGGTCTCGAACAGCTCGGGGGTCGCCTCCTCGGCCTCCACCAGCCGCAGGGCCTCGACCGCCGCCTTGTCCCGCACCGGCCGGTGGACGATCGGCCCGACCCCGGGGTCGATGGAGAAGGGCACACCCATGCCGTACAGGGGCAGCATGATGTCGGCGTACAGCACCGCCCCGTCGACCCCGAAGGTGTCCACCGGCATGGTGGTCACCTGCGCGCACAGCTCCGGGGTGCGGGTGATCTCGAGGATCCCGTGGCGCTCGCGCAGCCGCCGGTAGCCGGCGAGGCAGCGTCCAGCCTGGCGCATGAACCAGACGGGGGTGCGGTCGACCGGCTCGCCCCGGCAGGCGGCCAGCATCCGGGCTTCTCCCATGGGGCTAGAGCGTAGGCGAACCCCGCCCGGAACGCTCGTCAAGTGAGCTGTTTACGAACCGGGGTCTCGTGGCACATGATGGGGCGTCGATAGCCCGCAAGCACTTGGTCACGGTCAGGCCGTGACGAAGGGGGCGGATGGCTTGGAGACTCCACCCGACGGGTAGCAGGCGGACCACGCTCCCGGTGGCCCGCCACATCGAACGTCCGCCGGCCGACGGCTGACAGAACTGCTCACCTCGCGGCGGCCGCGAATCCTCCACCGGCCCGACCGCGAACGCCGGCATCCACCGCCGGCCGACGGACGATCATCGGCCCCCGCGCCAGCCGCGGGGGCCGCTTTTTGTCCACAGGCTCCATTTTTGCGAGCGGCCTGGGCTGTGCTATCGTCCGCTGCCAGCGTTCGGTTCCCCCCAAACCGGGCGTCCCCGCAGTTTTCTCGATCCGTGCCCCCGACGGAGGCGAGACGTGCCAAGATCCCGCTTCATCGCGGTCGGGCTGGTGATGGCCGCGCTGGTCATCGGCGTGGCCCTGCCCGGTGGGGCCGACGATCTCGCGACCGCCAAGGCCCGCCAGAAGCGCATGCAGGCGGCCCTGGACGACGCCACCCGGGAGCTGGACCAGATCGAGAGCGAGCGCAGCTTCGCCGAGCAGCGCCTCCAGGCCGCCAACAGCCGCCTCGGCTACGTCCGCGACGACCTGGCCAAGGCCAGGCGGGCCCTCGGCGGGCACGTCACCTCCCTCTACAAGGCCGGCGGCACCCGGCCCCTGTCGGGGATCCTGGGCAGCAGCGCCGAGGTGGTGGTGAGCCGGGTCGAGTTCGAGACCATCCTCCAGGAGGGCCAGGTCGAAGCCGTGGCCGACGCCAAGGTCGCCTACGACAGCTACGAGGACGCCATCCGGGACGTGAAGGCGGCCATGGTCGCCATGGACAAGCTGGAGCGGCGGTCCAAGGAGACCGTGGCCAAGCTGACCCGCACCTTCGAGAAGGCCAAGAACGTCGCCGACAAGCTGGCCGGGTTCAACAAGACCCACCTGGTCAACGGGCGCTGGGAGTCCTGCCCGGTGTCCAAGCCGTTCTCGTTCGTCGACTCCTGGGGGGCCCCCCGCTCCGGCGGCCGGGCCCACAAGGGGACCGACATCATGAACCCCTTGGGCAACAAGGTGCATGCCATCGTCGACGGGGTCGTCAGCCGACAGACCACCAGCTCGCTGGGCGGCATCAGCCTGTACCTGCGGGGCGCCGACGGCAACGAGTACTACTACGCCCACCTCATGCGGTACACCTCCACCGTGGGGCAGCGGGTCAAGGCGGGCGAGCTGATCGCCATCAACGGCCAGACCGGCAACGCCCGCTTCACCGCCCCCCACGTGCACTTCGAGGTCCACCCGGGCGGCGGCGCCCCGGTGGACCCCTATCCCTACGTCAAGGCGGCCTGCGGCTAGCCGGGTCCTTCGCACATGGCGAGCCGTGGAGGGTTGAAGCCGTTGGGGTCCATCGGGTCCTCGGTATGGTCAGGGGAGCTGGGTGGGGTCGACCTCCAGCAGTTGCAGCAGTCGGGCTTGCAGCGGTGGGGGTTGGGGGATGATCGGGGGGTCGTGGCCGCCGGCGGGAATCAGCCGCAGCCGGGCCAGGGTCTCGAAGATGAGCCGTCCGGTGGGCTTGGCGGGCTGGCCGACGTACAGGCCCTGGAGGGTGAGGTCGGGGGCGATGGCCCGGCGGACCTGGCGTTCGACCAGGCAGAAGATCAGCAGAGCCAGGCAGATCACGGTGACCAGCGCCTGGATGCGCCGGTTGGACTGCACGAACAGCGGTGCGACCGCCAGCGGGCCCTTGAAGGTGCCGTAGCGACGCTCGACCACCTCTTGGCCCTTGTAGCGGGCCAGCACCTCGGCGGCGTTGGCCTGGGCGGGGTCCAGGTTGGTCAGCAGCGCGTACCAGCCGTCGGTGGCTTGCTCGGCGGCCAGCGCGTCGGGGTCGAACCACCAGGTCAGGGTCGGCTTGCCGGTGGCCTGGTCGGTGCCGACCTGGGCGCACAGCAGGTCGGTGACCCGGCGGCTGCGGCTGATGGCGGCCAGCCGGGCGGTGACCGCGTGGGCGTTGGGGTAGTGGCGGCTGCCCAGGCCCCGGGTGAGCCGCTGAAGGTCGTCCCGGGCCCGGTCGAGCTTCTTGGCCCGGGCGGTGGCGGCCGCGTCGGCGCGGGCGCTGGACCACACAAACACCCGGCGCAGGTGCAGCACCGGGTCACGCTGGCGCTTGCCGGCCAGCGTCATGGTGTCCTCCACGACCCGGTAGCTGCCCCGCTGGTCCGGCGGCTTTCCCTGGTCACGCTCGGCCAGGTAGTCGACCGGGGTGGCCGCGGCAGGGTCCAGGGCTGCCAGCACCTCGGCACCCACATAGGTCTTGGAGGCCGGGGCGATGAACTCCACCTCGGCGGCCATGATGTCGCGCAGGTTGGCGTAGGAGACCAGCTTGGAGTCCCCGACGAGCAGGAAGCGGCGCGGCCCGGCCAGCTTGCCGAGCGCGCGCATCGCCCCGGCGACCTGGGCGACCTCGCCGGCGCCGCCGTCGTAGGCGCGATGCCACACCGGCACGCCACCGTCACCGCTGACCCCAAGGCCGGTCTGCACCTGCTTGAGGTCGGGGCGGCGGTCCTTGGGATGGCCGAACCGGGGGGTCACGAAGCCGTCCTCGGGTTGGTCGTAGGCGCCGTACAGCGAGATCGAGGTCATGTCCCAATGCAGCCGGACCACCTCCAGGCCGAAGGCGGCGACCGCCTGGGCGCCGACCGACCCCACGATCTGCTCGAGGTTGGGCGCGATGGCGTCCAGCGCACGGCCGATGCGGTCGTCATTCAGCGCCGCCGGCGCGATCCCGAACGTCTCCTCGACCGCCCAGGTCGCCGCCCAGTCCTCCACCCGCCGCAGCGGGGTCGGGGAGGTCAGCCGGTTGGCGACCAGCACCTCGATGACCTGCCCGTGGGTCAGGGTGGCCACCTCCCGGACCGGGCAGGCCCGATCGACGATGCCCCGCAGGTCAAGGCGCCGGCAGAAGCTAGCCACTACCGGCAGCGCTCCCAGCAGCTTCTCGACGCTGGGCGGGCCGTAGCGGGCGCGCTGCCGCCGCGGTCGCTGTCCTGGCTGCTGTGGAGGCACCGCGGGATACTCCCAGACCCCAAGCCACGCCAGCACAACAACTCAGCCATGGTTCGATCAACCCCAACCCGATCAGCCCCACGCCTCCGCATGTGCGGAAGACAGGGCTAGCTCGGATGACGGCAGAGGTCCTGGTCGCGTCGCCGCGGTTCCTGACGGCGCCGCTGTACCGGCACTGGCACCTGCGCTGAGGGGCAACCGATGCCGAGGTGACCGCGGCCATGCCCGGCGACGAGCTCGTGCCCGACCCCTCCTTCAGCGCCACTCGGGCCATCACCATCCAGGCATCGCCTGAGCTGGTGTGGCCCTGGATCGTGCAGCTCGGCACCGGGCGGGCCGGCTTCTACAGCTATGACCTGTTCGACAACGCCGCCCGGCCCAGCGCCGACGAAGTCCTGCCCCTCCAGCAGACCCAGGTGGGTGACTGGGTGCCGATGTCGCGCAAGGTCACGGAGATGACCGCGTTCAAGGTCGAGGCCTTCCAGTCCAACCGGTGGCTGCTGTGGGCTAAGCCGCACAGCACCTGGGCATGGATGCTTCGCCCACTCGACGGCGGTGGCACGCGGCTGGTGACACGGCTCAAGGAGCGGTACCCGTGGCGTTCGGCACCGGGGGTGGCGCTGCTCACCGTGGTCCTGTTCGAGTTCGGTGACTTCCCGATGATGCGCAAGCTCCTGCTCGGCATCCGCCGCCGCGCCGAGCGGCTCGCCGCCCAGCCTCCGGTCACGCTGCGGCCATGACCGGCCTGGGATGGCGCGGCCACCGGCAACCGAGCCGCCGCTCGCGGTGGGCGGAGGCGGGCGGCGCCCACGGCGGCAATGGGGTCCGGGCTATCGGCCTCGGGTGAGCCGCTCGACCTCGGCCAGGTGGGTGGCGGCCAGGGTCCGCAGCGCCCGCCACAGCCTCCGTGCACGCTCACAGAGTGCCGACGGCGCGTGCGCGGGTCGGCACCCGGCGGATGGTCGCCCTGACCGACGACGCGACGGGAGGGCCCCGGCGAGTGACCACCGCCGCTGCCACCCGCCGGTGACGGCTAACTATGCGGGCGTGATCGTGTAGGTGGCGGTGAAGCTCTGGTCGCTGTCGACGTGCTGGCCCGCCCCGTATCCGGGCGCCGCAAAGGTCCGCCCGATCGTCCCGAGGGGCCGCGCCTTCCAGGTGGAGCCGACCCGCTCGATCGAGGTCATGCTCAGCTGTAGGGCCAGCGGCAGCCCATCCGGCACGGCGACGTCGAGGGCGACCGGTAGCTCCAGGGGGCTGTCGGGCGGCGCGCTCCGCAGCACGTTGCAGCCGGCGCCGTCCGGCCAGCCGGCCGTGACCCGTAGCAGGAGCCGCTGTTCGGCGTCGGCGAGGCCCGGCTCGGTGTCCTCGACCACCAGGTTGAGTCGCTGCAGAGTGGTGGCCCAGCCGATGGTCGCCTGCCTATCACCGATTCCAAGCCGGGTGTAGAA